>NZ_JBWKCY010000023.1:0-122888 GCF_056436245.1 Streptomyces sp. NPDC043812
CGACATCACTCAGCACCACCGGTGGGATCTTCGGCCCAGGACGACTCGCATCAGTCACACCAGACCAACGACGAATCTCCGACTCAGGTCACTAGCGGGTGAGGCCCGCGACGATCGTGGTGAGGGTGCGTTCGACGACCGCGTCGCGGGCGTCCGCGGGGAGGCGGGCGAGCGGGCCGTCGAGGATCAGCAGCGAGACGCCGTGGACGGCCGACCATGCGGCGACCTCGGCCGCAGGCCGGTTCTCCGGCCGCATCCGGCCCGCTGCCACCAGGGTGTCGAGTGCCTCCGAGAGGAGCACGAACGCGGCGAACTCCGGCCCGGCGTCGGGAGCCTCGAGGCCGGTGAAGTCGCTGCTGTCCACCCCGGGCGTCCGGCAGAAGGCGGTGCGGTAGAGCCCCGGGTGCTCGATCGCGAACCGGACGTACCCGCGCCCTATCGCCTCCGTCCTGCGTACGGCCTCCTCGCCGGGGTCGTCCAGTCCGGGGAGTATCCGCACGGCCTCGGTCATCGAGACGGCGAGTGCCTGCTGGCCGCGGACTTTGACGGCTTCGAGGAGATCTCCCTGGCCGGTGAAGTGGCGGTACGCGGCGGTGGGCGACACCCCGACACTGCGGGCCGCCTCGCGCAGGACGACCCGCTCGGGGCCGCCTTCCGCCGCGAGTTCGACGGCTGCCTCGATCAGCGCGTTGCGCAGGTCGCCGTGGTGGTAGCGGGACTTGCCGCCGGTGATCGATCCCATGTCCCCATCCTGCCCGATGTTGACGGCATTAACATCCTGTGTCATCGTCGATGTTAACGGCGTAAACATCGGAGGCGATCACCGTGTTCGACCGCATTGCCGAGCTGGCCCTTCACCGGGGCCGACTCGTACTGACACTGACCGTGGTGGCCGTGGTCGCCATGGGGGCCATCGGCTTCGGGGCGTTCGGCAAGCTCCTGGGCGGCGGCTTCGAGGATCCGGGCGCCCCCTCGGCCCGAGCCCAGACACTCATCGACGAGAAGTTCGGCGGCGAGAGCAACCTGGTCCTGCTGGTCCGCGCCGACGACGGCGACATCGCCTCCCCGGCCGCCGAGCGCGCCGGCCGCGCCCTCACCGCGGAGCTCAAGGGCGAACCCACCGTGGCCAACGTGATCTCGTACTGGGACACCGGCTCCGCCGCCCTGACCTCCCGGGACGGGAACGAGGCGCTGGTACTGGCCCACATCAAGGGCGACGAGACCGAGCAGGGCGAGAACGCCTCGGCGGTCATCGACGAGTACACCGGCGACCGGAACGGGCTGACCGTGCGGGCCGGCGGAGGGGCCGCGGTCGGCGACGAAGTACCCACCCAGGTCGCCAAGGACCTCATGGTGGCCGAGATGATCGCCGTACCGCTGATCCTGATCCTGCTCGTGATCGCCTTCGGCAGCGTCGTCGCCGCACTGCTGCCACTCGCCATCGGGCTGATCGCGATCGTCGGCACCTTCGCCGAGCTCTATCTGATCGGCAGCATGACCAGCGTGTCGGTGTTCTCGATCAACCTCACGACCGCCCTCGGTCTGGGCCTGGGCATCGACTACGCCCTGCTCATGATCAGCCGGTTCCGCGAGCACCTCGCGGAGGGCGCCGACGTCCCCGAAGCACTCCGGCACACGGTACGGACGGCCGGGCGGACCATCGTCTTCTCCGCGGCGACCGTCGCCGCCGCACTGGCCGCGCTCCTGGTCTTCCCCCAGTTCTTCCTGCGCTCCTTCGCCTACGCGGGCATCGGCGTCGTCGCCATCTCCGCCGTCAGCGCCCTGCTCGTCATCCCGGCACTGCTCGCTGTGCTCGGCCACCGGGTCAACAAGGGCCGGCTCCCCTGGGCGAAGACTGTGCGGAGTGCCGAGGCACCCTTCTGGGGGCGCCTGGCCCGCACGGTCATGCGAAGGCCCGCCCTGACCGCACTGCCGGTCCTCGCGATCCTGCTGCTCGCCGCGAGTCCGCTGCTCGGCGTCACCTTCGGCACGCCGGACGAGCGGGTGCTGCCGGAGACCGCGCAGAGCAGGCAGGTCGCCACTGCGGTGCAGCGCGACTTCGCCGGCAGCGACGAGTCGGCGGTGCAGATCGTCACGACCGGGCCCGTGGCCCCCGCCGAGCTGCGCTCGTACGCCACCGACCTCTCACAACTCGACGGCGCGGTACGGGTCGAGACGTCCGCCGGCACATTCAGCGACGGCACGTCCACCCCGCCCGGGCCCGCCAACGCCGCACTGGGCCGGCCCGACGCCGAGCGGATCACCGTCGTCACCGACCTCACCCCCAAGTCGGGCGAGGCCCAGGACCTGGTCGAGGACGTGCGGGCGGTGGATCCGCCCGCGGGGACCGAGGCACTGGTCGGCGGCACCGACGCGCGGCTCGTCGACTCCAAGGACTCGATCGCCGACCGGCTCCCTGCCGCCATCGGCCTGGTCGTGGGCACCACGTTCGTGCTCCTCTTCCTCTTCACCGGCAGCGTGGTCCAGCCGCTGCGCGCGCTGGTCCTCAACGCCATCAGCCTCACCGCGGCCATCGGCGTCATGGTGTGGATCTTCCAGGACGGCCACCTGTCCTCCCTGCTCGGCTTCACACCGCAGCCCATGGACACCTCGATGACGGTGCTCATGTTCTGCATCGCCTTCGGCCTGTCCATGGACTACGAGGTCTTCGTGACGAGCCGGATCAAGGAGCTGCACGACAAGGGCGCCGACACGGAGACCGCCGTCACCAGCGGGCTCTCGCACACCGGGCGGATCGTGACGATGGCAGCCGGGCTGCTCGCGGTCAGCTTCTTCGCCTTCGGCACGGCCGACGTCAGCTTCATCCAGATGTTCGGACTGGGCAGCGGTCTGGCGATCCTCATCGACGCGGTCGCCGTACGCGGCGTGCTCGTGCCGGCAGCCATGCGCCTGCTGGGCCGCACGGCCTGGTACGCGCCGAGGCAGCTGCGCGCGGTCCACGGGCGGCTGGGTCTCACCGACGCCGCACCCACGGAGAAGGAGGAGCGGATCCCCGCCAAGGTCTGAGCATTCCGGAACGGCGCCGACATGCCCGAGCAGCGGCACAGCTGCTCGGGCATGTCGGCGACCGGCGGTTCGGCACCGGAGGCCGCCGCCCCGCCCGCGAGGACGGCGCCCACGTGGGAACAGGCCCTACTCGGGACGCGCGAAGGCCTCCAGGATGCGCTCCGCGGCCAGCGTCGCGGTCAGCGTCCCCTCCCGGACCTGCTGCTCCACCGACGGCGCCAGCTCCCGGACCGCCGTGTGCCGGTGCAGCCGGTCCACCAACGTGTCCCTGACCATCGCCCAGGTCCAGCCGATCTGCTGGTCCCGCCGCTTCGCCGCGAGGCGGCCCGTCGCGTCCAGCACCGCGCGATGCTGATCCAGGCGCTCCCACACCACGTCCAGACCGGTCCCCTCGCGGGCGCTGCAGGACAGCACCGGGGGAGTCCACGCCGCATCCGCCGGATGCATGAGCCGCAGCGCACCGGCCAGTTCACGCGCCGCCGATCTGGCGTCGCGCTCGTGCGGGCCGTCAGCCTTGTTGACGGCGATGACGTCGGCGAGTTCCAGCACGCCCTTCTTGATGCCCTGAAGCTGGTCCCCGGTGCGGGCGAGGCTGAGCAGGAGGAACGAGTCCACCATGTCCGCGACCGCCGTCTCGGACTGGCCGACGCCGACGGTCTCCACCAGCACAACGTCGTGGCCGGCCGCCTCCATCACGATGATCGTCTCGCGGGTCGCCTTGGCGACGCCGCCCAGCGTGCCCGCGCTGGGCGAGGGGCGCACGAACGCGGCCGGGTCCACCGCAAGGCGCTCCATCCGGGTCTTGTCACCCAGGATGGACCCACCGGTACGGGTGGACGACGGGTCCACCGCGAGCACCGCGACCCGGTGGCCGAGTCCGGTCAGCATCGATCCGAGCGCATCGATGAACGTGGACTTGCCGACGCCGGGCACACCGCTGATGCCCACCCGCCGGGCGGCACCCGCGTACGGCAGCAGCTCGGTGAGCAACTGCTGTGCGAGCACCCTGTGGTCGGGGCGGGTGGACTCCACCAGCGTGACGGCACGGGCGACGTACGCCCGCGACCCGTCCCGCACGCCCTTGACATAGGCGTCGATGTCGATCTTCGGCGGCATGACGTCCTAGAGCTCGTGGCCGAGCGAACCGGCCAGCGTGTGCACCAGGTCCCGCGCGGCATCGGGGATCACCGTGCCCGGCGGGAACACCGCCGCCGCGCCCGCGTCGTGCAGCGCCTGCACGTCCTGGGGCGGGATCACACCGCCGACCACGATCATGATGTCCTCGCGTCCCTCGGCCGCCAGCTCCTCGCGCAGCGCGGGCACCAGCGTCAGATGCCCCGCGGCCAGCGACGAGACGCCGACGATGTGCACGTCCGCCTCGACCGCCTGCCGGGCCACCTCGGCCGGCGTCTGGAACAGCGGGCCGACATCCACGTCGAAGCCCAGGTCGGCAAAGGCGGTCGCGATCACCTTCTGGCCGCGGTCGTGCCCGTCCTGGCCCATCTTGGCGACCAGGATGCGCGGCCTGCGGCCCTCCTCCTCCTCGAAGCGGTCGACGAGGGCGCGGGTGCGGTCCACGGACGGCGACTCCCCTGCTTCGTTGCGGTACACGCCCGAGATCGTACGGATCTGGCCCGCGTGCCTGCCGTACACCTTCTCCAGGGCGTCGGAGATCTCCCCGACCGTCGCCATCGCGCGGGCCGCGTCCACGGCCAGCGCCAGCAGATTGCCCTCCAGGCCGCCGCCGCGCACCGGACCGGCCTCCGCGGCCGCGGTCAGCGCGCGCAGCGCGTCCTGACAGGCCGCCTCGTCGCGGTCCGCGCGCAGCCGGCGCAGCTTCTCCACCTGCTGCGCGCGCACCTGCGAATTCTCGACCTTGAGCACGTCGATCTGCTCGTCGGTCTCCACCCGGTACTTGTTGACACCGATCACCGGCTGCCGGCCCGAGTCGATGCGGGCCTGCGTACGGGCCGCGGCCTCCTCGACCCGAAGCTTCGGGATGCCCGCGTCGATGGCCTGGGCCATCCCGCCGGCGGCCTCGACCTCCTCGATGTGCTGCCAGGCCCGGCGCGCGAGATCGTGCGTCAGCTTCTCGACGTAGGCGCTGCCGCCCCACGGATCGATGACCCGGCACGTGCCCGACTCCTGCTGGAGCAACAACTGGGTGTTGCGGGCGATGCGCGCGGAGAAGTCCGTCGGCAGCGCCAGCGCCTCGTCCAGGGCATTGGTGTGCAGCGACTGGGTGTGCCCCTGTGTCGCGGCCATCGCCTCGATACAGGTGCGGGTGACGTTGTTGAACACGTCCTGCGCCGTCAGCGACCAGCCCGACGTCTGCGAATGGGTGCGCAGCGACAGCGACTTGGGGCTCTTCGGGTCGAACTTCTTCACCAGCTTCGCCCACAGCAGGCGCGCGGCGCGCAGCTTGGCGACCTCCATGAAGAAGTTCATGCCGATCGCCCAGAAGAACGACAGCCGCGGCGCGAACGCGTCCACGTCCAGACCCGCTTCGATACCGGCCCGCAGATACTCCATGCCGTCGGCCAGCGTGTAGGCGAGCTCCAGATCGGCCGTCGCCCCGGCCTCCTGGATGTGATAGCCGGAGATCGAGATCGAGTTGTAGCGCGGCATCTTCTGCGAGGTGTACGCGAAGATGTCCGAGATGATCCGCATCGAGGGGCCGGGCGGATAGATGTAGGTGTTGCGGACCATGAACTCCTTGAGGATGTCGTTCTGGATGGTCCCGGCCAGCTTCTCGGGCGGTACGCCCTGTTCCTCGGCAGCGACGATGTACAGCGCCAGCACGGGCAGCACCGCGCCGTTCATCGTCATCGACACGCTCATCCGGTCCAGCGGAATCCCGTCGAACAGCTGCCGCATGTCGAGGATCGAGTCGATCGCCACGCCCGCCATGCCGACGTCGCCGGTCACCCGCGGATGGTCGCTGTCGTACCCGCGGTGCGTGGGCAGGTCGAAGGCGACCGACAGACCCTTCTGACCGGCCGCGAGATTGCGCCGGTAGAAGGCGTTGGACTCCTCGGCCGTGGAGAAACCGGCGTACTGCCGGATGGTCCAGGGCTGGTTGACGTACATCGTCGGGTACGGGCCGCGCAGGAACGGCGCGACGCCCGGATAGGTGGACAGGAAGTCCACGCCCTCCAGATCCCGGTCCGTGTACAGCGGCTTGACCGGGATGCCCTCGGGCGTCTCCCAGGCCAGATCGCCCGTGTCCTTGCCGACGGCCTCCTCGACCGCCGCCCGCCACTGATCTTCGTCAGCCGGTCCGGCCGCGGCCGGACCCAGCTCGATTCCCGCGAAATCCGGGATGCCCATCACGCCACTCCGATCCGGTCGAGGACGGAAGTAAGGACGGCGACCGCGTCGCCGCCCGCGACGACGAATTCGTCGACTCCCGCCCTCTCGTACGTCTCACGCTGCTCTCCGGGACGGCCGGCGAGGAACACCCGCAGCGCGCCCGCCGCCTTCAACGCCTCGGCCACCGGCCCGGCCTGCTCCGCGTACAGCGCGTCGGCGGAGCAGATGCACGCCACCCGCGCCCCGCTCGCGGTGAACCCCGCCGCTGCGGACGACGCGTCCACGGTCACCGGGTCGTGCACCGGCTCGATACCGCCCGCCTGGAACAGGTTCGCCGCGAACGTGGCCCGCGCGGTGTGCGCCGACGCGGGACCCAGCGCCGCCAGGAACACCTTCGGCCGGGCACCCGTCGCGGCAAGATGCGCGTCCGAACGGGCCCGCAGCGCCTCGAACGCCTCGTCGCGGCGCACCACCGGCAGACCGCCGGCCGGCCGCACCGGGGCGGGATCGCGCTTCACCGACGCCTCGGACAGCAGCGGGAACTCGCTCACTCCGGTGACCGGTTCACGCCGCGCGGCCAGCTTCCGGCTGCGCTTGTCCCACGCATCGCCGATCCGCTCGCCGATCAGCCCGTCGCGCAGCGCGGCCACCAGGCCGCCCGCACGCTCGATCTCCTGGAACCACTCCCACGCCGCGCCCGCCAGCTCGTCCGTGAGCTGCTCCACGTACCAGGAGCCGCCCGCCGGATCGACGACCCGGCCCATGTGCGACTCCTCCAGCAGGATCGTCGACGTGTTGCGCGCGATACGGCGGGCGAACGCGTCCGGCAGTCCCAGTGCGTGGTCGAACGGCAGCACGGTCACCGAGTCGGCCCCGCCCGCGCCCGCGGCCAGCGACGCCACCGTGGTGCGCAGCATGTTCACCCACGGGTCGCGGCGCGTCATCATCACCGAGGACGTCACCGCGTGCTGACGCTGCGCCCCTGCGCCGTCGGCCGCTCCGCACACCTCGGCGACGCGCGACCACAGCCTGCGCGCGGCGCGCAGCTTCGCGATCGTGAGGAACTGGTCGGCAGTGGCCGCGTAACGGAACTCCAGCTGCCGGCAGGCCGCGTCCACGCCGAGGCCCGCCGCGGTCAGCTCCCGCAGCCAGGCGACACCCGTGGCAAGAGAACAGCCCAGCTCCTGCGCCGTCGTCGCGCCCGCCTCGTGGTACGGCAGCGCGTCCACCGTCACCGCACGCAGACCGGGGTACGACGCGTCACAGCGCGCGGCGAGCGAGGCCGCGGCGGCAATCCGGGCGTCCAGACCGTCGTAACCGCCCGTGCGTGCCGCGAGCCCGAACGGGTCGGCACCGAGATTGCCGAGCGCGGCCCCCGGGGCCACCCCCCGCTCGTCGTACAGGCGCAGCAACGCCTCTGCCGCCGCCTCGTATTCGGCGCCCGCGTCGAGCACGACCGGAGCCAGATCGAGGAGTACGCCCTCCAGCGCAGTACCGAGCGCGTCGACGGGCACCCCGCCCGCACCGACCGTCAGCCACAGCGAGGTGACGCCGTTCTCCAGATCGGCGAGAACCGCCTCGTTCGTACGCGCGGGATCGGGCCGGTCGTGGCGCTGGCGCACGTCCCAGCCGGACCCCGAGCCGCCTTCCGGCCTGCCACCCCGGGTGAACGGAGCGAAGCCGGGAAAACCGGATACCTGCGCACCGTCACGGGCCGTGTAGAGGGGACGGGTGGTGATCCCGTCCTCCAGGGCCGTGGACAGTGCGTCCTCGGCCGCCGTGCCCTGGGCGTCCTTGCCTGCTTTGCGCAGCACGCCGTCGACCAGGCGCTGCCACTGTTCATGGGTCGCATCCGGGAACTCGGCGGCCAGTGAAAACCCGTCATCGGGGAGGACCGTCATGCTCAGATGCTAGGCCAGCGGCACAAAGGTGCAGCAGAGGAGAAGGCTGTGACCTTGCCCTCTCCGGACCGCTCTTGATCCATTGCACTCCGTGCCCTATCCGCGGGCATGTCCGTACCTCGGTCGGGTACGCGACCAACCGACAGGCCGGCGCAGAGTACCGACAGATTGAGGTGAGTCGCATGGGTCTGGGCGGGTGCATCATCCTGATCGCCGCCGGGGCGATACTGACGTTCGCCACCGACTGGGAGGTCGAGGGGGCGAACCTCGACGTGGTGGGCCTCATCCTGATGGCCGTCGGCCTCATCGGCGTCGCCACCTTCACCAGCATCGCCAAGCGCCGCCGCGTCGTGGTGCCCCCACAGTCGCCGGTCGTCGACGCGCAGCGGGACCGCAACTACGAGTGACCTGCCGTGTCCGGCGGACACGACCGCCCGGATGTGCGCGGCGGCAGCCCGCGGCAGCGCGGTTTGACGGCCGGCTCCGCGGGCACTCGCACACCGCTCCCGCGCGCACATCGCGCCCTCGACACCAAGGAGCGACGAGATGCGAACCCCCTCTGCCCAGGACGAACAACTGGCGGAACTTGCACAGCAGTTGCGTGTCGACGCCGTGCGCGCGGCCGACGCCGCAGGCTCGGGGCACCCGACGTCCTCGATGTCCGCGGCCGAAATCGGCGCCGTGCTCCTGGCACGCCATCTGCGGTACGACTTCTCCCGGCCGGAGCACCCCGGAAACGATCGGCTCGTGCTCTCCAAGGGACATGCCTCGCCCCTGCTGTACGCCCTCTACCGGGCCGCGGGCGCCATCGACGAGGACGAACTGCTCACGTTCCGTAAGCGCGACAGCCGCCTCGAAGGCCATCCGACACCACGCCTGCCCTGGGTGGACGTCGCCACCGGATCGCTCGGACAGGGCCTGCCGATCGGCGTCGGCATGGCACTCGCCGGCCGGAAACTGGACCAGATCCCCTACCGGATCTGGGTGCTCTCCGGCGACAGCGAGATGGCGGAGGGCTCCGTCTGGGAGGCCGTCGAACACGCCGCGTACGAGCACCTCGACAATCTGACGCTCATCGTCGACGTCAACCGGCTCGGCCAGAGCGGGCCCACCCGCTTCGGCCGGGACCTCGAGGCCTACGCGCGTCGGCTGGAGGCATTCGGCTGGCACACCCTGCGCATCGACGGGCACGACACCGCCGCGGTCGACGCCGCCCTGACGGACGCCGCCGCCACGACCGGCCGGCCCACCGCCGTGCTCGCCGCCACCGACAAGGGACGCGGCGTAGCCGCCGTGCAGGACCAGGAAGGCAAGCACGGCAAACCGCTGCCGGACGCCGAGGCGGCCATCGCCGAACTCGGAGGCGTCCGGTCCGCCCGCATCCCGGTCGCGCCCCCGCCCGACGTGCGGGTCCTGCACGCGCGGCGCAGCGGCGGACTGAACCTGCCGGTGTACGACACGGGCGACGAAGTGGCCACCCGCACCGCGTACGGGCAGGCGCTCACCGCACTCGGCTCCGCGCGCACCGACGTCGTCGCGCTCGACGCCGAGGTCGGCGACTCCACACGCACCGAGTACTTCGCCGAGGAGCACCCGGGGCGCTACTTCCAGTGCTACATCGCCGAACAGCAGCTCGTGGCCGCCGCGGTCGGCATGTCGGCACGCGGCTACGTCCCCTTCGCCTGCACCTTCGCCGCGTTCCTGACCCGCGCACACGACTTCATCCGCATGGCCGCGGTCAGCCGGGCCTCGATCAACCTCGTCGGCTCCCACGCGGGAGTCGCCATCGGTGAGGACGGGCCTTCGCAGATGGGTCTCGAGGACCTCGCGATGTTCCGCGCGGTGCCCGGCAGCACCGTGCTCTACCCCTGCGACGCACCGCAGACCGCCCGGCTCGTCGCTGCGATGGCCGATCTGCCGAACATCAGCTATCTGCGCACCAGCCGGTCCGACATGCCCGTGCTCTACGGCCCCGACGAGGACTTCCCCGTCGGCGGCTCCAAGGTGCTGCGCAGCTCCGAACGCGACCGCGCCTGTGTGGTGGCCGCCGGCATCACCGTGCACGAGGCGCTGACCGCCGCGCGCATGCTCGAACGCGAAGGCATCGCCGTACGCGTCGTGGACGCCTACTCGGTCAAGCCCGTGGACACGGCCACGCTCCAGACGGCCGCCGACGACACCGGCTGCCTGATCACCGTCGAGGACCATCACCCCGAGGGCGGACTGGGTGACGCGGTGGCCGAGGTGTTCTCCGACGGCCGGCCCGTGCCCCGGCTCGTACGGCTCGGGGTCAGGGGCGTCCCCGCATCGGCCACCCCAGCGGAGCAACTGCACGCCGCGGGCATCGACGCCGAGTCGATCGCCGCTGCCGTGCGCCTCCTAGTCGCGGAAGCGATGGTGAATCCATGACCGCACTCGCGCGGAGCGTTGGATGCGGTCGGGCGCTGCACCGTGCCGAGGGAGCCCGATGATGGAACAGAGCGAATCCGACAACCGCCGCGGACGTGACGAGACCGAGGAGGAGCGGGCCGACCGCCAATGGGCCGATCTGCTCCAGGAGTTGCGCGTGGCCCAGACGGGCGTGCAGATCCTCTTCGGATTCCTGCTCACCGTCGCCTTTCAGCCACGCTTCGCCGAACTGTCGGGGACCGACCGTGCCATCTACACCGTGACCGTGCTGCTCGGCGCCGCGACGACCGGAGTCCTCATCGGGCCGGTCTCCTTCCACCGCATGCTGACCGGCAAACGCCTCAAGCCCCAGACCGTGGAGTGGGCATCGCGCCTCACGAGGTTGGGGCTGGTGCTCCTGCTGTGCACCATGGCGTCCGCCCTGCTGCTCATCCTGCGGGTCGTGATCGACAACTCGGACGCCGCATGGCTCGTCGTGGCCATGGTGGTGTGGTTCGTCCTGTGCTGGTTCGTTCTGCCCTTCTGGACGAGAGAGAAGGAACGCTCCGGAGACTGACGCGTTTTGAGCCGCCCCACCCGTGTAGGGGTGGGGCGGGGGAGGACCACTGATGCCCCAGCGGTAGGGTGCGCGCACCGCCAGCAGTGGTGGCGTGTCTCTCGTGGAGGAATCAGTGACAGAAAACAACAGAACGCGGCTGCGTTCGGGGGCTCTCATAGCCGCCGCCGCGGCCGGCGTCCTCGGGGCCGGACTCGCTGCCGCCCCGGCCGTCGCACACACCCCGACGTGGTCGGTGACCTGCGACGAGGTCAGCCTGAACCTGACCAACTACGGTCGCGACTCGCAGAACACCGTGACCGTCACCGTCGACGGCAAGGACCTGCTGCCGACCGAGTCGTTCGGCAACGACTTCAGCCGCACGCTCGAACTGCCCGAGCACGACAAGGAGGTCACCGTCCGCCTCGTCCTCAAGGCGAGCGACGGCGACAAGTACAACCGCGACGAGACGAAGACCGCCCCGGTCTGCGAGGAGGAGTCCCCGAGCCCCTCCACGCCGCCGAGCGAGCCGACGCCGAGCGAGCCGACTCCGAGTGCCACGCCCAGCGACACGCCGAGCAGCACGCCCAGCGACACCCCGAGCTCCGACGCGTCGGCCCCCGCGCCCGCGCCGAGCACCGACACGCCGGACCTCGCCGAGACCGGCTCCTCCAGCTCCACCCCGCTGATCGCGGGCGCGGCTGCCGTGGTCCTCGTGGCCGGCGGCGGCATCATGTGGGCCGCGCGCAAGCGCCGCGGCGCCCAGAGCTGACCCTTCGCAGTACCGCGCGGAGCGGCCGGGCCGGTGACGGCCCGGCTGCTCCGTCGTCGTATCAGGCCGCCGCCGGCGTGTAGTGGCTCGCCTCGCCCCCTTCGAGCACCCGGCTCGAACTGCCGTCGACCCCCACCGGAACATCTCCGGCCACCGTCACCCGGTGCAGCAGACGCGGCAGGTCGCCGTAGTCGTCGGGCGCGTAGTGCTGGGTGATGCGGTTGTCGAACAGCACCAGGTCGCCGGGCGCCCACGTCCAGCGCACCACGTTCTCGGGGCGGGTGACGTACGACTGGAGGATGCGCAGGATGTCACGGGACTCCGACGCGGACAGGCCCACCAGCGACTGTGCGAACCCGCCGATGAACAGGCCGCGTTCACCCGACTCGGGGTGCACCCGCACCACCGGATGCTCGGTGCGGTACTTCGTGGACACGAACCGGCGCCGGTGCTCCGCCGCCTTCTCGGTCTTCGGCTCGGCGTAGTCGTACGCGTTGCTGTGCACGGCCCACAGCCGGTCGGCCAGCTCGCGCAGCGCGTCCGGCAGATCCCGGTAGGCGGCTGCCGAGTTCGCGATCAGCGTGTTCCCGCCGTACGGAGGCACGACGAGACTGCGCAGCGTGGACGCCTTCGGCGGAGTGCGTACGAACGTGACGTCCGTGTGCCACTGGTTGGCGCGGATGCCCTCGTCGCCGTCGACGGGCAGGATGTTCGGCTGCCCGTCGACCGACGGGACGGTCGGATGCGCGGTGGTCAACTCCCCGAAGAGCGAGGCGAAGCGGATCTGCGCCGCGTCGTCGAGCTGCTGGCCACGGAAGAAGAGTGCCTTGTGCTCGACGAGCGCCGCACTGATCTCGGCGACGACGGCGGGTTCGAGCTCGCGCGAGATGTCGACCCCGAGGATCTCCGCGCCGATACGGCCTCCGACGCGGCGGATGTCGAAACCGGTGGTGGTCATGGTGAAACCTCTCTTGTGATGTCCGTCCGGAACTGTGGTGGCGCTGCGGTCAGGCAGGCACGGCTGTACGGCCCGCGGGGCGCTGGAGTCCGTAGTGGTCGCGCAGCGTGAGGCCCGTGTACTCGGTGCGGAACAGGCCGCGGCGCTGCAGCAGGGGCACGACGTGGTCGACGAAGTCCTCGAGCCCGCCCGGCAGATGGGGCGGCATGATGTTGAATCCGTCGGCCGCGCCTTCGGTGAACCACTCCTGGAGCTGGTCGGCGATCTGCTCGGGCGTACCGGCGAACACCCGGTGGCCCCGCCCACCGCCGAGCCGCGCGATCAGCTGCCGGATGGTGAGGTCCTCGCGCCTGGCCAGTTCGGCGACCAGCGTGAAGCGGGACTTGTTGCCGTTGATGGCGCCCTCGCCGGGCAGCTCGGGCAGCGGGCCGTCGAGCGGGAGTCCCGTGAGGTCGGTGCCCAGCATGCCGGACAGCTGCTGCAGTCCGTACTCGGGCACCTGAAGCTCCGTGAGCTCCGTCTCCAGGGCACGTGCCTCCGCCTCGGTGGCACCTATCACGGGGCAGATTCCCGGCAGGATCTTCAGCTCGTCGCCGTGCCGGCCGTACTTCGCGAGCCGGGACTTGAGGTCCTTGTAGAAGGTCTGGCCGTCGGCGAGCGTCTGCTGTGCCGTGAACACGGCCTCCGCGTACCGCGCGGCGAACTCCTTGCCGTCCTCCGACGAACCGGCCTGCACCAGCAGCGGATGGCCCTGCGGCGAACGCTGCACGTTCAACGGCCCGTCCACCCGGAAATGGGTGCCGCGATGCCCGATCGGCCGTACCGCGCCCTCCTCCGTGTACACGCCGCGGGCACGGTCGACGACGGGCGCCCCGTCCGCCCAGCTGTCCCACAGCTGCTTCGCCACATCGACGAACTCGGCGGCACGCTCGTAGCGCAGCGCGTGATCGGGATGGTCGTCGAGGCCGAAGTTGCGTGCCTCGGCGACATTTCCGGAGGTGACGATGTTCCACCCCGCCCGGCCGTCGCTGAGATGGTCGAGCGAGGCGAACTTGCGGGCCACGTGGTACGGCTCGTTGAACGTGGTGGACACGGTGGCGATCAGCCCGATGTGCTCGGTGGCGACGGCGAGCGCGGACAGCAGGGTCAGCGGTTCGAAACCGCCGACTGCGTTGTACCGGGCGTTGCCCCACACGGTGAGACCGTCGGCGAGGAACAGCGAGTCGAGTCTGCCGCGCTCGGCGGTGCGCGCCAGCTCCTGGAAGTACGAGAGATCGGTGACCCGTTCGGGTTCGGTGCGCGGATGCCGCCAGGCGGCGTCGTGATGGCCTGCGTTCATCAGGAACGCATTGAGATGGAACTGCCGCGGGGATGGTGCGGGCATGGCACGGTCCTCAGTTTCCGGTCGGGGTGCGCCAGGAGGTGAAACGCCTCTCCAGGGCCACCAACAGCTGGTTGAACGTGACCCCGATGGCGGAGATCGTGATGATCCCTGCGTACATCTCGGGGATGGCGAAGTTGTACTGGGAGGCGTTGACGAGATAGCCGAGACCGGCCTTCGCCCCGACCATCTCCGCGGCCACCAGGACGAGGATCGCCACCGCGCCCGCCAGCCGGATGCCGGTGAAGACGGACGGCACGGACGCCGGCAGGATCACCTTCTGGAAGATCCGCGGCGCGGGCAGGTCCATCGACCTGGCCAGCCGCAGCAGGGTCGGGTCCACGCTGCGCACCGCACTGATCGTGTTGAGCAGCACCGGCCACGTGCAGGCGTACAGCACGATCGAGATCTTCGACGTCTCCCCGATCCCCAGCAGCAGCACGAACACCGGCAGCAGTGCCAGCGCTGCCGTGTTGCGGAACACTTCCAGCAGCGGCCCCAGCAGGTCCGCCACCGGCCGGTACCAGCCGATCAGCAGGCCCAGCGGCACGGCGACTGCCACCGCGAGTCCGAACCCCGTGAACGAGCGGCCCAGACTCGCCCAGGTGTGCTCGGCCAGTTGCCCGTCCTGCGCCAGCTGCCACCAGGCGACGGCGACCTCGGAGAACGGTGGCAGGAACGTCCGGTCGACCAGACCGGCCCGCGGCGCGGCCTCCCACACCGCGAGCAGCAGCAGAATCGCAGCCGTGCGGGTGAGGGCGCCGAGCAGGGCGCGGCCCGTGCCGCGGAACGCTCGCGACGCCCGCGAGGGCCCTTTGGGCACGGCAGGCGCGGGTGCGGCCCGTGTGACCCCGGGACGGGTTGCCGGTGCCGTCGTCTTCTCGGTGGTGATGCTGCTCATGACGCCGCGATCTCCCTCTCCTGCTCCTGGGCCCTGCTGACCTCGTCGCGCAGCAGGCTCCAGATCTGGTGGCGGTGGTGCGCGAACTCCGGCCCGGATCGCGGGTCCTCGTCGGGTCCGGGGTCGCCCAGCCGGATCGGCACGACCTCCTTGATGCGGCCGGGCCGCGAGGTGAGCACCGCGACACGCTGTCCGAGCCGGACCGCCTCGTCTATGCCGTGCGTGATGAACACGATCGTCTTGCCCGTGCGCTGCCAGATCCGCAGCAGTTCGTCCTGCAACGACTCCCTGGTCTGGGCGTCGAGCGCCGCGAACGGCTCGTCCATCAGCAGCACATCGGGGTCGTAGGCGAGACTGCGGGCGATCGCCACCCGCTGGCGCATCCCGCCCGACAGCTCGTGCGGATGCCGGTCCTCGAACCCGGTGAGGCCGACGAGCGCCAGATACTCCCTGGCGCGCTCCGCCCGCTTGCGCCGCGGCACACCCGTCGCCTCGAGGCCGAACTCCACGTTTCCCTGAGCGGTCCGCCACGGCAGCAACGCGTACTGCTGGAAGACGATGCCGCGGTCCAGCCCCGGTCCGCGCACCGGCTCACCGTCCAGCAGGATCTCTCCGGTGGTCGGCCGGGCGAGCCCGCCCAGCAGATCCAGCAGCGTCGACTTGCCGCAGCCGCTCGGGCCGACGACGACCGTGAACTCACCGGCCGCAATGTCGAGATCGATGCCGTCGAGGGCGACGACGTCCTCCCGCTTGCCCTTGACGGAGAACGTCTTGCCCACGCCCCGGAAACTGATCTTCGCGGTCATGGGTTCACCGGCCCTTCGCGGCGCCGGCACCGGCGTTGAACTCGTTGGTGTACAGAGACTCGACGTCCCCCTGGCCGCGCTCGATGTCGCCGCGCTCGGTCAGCCAGTCGGCCCAGACCTGCAGTTCGGGCGCCGCGATACGGCCGCCCGGCACCGCGACCCCGAAGGAGCGCCAGTACTTCAGGGCGTCGGCGCTCTCGTTGCGGCCGCGCTTGCCCACGATGTCCGTCATCCGTGACACGACCTCGTCGCGCGGTGTGCTGCGGGACCAGTCGAGTGCCCGGCCCACCCCCGTCACGAACGTGCGCACAGTTTCCGGGTTCCGGCGGACGAAGCTCTCGGTGAGGACATAGGTGCCGGCGCTGAACGCCCCGCGCAGGTCGTAGTCGCTGAACAGCTTGCGCACCCCGCCGTTCTCCAGCGCCTTGTCGCGCAGGATTCCGCTGAGCACCGCCACGTCGATCTGCCCGCGGCGCAGGGTCTGCTCGGTGTTCACGGGAGGGACGACGATCCGCTCCACCCGGTCGGCCTCGGCGCGGCTCAGCCCGTGCTTCCTGAGATAGATGTCGAGCATCGCCTCGCTGTGCGCGCCCAGGGTGTTCATGCCGACCTTCTTGCCGATCAGGTCGCGCGGGGACCGTACGGGGCTGTCGGCTGCGACGTAGTAACCGCTGTACGCCTCCTTGTCGGAGCCGTAGTAGCTGATGACCGCCTTGACGGGGGCGTTGCGGGCGGCGAGCTTGACGACGGCACCGTTGAACGCGCCACCGAAGTCGACCTGGCCGGAAGCGGCGGACTGGATGTCCTGCGGGCCACTGATGGTGTTGCCCACCCAGTCGAGCTTCAGGTCCTCCAGATACCCGAGGTCCGCGGCCAGTTCGGCAGGCGTCACCTGACCGGCCCAGCCCTGGTAGCGCAGGGTCCGGGTGTTCCGCGCACCGCTGCCGTTCGCCGTGCCGCAGCCGGCGGCCGCGAGCGCGGTCAGGCCGGTGAGTGCGAGAAATGTGCGTCGGGATGTGGAATGCACGTCGAATTCCTTCAGTGGCTACGGGAAAAGGGTGAGTGACGGGAATGGCGAATTGAATGCACGCAGGGCGGCGCCATGGACCCGTCGGGGTGGAAATGAGAATTCGGGCAGCCGGTGGCGGCGGCGAAGCCCGTGACGACCGCGAGCCGGGAGGGGTGCGGGGATGCAGCCCCGGGACGCCGATTCAGCCCGGCCGGAGTCCCTGGAGATCAGGGATGGCAGGGCATCTGCGGGGAGAGGTCAGCAGCGCATGTCTCAGCGGCCGGCGGCACAGAGTGCGCTGGCGTGCCGTCGAAGATCGACGTGCAGACGCGAAACGAGAATCTCGGCTTGACTCACGGGACCGAGAATGTCAGCGGTATCCGGTCACGTCAATGCGGCCGGGAAATCGTCTCGCATGGTGAATTGTTTCAGATTTCTTTCGCGAGGTGACGGGGTGTCGGCCGCGGCCGTGGCGTCCGGTCGGAGCAACGCCTCGCCGACGTCTGTGTGGTGACGCCGAAGCAGTGCACCGGGTGCGCGAAGATGCCGGGAAATCGCGTCGGCCCCTGTTCTCCTGTGCGTTCCCCGCACCCTCTGGTGCGGAGGGACCGGGGCCGCGATGCTGTCCGCCGACAGCGCTTTCTACGTGCTCAACCAGCCGGACTCCAGGAGAAGTTGTGGGCATTGGAAGAGCAAGACACACCGTCGCGCTGCTCGCGACGCTGTCCGCGCTGGTGGCGGGAGCGATCACTCCCGCCGCCGCCGACTCCAGTCCCGACCCGCCGCCGCGTGACACCTCCGACATACTGCGGCCCATCGCACCCCCGCCCGCGAGCGACGCCGAAGGCGGCTCCGAGCCCGTGGTCGACGAGGACGGCATCGAGACCGCCCGTGGCTCACGGCCCGTCGCACCCGGAGTCCGGCTCACCTCCTACGACCGGCTCGAATCCGCCAAGTGGCTGCGTGTCGACGAACTTTCCGTGGACCTCGGCGGCGGCCACGTGAAGGCCGACTACCTGTCCTCCGGCAAGGTCGCCGACCGGCACAGCGTCTCCGACCTCGCCGCGCGCCACGACCCGGGCAAGGGCAGACGCACCATCGCCGCCATCAACGCCGACTTCTTCGACATCAACCAGACCGGCGCACCACAGGGCGCGGGAATACGGGACGGCAGTATCACCCAGTCACCCGCCCCCGGCGCCAACCGTGCCGTCGGCATCGGCCCCGAAGGAGCCGGGCGCGTCCTGCAGCTGTACTTCGAAGGCACCGTGACCCTGCCGACCGGTACGCATCCCCTCGGCGCATACAACGCCGCGAACGTGCCCGCCGGAGGCATCGGCGCGTACACCTCCGCGTGGGGCGAGGCCGACCGCGCGCTCACCGTCGACGCCGCCACCCCCGTCGCCGAGGTCCACGTGCGCGACGGTGCGGTGGTCTCCGTCCATGACCGGCCCGGCACCGGGCCCGTCCCCGACGGCACAACCGTCCTGATCGGACGCGAGACGGGCGCCTCCACGCTGAGCGCCCTCCGGCCCGGCGACCAAGTGTCCACGGAGTACCGGCCCCGCACCGACAGGGGACCCGTCCCCCGCACGGCGGTCGGCGGACGCGAACTCCTCGTCGTCGACGGCGTACCGCAGAACCACGACGGCGAGGGCAACAACACCGCCGCGCCCCGCACCGCCGTCGGTTTCACCAAGGACGGCCGGGCGATGCACATCATCACTGTCGACGGGCGGCAGGCCGACAGCGGCGGCGTCACCCTCACCGAACTCGGCCTGATGATGAAGAAGGCCGGCGCGTACAGCGCTCTCAACCTCGACGGCGGCGGCTCCTCCACCCTCGTCGCCCGCGAACCCGGCAGCGACGACCTCCAGGTGGAGAACAGCCCCTCCGACGGCAGCGAACGCGACGTCCCCAACGGCCTCGCTCTCACGGCCCCCGACGGCAGCGGACACCTGCGCGGCTACTGGGTCGAGACGGCTGTCTCCGCAGCCGCCGCCCCGACCGCCGACCCGGTCCGGGGCGGCCATCCCGAGCGCGTGTTCCCCGGGCTGACCCGCAGGCTCACGGCAGCCGGCTACGACGAGACCTACGGCCCCGCTGCCGGGGCGCCGCGCTGGCACGCACGCCGGCCGTCCGTCGGCCGCGTCGACAGCGACGGCGTGTTCCGCGCCCGCGGCAGCGGCACCACAGAAGTACGTGCCGAACGGGCGGGCGCCCACGGGAGCATCACCCTGACCGTCCTCGGCGACCTCGCCCGTATCGAGCCGACCGTACGGCGTGTCGGACTCGCCGACGCCTCCGCGACCGGCGTGTTCGGCATCGTCGGCCACGACGCCCAGGGCAACACCGCACCCGTCGAACCGGACGACGTCCGGCTCGACTACGACCGGGACATGTTCGACGTCCGCCCCGACGGCCACGGCTCGTTCACGGTCACCTCCCGCACCGGGAACGGAAGCGCAGGCCGGATCACCGTGACCGCGGGCGGGCTCACCGCCGTCCTCGCGGTGAGCGTGGGCCTCACCGAACAGGCCGTCACCGAGTTCGACGACGCGGCGGACTGGAAATTCAGCCAGGCCCGGGCCGACGGATCGATCGCCGCCACACCCGACGGGCACGCCGGGACCGGCCTCGAGCTGACATACGACTTCACCCGGTCGACGGCGACCCGAGCCGCGTACGCCGCGCCCCCGGCGCCCGTCGTCGTACAGGGACAGCCGCAGACCTTCACCCTCTGGATCAACGGCGACGGCAACGGCGCCTGGCCCACCCTCCACCTCAAGGACGCCGCAGGATCCGACCAGTTGCTGCGCGGCCCCTACATCACCTGGACCGGCTGGCAGCAGGTGACCTTCGCCGTGCCGCCGGGCGCGGCCATGCCTCTGTCGGTGTACCGCATCTACCTCGCCGAGACGGCCGCGAACCGGCAGTACACCGGGCGGATCGTCATCGACGGGCTGAGCGCCCAGGTCCCGCCGAGCGTCGACCTCCCGGAACCTCCACGCGTCACCGACCCGCTGATCGACCCCGCGGCCGTGACGGGCGCACGCGACTGGAGATTCGCGGTGATGTCCGACGCGCAGTTCGTCGCCCGCGACCCGGACAGCGCGATCGTGCGGCAGGCACGCCGCACGCTCCAGGAGATCAAGGCCGCACGGCCCGACTTCCTCGTCATCAACGGCGACCTCGTCGACGAGGGCTCACCGGCCGACCTCGCCTTCGCGCGGCGCGTACTGACGGAAGAACTCGGGGACGAGCTGCCCTGGTACTACGTGCCGGGCAACCACGAGGTGATGGGTGGGAAGATCGACAACTTCGTCGCCGAATTCGGTGCGGCGCACCGGGTGTTCGACCACCGCGGCACCCGTTTCGTCACCCTGGACACCTCCAGCCTCAGCCTGCGCGGGGGCGGCATCGCCCAGATCAAGGCACTGCGCGCGCAGCTCGACGCAGCCGCGAACGACCCGGCGGTCGACTCCGTGATGGTCGTGGAACACGTGCCGCCGCGCGACCCCACCGTCCAGAAGGGCAGCCAGCTCGGCGACCGCAAGGAGGCCGCGCTCGTGGAGGACTGGCTCGCGCGGTTCCGCCGGACGACGGGCAAGGGCGCGGGGTTCATCGGCAGCCACGTCGGCGTCTTCCACGCCGCGCACGTCGACGGCGTGCCGTATCTCGTCAACGGCAACTCCGGGAAGAACCCGGCCGCGCCGACGGACGAAGGCGGCTTCACCGGCTGGTCGCTCGTCGGCGTCGACGAGATCTCCGGCGCCGAGCAGGCGGCGGCGCGGCGGGCGCCGTGGGGCCCGCGGCCCGACTGGGTCTCGGTCCAGACCCGCGCCCACGCCGACGCGGTGCTGCTGGATACGCCCGTGGTCCTGGAGCCCGGCGAATCGGCCGACGCGCGGGCGACGGTGCTTCAGGGCGTGCGACAGGTCCCGGCGGCGTGGCCGGTGAGCGTGGACTGGACGGGCTCGCCGAACCTGCACATCGGGGACGTCGCGGATGCGCGGCACCGGCACGTGGCGTCGTTCGATCCGTCGACGGGGCGCCTGACGGCGCTGCGGGCGGGCACGTTCACGCTGGCGGTCTCGGTGAACGGCACGACGCGATCCGTGACGGTCACGTCGTTGGGGGTGAGGTCGGTGGCGTAGCGCCCCGTGCCGTGCCGTGCCGTCCCCTGCCGGGCCGGGGGCCGGGGGCGGGTGGTGGGTGCGGGGGCCGGGGCCTCCGGAGGGGGGTACCCGGACTGCTTTCCCGTACTTGCCGGTCCCCTGCTCACGACGCCTTACGTCCGGGCACCCCCCTCCTGCGACCCCGTCCCCCTCACGCCGACATCGCTGTTTCGCCCGGTGGTCGTCGCCGATGGCGGATTCGCCCCCGTCGAGGGCGGGTGCGGACAGCCGCCCACGGGGCGGGAGCGAGACGGCCGGGACCGGGGAGGGGGACGCGCAGGGGGCGTGTTCGGGACGTAAGGCGTCGTGAGTCTGGAGTGGCGCAAGTAAGGGAAAGCAGTCCCGGACATGCCCCCGGAGCGGCACCCGGACGCCACGCACCCGGCCCGGGTCACGCCCACGCACACGCACGTGACGCCCACGGGCCCGGCCACGCTCGGCAGCGTGACCCGGGCCGCCGCCCGCCCCAGGGCATGCGGGACGGCCCCGTAACGGGCAGCCTTGGACCTGAGCGTCCCGAGGAGGTGGTCCCGTGCCCGATCGGCCCGCCTCCGGGGCTGCGCCGGCGGACGGGGGAGGCGAGGGCTCCCACCCGCTGCTCTCCTTCGCGCTGGCCGGGATGATGGATGACGTCCGGGCCCACGCCGGGGCCGTCTATCTCCTCGAGCGTGCCGAGCAGGTGCTCGAGATGGCCGTCATGGCCGGGCTTCCCCGCGCGTTTGCCGCCCCGTGGGAGCGCGTCGCGCTGTCCTCACCGATTCCCGTCGCCGACGCCCTGCGTGAGCGGCGGCTCATCTGGGTGCCGGGCGAGGAGGAGATGGCCCGCCGCTATCCGCGGATCTCCGTCGTGCTGCCGTACCCCTTCTCGCTGGCCGCGCTGCCGATCGCCACCGCGGACGCTGCATACGGAGCGGTGTTCGTGACCTGGCCCGGCACCCACCCGCCCGAGATCTCCGCAGTCGAGCGCGCCCGGCTGGTGTCCGCATGCGACCGGCTCGCACAGCGGCTCGAGCGGGCAGCGGCACGTGGGCACACGGTCAGTCCCGAGGCCGATTTCGCCGGTACGGCTCCCATGGCGGGCGACATCGGCGTGGTCGAGGCGGTGCAGATGGTCGCGCGGGTGCCGGAGGGGATGTGCTCGCTCGATGTGAACGGCCGGGTCACGTTCGCCAATCCGGCGATGGCCGAGTTCGTAGGGGTGCCGGTCGCCGAGCTGCTCGGCGCTCAGTTGTGGGCCACCCTGCCGTGGTTGAACGACCCCGTGTACGAGGACCGCTACCGCGCCGCCCTGTTCAGTCAGCACAGCACGTCGTTCGTGGCGCTGAGGCCGCCCCAGGACTGGCTCATGTTCCACCTGCACCCGAGCCGCAGCGGTATCACCGTGCAGGTCACCAGGGCGAGCGGAACGGTCCAGGACGTGCAGCCGGACAGGCCCCCCGGCAGCCGGCCCGCCGGCCTGGTCGCCATCTCGCACCTTCTCGCCCTGGCGAGCGCGCTCACCGAGGCCGTGGGGGTGTCGGACGTGGTCGAGCTGGTCGCCGACGAGATCATGCCGGCGGTCGGCAGTCGCGCTCTGGTGATGCTGGCCGCCGACGCAGGACGGCTTCGTGTGCTGGGGTACCGCGGCTACGACGACCCGGTGATCGTCGAACGCTTCGACGGCACCCCGCTCACCGCGCACACGCCCGGCTCGCACGCCCTGGCGACCGGTGTGCCGTCGTTCTTCGAGTCACGTGCGCAGCTGGAGCACATCTACCCGAGCCGCAGTGCGACGCCGGACGGCATGTCCGCCTGGGCGTATCTGCCGCTGATCGCGTCCGGCCGTTCCGTCGGGACCTGTGTCCTCGGCTACTCCGAGCCGCACCACTTCACCACCGAGGAACGCACGATGCTCACCAGCCTCGGCGGTCTGATCGCCCAGGCGCTGGAGCGGGCCCGGCTCTACGACGCCAAACACCGACTTGCCCACGGCCTGCAGTCGGCGTTGCTGCCGCACAGCCTGCCGAGGCTGCCCGGTCTGGAGGTCGCCGCACGCTATCTGCCCGGCACCCAGGGCATGGACATCGGCGGCGACTTCTACGACCTGATGCGGACGGCCACGGGCGGTGAAGCGCCCGCCCGGGCGGACGCGGCCGCCGTCATCGGGGACGTACAGGGACACAATGTCGCCGCCGCCGGGATGATGGGCCAGGTACGCACCGCGGTCCGGGCGTACACGGCCGTCGGCCAGTCGCCGGGCCGGGTGATGGCGAGCACGAACCGGCTGCTCATCGACCTGGACGCCGAACTGCTGGCCAGCTGCATCTATCTGCACCTCGACCTGCCGGACCACCGGGCGCTGCTTGCCCGGGCCGGTCATCCGCAGCCGCTGCTGCGCGATCCGGACGGGCGCGTGCATGTGCTCGACATCGCGGGCGGGCCGCTCCTCGGCATCGACCCGTCCTCGGTCTATCCGACGACCTCGGTGCCGCTGCGCCCCGGTTCCGTGCTGGTGCTCTACACGGACGGACTCATCGAGCGCCCCGGTACGGACATCGAGGACGCCCTGGCCGATCTGGCGGCCCGGCTGGCACGGGGGACCGACATGTCCCTGGAGGCGCTGGCGGACAGCCTGCTGGACGACAGCTCGCCGAGCAGGTCGCGCGGCGACGACACCGCGCTCCTGCTGCTGCGGGCCCAGCGCTGAGCCGGGATCAGCCGGTGAGCCCCAGGGTCCCCTCCGCGACGGGCCCGAAGTGGCGCTCCACCTCCGCGCGTGACACCCCCGAGAGCAGCGCCGGGGACCAGCGCGGGTCGCGGTCCTTGTCGACGACCTGGGCCCGGATCCCCTCGACCAGGTCCGGCGAGGAGAGTGCTGCGCACGAAACGCGGAACTCCTGTTCGAGGACGGGCTCCAGGGCGCCCAGTGACCTCGCCCGGCGCATCGATTCCAGGGTGATCTTGAGGGCGAGCGGGGAGCGGCCGAGGATCGTCGCGGCGGTTTCCTTGGCCTCGCTCTCGCCGCACTCGTGGAGGCGCTCGACGATCTCCTCGACGGTGTCCGCGGCGTAGCAGTGGTCGATCCATCCGCGTGCTTCGGCGAGTGCGGGCGCCGGAGCGGGTTCGGCGTGCCGCCGCACCGCTTCGGCCGCGCCGACGGACGTCACGGCCGAGGCGAGTGCCGCCAGCCGTGCGGACGGCACATAGTGATCGGCGAGTCCCAGCAGCAGCGCATCGCCCGCGCCCACCGCGCTGCCGGTCAGCGCGAGGTGGGTGCCGAGCTCTCCCGGCGCCTGCGCCAGCAGATGGGTGCCGCCGACGTCGGGGACGAAGCCGATGCCGGTCTCCGGCATCGCGATCCTCGACCGCTCGGTGACGATCCGGACGCTTCCGTGCGCGGACACGCCGACCCCGCCGCCCATCACGATGCCGTCCATCAGGGCCACGTACGGCTTGGGGTAGCGGGCGATGCGGGCGTTGAGCCGGTACTCGTCGCGCCAGAACGCGACCGAGGCGCGTCGGCCGGAGCGTGCGTCGTCGTGGATGGCGCGGATGTCGCCGCCCGCGCACAGGCCGCGTTCGCCGGCGCCGGTGATCAGCACGGTGTCGACCGACTCGTCCTGCTCCCAGCCGGCCAGGGCGGCGTCGATGGTGCGGACCATCGCATGGGTGAGGGCGTTGATGGCCCGCGGGCGGTTGAGCGTGATGCAGGCGGCGCGGCCCTCGGTCCGCAGCAGTACGGTGTCGTCGTGTTCACCGGGGGCCATCTTTCGTCCTTCCGAGGGCGTTTCGGGGATCTTCCCGGTGCCATCCTCGCGCACCGGCCGGCCTGTTCCGTACGGCCCCTTCCCCTTCAGTCCGACCAGTCGGTATGTTCGCTGGAACCGGGCGCGGCGGGTCCGGCAGGCATCCAGGCGACGGAGGGTCCCCATGACGGAGAGCGCACCCCGGATCGAAGGCCACTGCGACGAGCGGTTCGCGGCCGTACGTGCCGCGTTCGAGGAGAACTTCCGCGAGCGGGGCGAGCTCGGCGCCGCCGTCACCGTCCTGGCGGGCGGCGAGCCGGTAGTCGATCTGTGGGGCGGCTGGGCCGACGCCGGGCGTACCAGGGCATGGGAGCGGGACACCCTGGTCAACGTGTGGTCCACGACCAAGGGCCCGACCGCGCTGTGCGCCCACCTGCTCGCCGACCGCGGGCTGCTCGACCTGGACGCGCCGGTGGCCGCGTACTGGCCCGAGTTCGCCGCGTCGGGCAAGGAGAAGGTGCTCGTGCGCCATCTGCTCTCGCACCGTGCGGGACTCGCCGGACTGCGCGAGCCGCACTCGCTCGACGAGCTGTACGACTGGGAACTGACCTGCGCACGGCTGGCCGCGACGGAGCCCTGGTGGGAGCCGGGAACGCGCTCCGGCTACCACGCCATGACCTACGGCTTCCTGGTGGGCGAGGTCGTGCGCCGGATCTCCGGGCAGCTGCCGGGGGACTTCCTGCGGCAGGAGATCACGGAGCCGCTCGGGATCGACTTCACCGTCGGCCTGCCCGAGAGCGAGAGCGGCCGGGTCGCGGAACTGGTGCATCCCTCGGCCGCGCCCACCAGCGAACAGGCCGCGATCTTCGCCCAGTTGGAGCCCGTGGCGCTCGCCGCCCTGCTCAACCCCTCGACCGGCGCCGACGCCGCCAACTCGCCGGCCTGGCGCGCCGCCCACATCCCCGCCGCCAACGGGCACGGCACCGCCCGCGCCGTCGCCGCCCTCTACGGGATACTCGCCGGGCGCGGGGAGCTGGCCGGCCGCAGGGTGCTGAGCGCCGAGGCCGCGGAACGGGTGCGCGAGGGACAGGGCGCCTGCCGGGACATCGTCCTCGGCGCCGGATTCGCGCACGAGACCGAGGTGGCGCTCGGTCTGTGGCTCAGCGGCGAGAACGGTTCGTACGGCCCCAACCCCAGGGCGTTCGGCCACGACGGCTTCGGCGGTTCCTGCGGGCTCGCCGACCCGGAAGCGCACCTCTCCGTCGGGTACGTCATGAACCGCATGGGCCCGCACATCGCCGACGACCCGCGCAAGATGGCGCTCGTGGACGCCGTGTACCGCTCCCTCTAGGCCCTGTCCGGGTGCACGCACGCGCACGGCCCTTCCGGATTCTTGCAACAGGTTCTACTGTGTGCGCGCCGCCGCGCATGTCACGGACCGCGAGACGCCTGGAGGCGCCGTGCACCTTCACTACACGCCGCAGCAACAGCAGTTGCGCGCCGAGCTGCGCACGTACTTCGCCGAGCTGGTCCCCGCCGACGCCCATGCGCGGTACGCGGAGCCGAGCGCCCAGAAGCGGTTCTACCGCGAGACGATCCGCACACTCGGCACGGACGGCTGGCTCGGCGTGGGCTGGCCCGAGGAGTACGGCGGCCGCGGGCTGAGCCCCATGGAGCAGTTCATCTTCTTCGACGAAGCCGCCCAGGCGGGCGTGCCGCTGCCGCTGATGGCCCTGAACACCGTCGGCCCGACGCTCATGCGGTACGGAACCGAGGAGCAGAAGGCGACGTTCCTGCCGAAGATCCTGTCCGGTGAGATCGACTTCGCCATCGGCTACAGCGAACCCGACGCGGGCACCGACCTCGCCGCGCTGAAGACCCGCGCGGTGCGCGAGGGCGACGAGAGAGACGGCCACTACACGGTCAACGGCCAGAAGATATGGACCACCAACGGCGACACGGCCGACTGGGTCTGGCTCGCCGTGCGCACCGACCCCGAGGCCCCGCCGCACAAGGGCATCACCATGCTGCTCGTACCGACGTCGGACCCCGGCTACTCCTGCACGCTGATCAACACCCTCGCCTCCCACGACACCACCGCCAGCTATTACGAGAACGTCCGCGTGCCCGCGTCCCACCGTGTCGGGGAGGAGAACAAGGGCTGGCGGCTGATCACCAACCAGCTCAACCACGAACGCGTCACCCTCGCCGCCCACGGCACCATGGCCATCCGGGCGCTCCACGACGTCCAGCGCTGGGCCGCCGGGACCAAACTCGCCGACGGCCGCCGCGTCATCGACCTCGGCTGGGTCCGCGGCCGGCTCGCCCGCACCCACGCCCGCCTCGACGCGATGAAGCTCCTCAACTGGCAGATGGTCAACGCTGTCCAGAACGGCACCCTCACCCCTCAGGACGCCAGCGCCGTCAAGGTCTACGGTTCCGAGGCCCGGCGCGACGCGTACGCCTGGCTGATGGAGATCGCCGGCGCCGCCGGTCCCCTCAAGGAGGGCTCGGCCGGAGCCGTGCTCCGCGGCGAACTGGAGCGCGGCTACCGCTCCGCCGTGATCTTCACCTTCGGCGGCGGCAACAACGAGATCCAGCGCGAGATCATCTCCTGGATCGGACTGGGGATGCCGCGGGTACGACGTTGATATGACAGAAGCCGACCCCGGGCTGTTCGGACCCGACTCCGTCACCTGGAACATCCACGGCGACCCGGTGATGTGGATCGCGGGCGTCCGCGCGCTCTATCTGCAGGCGCTGCACCCCCGCGCCGTCCGCGGCGTCATGCAGAACAGCGACTTCCAGCGTGACGCCTGGGGCCGGCTCATGCGCACCGCGAACTTCGTCGGCACCATCACCTACGGCACCTCCGCGGCCGCGGAGAGGGCGGGTGCCCGGGTTCGCCGCATCCACGCACACCTGGGGGTCACCGACCCCGCGACGGGCGGGCGCTACGGGGTCGACGAGCCCGCGCTGCTGCTGTGGGTGCACTGCGCAGAGGTCGCCTCCTACCTGGAGGTGGCACGGCGCTCCGGGCTCCCGATCGACGGCGTCCACGCCGACCGGTATCTCGACGAGCAGCGCGAAGCCGCCCGGCTGGTCGGCCTGGACCCCGCTGCAGTCCCCGCCGACCGGGCGCAGCTCGCCGCCTACTTCGACCGCGTGCGCCCCGAGCTCTCCGCCGGACCCGAAGCGCGGGAGGTCGACGCCTTCCTGCGCCGACCTCCGATCGGCCCACTGCTGGTCCCCGTTCGCGAGGTGCTGTGGCGGCACGTCGCACGGCTCGCCTATGACGCACTGCCGCCGTTCGCCCACGAGCTGTACGGCAGACCGGCCCCCGCGCCCGACCGCGTCGACCACCGGCTCGTCGCCACGGCCAATCTGCTGCGCTGCATCCCCTCCCGGATACGCTGGCAACTACCGCCCGGTCACATTCTGAAAGCGATGTCACGACTCGGGCCCGGCACACGCCCCACCCCGTACAAACTCCGCAGACAGGCTGCGATCAGATAGCTGGCGAAGGGACCACTGGATGCATAATCTGAAGTCGCGGATGCCCACGCTCTCGTCGTCTTTCTTCGTCGCGTGGGCCCGTGCGGTCAACGCGGACACGGTGGCGAGGTACATCAACACGCAGTGAGAACGCCCCTGGACGAAGAAGTAGAAGGAGGAGGCCGACCGTGCATCGGGCGTACAAGTTCCTCCTCCGTCCCACTGTCCGCCAGGCCGCCGCGCTCGGCGAGATGCTGCGGGATCACTGTTCCCTCTACAACGGCGCGTTGCAGGAACGCCGGGACGCCTACCGGCATGTCTCCAAGACGGGCATCAAGTACGGGCAGCAGTCCGCTCAGCTCAAGGAGATCCGGGCGTTCGACCCCGAGCGGCAGGGCCGGTGGTCGTTCTCGTCACAGCAGGCGACACTTCGCCGTCTCGACAAGGCATTCCAGGCGTTCTTCCGCCGACTGAAGGCGGGGGAGAAGCCCGGGTACCCCCGCTTCCGGGGTGTGAACTGGTTCGACACGGTGGACTTCCCGAAGGACGGTGACGGCTGCCGCTGGGGCTCCACGCCGCACGACCCGGTTACCCGCGTCCGGCTGCAAGGTGTCGGGCATGTCCGCGTCCACCAGCACCGGCCGGTGAAGGGCCGGGTCAAGACCGTGAGCGTCAAGCGCGAGGGGCGGCAGTGGTACGTCATCCTCGCCTGTGACGAGGTTCCTGCCGAACCGCTGCCCACTACCGGCGCCGTGACCGGCATCGACATGGGCATAGCCCACTTCCTCACCACCTCCGAGGGTGAGCACCTCGCCAACCCGAGGCACGGCCGGCGCAATGCTGAAGCTCTCGCCGATGCCCAGCGCGCCCTCAAGGCGTTCCCGCGGCGCAAGCGGGAGAACCGCAGCGTCAAGCACCGCCGGGCGGTTGAGAAGGTCGCGGGGCTGCATCGCAAGGTGCGCCGTCAGCGCACCGACCACGCGCACAAGACCGCTCTTGCACTGGTCCGCGCCTACGACGTGATCGCGCACGAGCGGCTGAGCATCGCGAACATGGTCCGCGCACCCAAGCCGAAGCCCGACCCTGAGCAGCCCGACAGCTTCCTGCCGAACGGCGCTGGCGCGAAGGCTGGGTTGAACAAGTGGATCCACGATGCGGGTTGGGGGGTGTTTCTGGGCATCCTCGCGCAGAAGGCTGCAAGCGCCACTCGTGCTGTGATCCCGGTGGACCCCCGCAACACCTCCCGCACCTGCCCCGCCTGCGGGCATGTGTCCGGCGAGAACCGCACCACCCAAAAGAAGTTCGAGTGCACCCGGTGCGGGCACACCGCCAACGCCGATCAGGTCGGTGCACTCAACGTCGCCATCAGGGCCGGGCTGGCCCTTCCTGACGGTGGCCTGGGCCACTGACGCGAGAAGCCGTCCGGATATATTCGGAGGGAGGAGTCACACTGGACGGGCCGGGGAGGCAGGACAGCGACGGGGGCGACAGCACGAGATGGCGGAAACCAGGCTGATCCACGGCCGGTACCGACTGCTCGATCTCATCGGGCGCGGCGGCATGGGCGAGGTGTGGCGGGCACGCGACGAGTCGCTCGGCCGCCGCGTCGCCGTCAAGTGCCTCAAGCCGATGGGCCATCAGCACGACCAGTCGTTCACAGGAGTCCTGCGGGAACGCTTCCGCCGGGAGGCGCGGGTGGCGGCTGCGCTCCAGCACCGCGGGGTCACCGTCGTCCATGATTTCGGCGAGAACGACGGGGTGCTCTACCTGGTGATGGAGCTGCTGGAGGGCCGCAACCTCAGCCAGCTGATGGAGGACAGCGCACAGCAGCCGCTGCCCGTCCCTGACGTCGTCGACATCGCCGACCAGATCGCCGACGCCCTCGCGTACACCCATGAACAGGGCATCGTGCACCGCGACCTCAAGCCCGCCAACATCATCCGGCTCGGCAGCGGCGCGGTGAAGATCTGTGACTTCGGCATAGCGCGCCTCGGCGCCGACATCGGCTTCACGTCCAAGCTCACCGGCACCGGCATCGCCATGGGAACCCCGCACTACATGTCGCCGGAACAGATCGGCGGGGGCGCGGTCGACCACCGCAGCGATCTGTACTCGCTGGGCTGCGTGCTCTACGAACTGGCCACCGGCGCCCCGCCGTTCGACCTCGACGATACCTGGGCGATCCTCGTCGGGCACCGCGACACGGCCCCCAGGCCGCTGCGTGAACTGCGGGCGGAGATCCCCGAGTTCCTGGAGCGGATCGTGCTCGATCTGCTCGCCAAGACCCCCGGCGAGCGGCCCGCGGACGCGGCCGATCTGCGCCGGCGCATCGGGACCGACGGCCGTTCCGGCACCGCCCGCCCGCCGGTGCCCGCGCAGCGCGTGCCCGTGCGTCCCGACCGGGATGTCGGCATGCCGGACTGGACGCGGGGCATGACGACCGGACTCAAGGCCACCGGCACCCAATCCGCGAGGACGTGCCTGCCCGATCACGCCGCAGCCCTCACCGGCGCGTGGACCAACCCCCCGGCGGTCGACCGCATCCCTGCGCAGTCCGGCCCCCGGGCCCTGGCGACCGGAACCCACGGTGCTGGGGAGCGTCCCACCCCTCCGCCCGAACTCCTTGCCGTCCTCGCCAGCCGGCACAGCGCGGGTCTCAGCCTCGGCCGGCTCGGCCGCTGGGACGAGGCGGGCGAGGTCCACCGTGCGGTTGCGGCCGAACGGGCCTCCCTGCTCGGCCCCGACCATCCCGACACCCTCTCCAGCCGCTACGAAATGGGATTCACTTTCAGCCGCACCGGGCGAGCCGCCGCCGCACTGGGGGAGTTCGGGCATGTCACCGGCGGCCGGGAGAGGGCACTCGGGCCCGACCACCCCGACACCCTCGCGGCACGCCAGGAGACCGCCTACGTGCTCGGCCAGCTCGGCCGCCACGCCGAGGCGCACCGCGTGTACGAGACGGTCCTCGAATCCCGCGAACGCACCATGGGCCCCGACCATCCCGACACGCTGCGCTGCCGCCACAACCTCGCGTTCAACCTCAGCAGGCTCGGCCTGGTCGAGGAGTCGTACCGCATGGCCGACGACGTGGCGAACGCCCGCGCCCGTGTCCTCGGTGCGGGGCATCCCGACACGCTCGTCACCCGCTACGAGGTCGCCTACGCCCTCGGCCGGCTCGGCCGCTGGCCGGAGGCGCTCGCCACCTACCGCGACGTCGCCGGCGCACGCGCGCAGGCGCTCGGAGCCGACCACCCCGACACCCTCGCAGCCCGGTACGAGATCGGTATCAGTCTGGGCCGGCTGGGCCGCAGCGCCGAAGCGCTGGACCTCTTCAGGGGCCTGGTCGACGACCGCACGCGGGTCAACGGCCCCGCCGACCCCGAGACGCTTCGGGCCCGGCACACGCTCGGGGTGAATCTGGGGCGGCTCGCCCGCTGGCAGGAAGCGTTGGCGGAGGCACGCGAGGTGTGCGCCCTGCGTGAGCAGGTGCTCGGTGTTGACCATCCCGACACGCTCGTCAGCCGCCGCGAGGTCGCCGTGGGCCTCGGCTGGCTGGGCCGCTGGCACGACGCGCACGCCGCCTACCGTCAGGTGGCCTCGGCGCGGGAGCGGGTGCTCGGCCCCGAGCACCCGGACACCCTTGCCAGCCACAACGACGAGGCCCACTGCCTGGAGCAGCTGGGGCGGCACGCCGAGGCCGTCGAGCTCTACCGGCGCGTGGCCGCGCTGCGGCAGCAGAACGACGCCCCGGGGCGCTGAGGGGCCTGATGGGCATGCGCCGCCGGCAGTAAGGCGTGGCCGGACCGGGTCGCGCGCCCTGGACCGTTACCGGCTAGGGTCCGGCCATGCCTGCACACGCCTCGTACGACGTCGTCATCGTCGGTGGCGGCCACAACGGCCTGGTCGCCGCCGCCTACCTCGCCCGTGCCGGGCGCTCCGTCCTGCTGCTGGAGCGCCGCGCGATCACCGGGGGAGCGGCCGTGTCCACCCGCCCCTTCCCCGGGGTCGACGCCCGGCTGTCGCAGTTCTCCTACCTCGTCTCGCTGTTGCCCGACAAGATCGTGCGTGATCTGGAGCTGGACTTCGCCGTACGCAAGCGGACCGTTTCGTCGTACACGCCGAGCGGCAGCGGCGGACTGCTGGTCGGCGGCGCCGGTACGGCCGAGTCGTTCGCCCGGATCACCGGAGGGCACCGGGAGTACGCGGCCTGGCAGGAGTTCTACGGCACCACGCGTGAGGTGGCCGAGCGCGTGTTCCCGACGCTCACCGAACCGCTTCCGTCACGGGAGGCGCTGCGTGAGCGCGTCGGGGACGAGGCGGCCTGGCGGATGCTGTTCGAGGAGCCGATCGGTGTCGGGATCGAGAAGAGGTTCGCCGACGACCTGGTCCGGGGCGTGGTGCTCACCGACGCGCTGATCGGCACGTTCGCCGACGCCCATGACCCGTCGCTGCTGCAGAACCGCTGCTTCCTGTACCACGTCATCGGCGGCGGCACGGGCGACTGGGACGTGCCCGTCGGCGGCATGGGGGCGCTCACCGACGCGCTCGCGGGCGCGGCACGCAAGGCCGGTGCGGAGATCGTCCTCGAACACGAGGTGACCGGGATCGAGACCGACGGGGCACGGGCCGAGGTCACCTTCACCGCCCCCGGCGGCGAGGGGACGGTCGCCGCGGGCCAGGTGCTGGTGAATGCCTCTCCGCAGGCGCTGGCCACGCTGTTCGGCACGCAGCCGCCCGAGCCCGCCGAGGGCGCGCAGTTGAAGGTGAACATGCTGCTTCGGCGGCTGCCGCGGCTGCGTGACGCCGGTGTCGACCCGAAGGACGCGTTCGCGGGGACGTTCCATGTCTCCGAGGGCTACGAGCAGTTGGCCGTGGCGTACCGGGAAGCGGCGTCGGGCCGGCTGCCGAGCGCGCCGCCGTCCGAGATCTACTGCCACTCGCTGACCGACCCCTCGATCCTCGGCCCTGAGCTGGTGGCACAGGGCTACCAGACCCTGACGCTGTTCGGGCTGCACACCCCGGCCCGCCTCTTCGCCGCCGACAACGACGCGACGCGCGCCGAACTGCTGGCAGCCACACTCGCCGAGCTCGACAAGCACCTCGACGAGCCGATCGCGGACTGTCTCGCCCGCGACGCGAACGGCGAGCCGTGCATCGAGGCCAAGACACCGCTCGACCTCGAACACGAACTGCGGCTGCCCGGAGGCCACATCTTCCACCGCGACCTGTCGTACCCGTACGCGACCGGGGAGACCGGGCGCTGGGGTGTGGAGACCGCGCACGCCAATGTGCTGCTCTGCGGCGCCGGAGCCGTGCGCGGCGGCGGCGTCAGCGGCGTGCCCGGCCACAACGCCGCGATGGCGGCGCTGGGCCGCTGATCCGGACGCAGTGGACCGGCGGGGCCCTCCCGGGACGTCAGTCCCGGGAGAGCGCCCAGCCGGACGCCTCGATGCGCGCGGCGTCCGCGGGGCGTGCCTCGTCGAAGAGTGCGCGGCCCCGGTCGTCCTCGACGCGGAGCCCGTCGACGTAGGCGCCGCGTCCGACATAGAGCTGGTCTGTCGTGTACCGCCAGCGCAGCCGCGTCCCGGAGCCGTGCCACGCCGACAGGTCGGCCACGAGCCGGTGCCAGCGGCGCCCGGACCAGCCGGTCACCGAGCCCGCGGGATGCGTCTGCTCCCCTTCGCCGGCGAGCGCCGTGGTGAACGGCACCGGCTGCCAGGTCGTGCCGCCGTCCGTCGATGCCTCCAGGAACAGTGCGTCGGCGCCCGGTTCCGTGTCCCACCACACAGAGCAGCGCAGTCGGGCCGCCGGACCGAGTGGCGGCAGCGTGAGCGTCGCGGACGTCGCAGCGGCCATGCCGGAGAACCAGGACGTGCGCCCGTGAGCGGGGCGAACGGCGACGGCACGGGCCATGTTGTTCGCGGCGGCCACCCGCGGTGCGCTGCCCGAGCGCCAGCTGCGCACCGGATGCACGGAGTTGCCGAGCACGATCAGGAACGAGTCGGTGGTCGGGTCGAGGACCAGGCTGGTGCCGGTGAACCCGGTGTGGCCCGCGGTCCGCGGTGTGGCCATCGCCCCCATGTACCAGTGCTGTTGGAGCTCGAAGCCGAGTCCGTGCTCGTCACCGGGGAACGCGGTGTTGAAGTCGGTGAACATCAGCTCGACCGACGCGGACCGCAGGATCCGCGAGCGGCCGTAGACACCGCCGTTGAGCAGGGTCCGCGCGAGGATGGCCAGATCCCAGGCGCACGAGAACACTCCGGCGTGGCCCGCGACGCCGCCGAAGCTGTACGCGTTCTCGTCGTGGACCTCGCCCCACACCAGCCCCCGTTCCAGCCCTGACCACGGCAAGCGGGCGTCCTCGGTGGCGGCGATCTTCGGCTTCCACTCCGCGGGCGGGTTGAAGCGTGTGCGGTGCATCCCCAGCGGAGCGGTGATCTCGTCGTGGAGCAGTGCATCCAGGGGGCGGCCCGTGATCTTCTCCAGGACGAGCTGGAGCGAGATCAGGTTCAGGTCCGAGTACAGGTAGCGGGTGCCCGGCGAGCTGGTGGGCGCCTCGTTCCACAACAGCCGCAGCCTGCCCTCCTGTGTGGGCTCCTTGAAGAGCGGGATCCAGGCACGGAAGCCCGAGGTGTGGGTGAGCAGCTGACGGACGGTGATGTCCTGCTTGCCCGCGGCCGCGAACTCGGGCAGATACGAGGCGACCGTCGCCTCCAGCCCCAGAGCGCCGCGCTCGATCTGCTGCACGGCAAGGATCGAGGTGAACAGTTTGGACACGGACGCGAGATCGAAGACGGTGTCCTCGCGCATCGGGATCTGCTGCGTGGCGGGCAGCTCCACGGCCGTGTCGGTCACCTCGTCGTACGAGGAGTAGCGCAGGGCGCGGCCGATCCCCCGGTGCAGGGCGACCGTGCCGCCGCGCCCGGCCAGCAGTACCGCCCCCGCGTACCAGGGGTGCTTGGGGGAGGGGGCCAGGAACGCCTCGGCGTCGGTGACCAGTTGGTCGAGGTGCGTGGCGAGCAGCCCTGCTCGTTCGGGGGTGCCGCGCCGCAGAGTGGGCCGGTGGACGGGGCCGCCCCCGCCGGAACCGGAGCCCGAGGACTCATCGGTGGCCGATGCCGCGGCGAACGGGATCGGCGCGAGGGTGAGCGCGCCGCCCAGCGCCAGCATGCCGCCGCCCAGCCGCCGCCTGCTGATTCCCCTGCTCCCTCTGTGCGGTGCGTCCTCGGTCATCCGGAATCCTTCCTGAAAGTATCTTTCGGATCTTCCGCGACAGATGAAACTTTCTTGCGGGACGGCCCGAGTGTCAACCGTCGAAAGAATCTGACGCTGCATCAGAAAAGGTCTTCCCTCGTCCGGCGGCCTACGGCATCCTGCGCTCCATGGAGACGGAGCTGAGCAGACAACTGGGAATCGAGCACGCCATCTTCGGCTTCACACCGTTCCCCGCGGTGGCTGCCGCCATCAGCCGCGCAGGCGGCCTCGGCGTCCTCGGCGCCGTGCGCTACACCGCCCCCGACGACCTCGAACGCGACCTCGACTGGCTCCACGGCCACACCGACGGCAAACCGTACGGCCTCGACGTCGTCATGCCCGCCAAGAAGGTCGAGGGCGTCACGGAGGCCGAAGTGGAGGCGATGATCCCCGAGGGCCACCGCCGGTTCGTCCGCGAAACCCTCGCCAAGCACGGCGTCCCCGAACTCGCCGACGGAGAGACCTCCGGCTGGCGGATCACCGGCTGGATGGAACAGGTCGCGCGCAGCCAGCTCGACGTCGCCTTCACCTACCCGATCGCCCTGCTCGCCAACGCGCTCGGCTCCCCGCCCGCCGACGTCGTCGAACGCGCCCACGCACACGGCGTCCGCGTCGCCGCCCTGGCGGGCAGCGCCCGTCACGCCCGGCACCACGCCGAGGCGGGCATCGACATCGTCGTGGCGCAGGGATACGAGGCAGGCGGTCACACCGGCGAGATCGCCTCCATGGTGCTCACCCCCGAGGTCGCCGACGCCGTCGCCCCGCTTCCCGTGCTCGCCGCAGGCGGCATCGGCAGCGGCGAACAGATCGCCGCCGGGCTCGCACTCGGCGCTCAGGGAGTGTGGCTCGGCTCCCTGTGGCTCACTACCACCGAAGCCTCGCTCGGTTCCCGCGCGCTCACCGCGAAACTGCTCGCCGCGGGCTCCGGCGACACCGTCCGCTCGCGCGCGCTGACCGGCAAACCGGCCCGCCAGCTGCGCACCGAATGGACCGACGCCTGGGACGACCCGGCCGGCCCCGGCACCCTGCCCATGCCCCTGCAGGGCCTGCTCGTCGCCGATGCCGTCTCCCGTATCCAGCGCCACGAGGTGGAGCCCCTGCTCGGAACGCCGGTCGGCCAGATCGTCGGCCGGATGAACTCCGAACGCTCCGTCCAGCAGGTCTTCGACGACCTCACCCGTGGCTTCGAGCGGGCCGTCGACCGCATCAACCGCATCGCCGGGAGGCAATCGGCATGACCGAACCCCGCAACGGCTTCTGGGCCCAGGCCACGGCAGACCCCGGCCGCACGGTCCTCACCGCACCGGACGGCGAGCAGTGGCAGGCCGGACGGCTGCACGCAGACGTCAACCGGCTCGTGCACGGGCTGAGGGCAGCCGGCCTGCGGCGCGGCGACGCGTTCGCCGTGGTCCTCCCCAATTGCGCCGAACTGATCACTGCCGCGCTCGCCGCCGGTCAGGCCGGGTTCTACCTCGTCCCCGTCAACCACCATCTCGTCGGTCCGGAGATCGCCTGGATCGTCTCCGACTCCGGGGCCAAGGTGCTCCTCGCCCACGAACGGTTCGCCGACGCGGCCGCGTCCGCCGCCGACGAGGCGAAGCTGCCCGTCGAGCACCGTTACGCCGTCGGCAACGTGGCCGGATTCCGCCCGTACGCGGAGCTCCTCGACGGGCAACCGGCCCACCCGCCGGAGGACCGCACCCTCGGCTGGGTCATGAACTACACCTCCGGCACCACCGGCCGCCCCCGCGGCATCCGCCGCCCCCTGCCCGGAAAGCTGCCCGAGGAGACCTATCTCGGCGGATTCCTCGGCATCTTCGGCATCAAGCCGTACGACGGCAACGTGCATCTCGTCTGCTCGCCGCTCTACCACACCGCCGTGCTGCAGTTCGCGAGCGCCGCCCTGCACATCGGCCACCCGCTCGTCCTGATGGACAAGTGGACGCCCGAGGAGATGCTCCGGCTCATCGACGGCCACCGGAGCACGCACACCCACATGGTGCCCACCCAGTTCCACCGGCTCCTGGCCCTGCCCGACGAGGTGAAGAAGCGGTACGACGTCTCCTCGATGAGGCACGCCATCCACGGAGCGGCCCCCTGCCCCGACCATGTGAAACGAGCCATGATCGAGTGGTGGGGGAACTGCGTCGAGGAGTACTACGCGGCCAGCGAGGGCGGAGGCGCCTTCGCCACGGCCGACGAGTGGCTCGCGCGGCCCGGAACCGTCGGCAAGGCGTGGCCCATCAGCGAACTCGCCGTCTTCGACGACGACGGGAAGCGCCTGGCACCCGGCGAACTCGGCACCGTCTACATGAAGATGACAACCGGCGGCTTCAGTTACCACAAGGACGAGACCAAGACGAGGAACAACCGCATCGGTGACTTCTTCACCGTCGGGGACCTCGGCCATCTCGACGAGGACGGCTACCTCTACCTGCGCGACCGCAAGATCGACATGATCATCTCGGGCGGCGTGAACATCTACCCGGCCGAGATCGAGTCCGTGCTGCTGACCCACCCCGCCGTCGCCGACGCGGCCGCCTTCGGCGTTCCCCACGCGGACTGGGGCGAGGAGGTCAAGGCCGTGATCGAGCCGGCCGACGGCCTCGAACCCGGCGAGGCCCTGGCCGCCGACATCCTCGCCCACTGCGAGAGCCGGCTCGCCGGCTTCAAGCGGCCCAAGTCCGTCGACTTCGTCACCGCGATGCCTCGGGACCCGAACGGCAAGCTCTACAAGCGCAGGTTGCGGGAACCGTACTGGGAGGGGTACGAGCGGCCCCTCTGACACCACCGGCGGCAGCCCGGCGGCCGGGGCGCGCGGGCCCGCTCGTCGCGCGGGAGGCGCCGGGCGCTGGCAGCCTGGCACGCATGAGCGCGGTGAACCTCATGTCCGTCTTGCAGCGGTGGACCGTCTGGGTTCCGCTGCTCGCGATCGTCGCACTGGTGCTCAGCTGGGGCCGCGACCTGCCGCTCGCGGCCGTCGTGGCAGTCGCCGCCTGCCTCGCGGGAGCCGTGCTCGCCGCCGTGCACCACGCCGAGGTGGTCGCCCACCGGGTGGGGGAACCGTTCGGCTCACTGGTGCTCGCCGTCGCCGTGACCGTCATCGAGGTCGCGCTCATCGTCACCCTGATGGTCGACGGAGGACCCAAATCCGCGTCGCTCGCACGGGACACCGTCTTCGCCGCCGTCATGATCACCTGCAACGGGATCGTCGGACTCGCGCTGCTGGTCGCCGCGCTGCGCAACCGCGTCGCCGTCTTCAACGCGGAGGGGGCCGGCGCCGCACTGGCCACCGTGGCCACCCTTGCCACGCTCAGCCTGGTGCTGCCGACCTTCACCACCAGCAAGCCGGGGCCCGAGTTCTCCCAGGCCCAACTGACGTTCGCGGCCGTCGCCTCTCTCGGGCTCTACGGCCTGTTCGTCGGCGTGCAGACCATCCGCCATCGCGAGTACTTCGTCTCCGTCGCCCACGACGGGGAAGTCAGGGACGACGCGGACGACGGCCACGTGGAAGCTCCCGGCCGCTCGGCCGCCGTGCTCAGCCTCGTACTCCTGGTCGTCGCCCTCGTCGCGGTGGTGGGCGACGCCAAGGCGGTGTCGCCCACCATCGAATCGCGGGTGGAGTCCGCGGGACTTCCCCAGGCGGTGGTCGGTGTGGTCATCGCGCTGCTCGTGCTGCTGCCCGAGACGCTCGCCGCCGTACGCGCCGCCCGCCGGGGTCACGTGCAGACGAGCCTGAACCTGGCGCTCGGCTCGGCGATGGCGAGCATCGGACTGACGATCCCGGTGATCGCGCTCGCGACCATCTGGCTGGAGGGGCCGCTGGTGCTCGGCCTCGGGGCCACCCACATGGTGCTGCTCGCGCTCACCGTCGTCGTCGGCGCGCTGACGGTGGTGCCGGGCCGGGCAACGCTGCTCCAGGGCGGGGTGCACCTGGCGATCCTCGCCGCGTACATCTTCCTCGCCGTGAGCCCGTGAGCCCGTGAGCCCGTGAGCCCGTGAGCCCGTGAAAGCCCGTGAGTCCGTGAGCCCTCGGGGCTGCTGCGCCCGGCCCGGCCGGGCCGCCTCAGCGCCGCTCGCGCACGCGCACCACCTCCAGTTCCGGCGAGCGGAGAATGTCCCGCTCGCAGAACCGCGACGTCACCCACCGCTCGTCGGAGAACAGCGCCGTCTGGTCCCGGAAGTGCGCCGACGCCGGATTCGACGACTGCGCGTACGTCAGCAGCGTCCGCGCCACCGGGCAGCGACTGCCGTCCCAGCCGACCGCCTGGATGTGGCTGGAGCCGTGCGCCACCTCGGGATAGCCACCGCCTGCCGTGTTCCACGCCGCCTCGATCTTGTTCCACACGCCCAGCGCTTCCGTGCCGCCGTGCACCGGGAACCGCTTGCCGCCCCGGACGACGAACTGGTGCTCGCCGAGCGGCGCGTCCAGCGGGATGCCGGCCGTCCGCAGCTCGGCCACCGCACCCGTCAGTGCCGTGGCGAAGGCGGGCGAGGCGGTGTTCAGGGTGTGCGGTGTGCCCACCGGATCGGTGGCGGAGAACGGGACCTTCCACAGCCCCGACGCCGGCACCGAAGCGGTCAGCGCACGCCAGAACCGGTCGAACAGCAGCGCGCCCCGGCTGCCGGTGTCCGCCCTGCGGTCCCAGCGCTCCAGCACGCCGCACGCCTCCGCCAGGTCGTCGGAGAGCTCCTCACAGGCGCGCACGGTGTCGGCGACCGCGAGATCCGCGGCAGGCACCCGGTTGGCGAACTGCTGCCGTTGCAGGTCCGCGACCGTCAGCCGGCCCCGGTCCGCCATCGCGGCCACGTCCTCGACCGCACCGCGCGTCCGCAGCGACCTCGGCGTGCCGATGTTCCCGAAGACCCGTTCGTAGCCGGTGACCGGAGTGTCGGCGTTCGCCAGCCAGGCGCTGTCGTTGGAGTTCTCGGCGTACGCGGCGTCCTTCAGCACCGGCATCCGGGACGGCCCGAAGATGCCCGGCTGCACGGCGTCCCGGTCCCGGCCGAGCCCGCAGTCGCTGCGCGAGCCGTCGAGCACCGCCACACCCGACGCCGGATACGTCACCCGCCCCAGCGGCGTCGAACAGTTCTGCGCCAGCTCGTCCGTGATGCGCGGCAGCACCTGCGACTGCGTGAACAGCGAGTGGCCGCCCGCGTCGGCGGCGATCGTGTTGACCCACGGCAGTCCCTGAGTGCGCCGCAGGCCCCTGACGATGTCGTCGGTGGAGCGCGCCCTGCCGAAGGCCAGTGCGGTGTCGGAGGCGCGCATGTTCGCCGCGTTCGGGTCGTTCAGCGCGTACGCGGCCGTCGCCGACCACGGCAGCGGAAGCGACGCGCCGAGCGAGGTGAGCACCGGTCCGTACCGCGTCCAGTACTGCGTCCGCGTGACGGGATCACCGCCCTTGACGGACACGGTGACTGCCCGGCGGATCATTCTCTCCCGTTTGCCGTCCACCAGGTACACCGTCGGATCGGCCGGATCCAGCGTGAGTTGATGCAGATTGAGTGTGACGCCCGTCGCCACGGTGTGACTCCAGGCGACCCTGTCGTTGAAGCCGATGTTGACGACGGCGGTGCCGAGCAGCGAGGCACCCGAGACGTTCAGCTCCCCGGGAATCGTCTGCTGCGACTGCCAGAAACGGCGGCCGCCCTGCCAGGGATAGTGCGGATTGCCGAGCAGCAGGCCGCGGCCTCCCGCCGTCACGTCCCCGCTGAACGCGACCGCGTTCGAGCCCATGTCCGCGCTCTCCGCTGCGAACAGCTCCCGCGCCGCACGCGCCGTCGTGTCCGCGTCGGGGGCGCCCACCGGGGCGGTGCCCGGCGGCTGCGCAGCCGTGATGCCGTCGATGCCGCGGCCCTGACCGCCGAGGACGGAGACGGCGAATCCGCGCCGTGCGACGTCCAACGTGCTCACCGGCTCCACCCAGTCGGCGCCCCGGCACGCCGGATCGGTGACGGGGTTCTGCTTCAGCCAGGCGTTGTAACCGGCGGCCCAGCCGCGCATCAGCTCCTTCACCTGCCGCCCAGGGCCGGCCGGTGCGGGGGTGGCGAGCAGCATCTCGACCGTGCGGGCCTCGCGTATCCCGCGGAAGTACAGATCACTGGAGAGGTTCTTCGTCGCGGAGGAGAGCGAGCCGTCGGGCGCCGCGTCGGCGCCGAAGCGGCGCGAGCGCTCGCCACGCACCGTCACGAACCCGTCGGCCAGCACGCACACCTGGTCGGCGGCCTGTGCCCAGCCGGTGCCGAAGCCGAGGTTCGCGTAGTCCTTGGCGACGATGTGCGGGATGCCGTACTCGGTGTAGCGGATGACGGCGGACAGGCCGCCGCCCGACGGGTGCCGGTCGCGGCTGTCGGCGGCCGCGGGCGGTGGCACGGCGGCCGCGGCGGTCAACAGCGCGACACCGGTCAGAGCGAGCCGTCCAAGGCGGGTGCGCAAGAGCAACGTGCCTCCCAACGGGACTGCGGAGCAAGCGGGTTGGTAGCCGGTCGGTATATGCAGTCAGCCGCGGGCGGCGCTGTCAACATTCCGTTCGGTATCCGACGTCTTGACCGCCCGGCCGCCTGCCGCAGAAGATCACGCCATGACAGGCGCTCACAGCAGCACGGTCGACTCCCTCGTACGCCGCACCGCCCGGCGCACCCCGGACCGCATCGCGGTGCGCTACGCGGACCGCACCTGGACCTACGCCGGGCTCGACGAAGCCGTCACCACCGCGGCGGCCGTCCTCACCGACCACGGGCTGCGCCCGGGCGACCGGGTCGCCTCCTACGGGCACAACTCCGACGCCTACCTGATCGTCTTCCTCGCCTGCTCACGGGCCGGGTTCGTGCACGTTCCGGTCAACCAGAACCTGACCGGTGACGATCTCGCGTACATCCTCGGCCAGTCCGGCAGCTCGCTCGTCCTCGCCGACCCGGACCTCGCGGCGCGGCTGCCCGACAGCCCACCGGCAGTGCCGCTGCGCGACGGCGAGGGCTCGCTGCTGGCGGAACTGGCCTCGCCCCGCGCCTTCACCCCCGCACGCGAACCGCAATCCGAGGATCTCGTCCAGCTGCTGTACACCTCCGGCACGACGGCCCAGCCCAAGGGCGCGATGATGACCCATCGCGCGCTTGTCCACGAGTACGTCAGCGCGGTCACCGCGCTCGATCTGAAGCCCGGTGACCGGCCCGTCCACTCGCTGCCGCTGTACCACTCTGCCCAGATGCACGTGTTCCTTCTGCCGTACCTCGCCGTCGGCGCGGAGAACACCATCCTGGACGCGCCCGACGCCGGCCGGATCTTCGACCTCGTCGAGGCCGGGCGTGCGGACAGTCTGTTCGCACCGCCCACGGTCTGGATCGGCCTGGCCAACCACCCCGAGTTCGCCGCCCGCGACCTCGGCGCCCTGCGCAAGGCGTACTACGGCGCCTCGATCATGCCCGTGCCCGTACTGGAACGCCTGCGCGCACGCCTGCCCGGCCTCGGGTTCTACAACTGCTTCGGCCAGTCCGAGATCGGACCGCTCGCCACCGTCCTCGGCCCGGACGAGCACGAGGGCCGCATGGAATCGTGCGGTCGCCCGGTGCTGTTCGTCGAGGCGAAGGTGGTCGACGAGGACGGCGAGGAGGTCGCGGACGGCACGGCCGGTGAGGTGGTCTACCGCTCGCCGCAGCTGTGCGAGGGCTACTGGGACAAGCCCGAGGAGACCGAAGAGGCGTTCAGGGGCGGCTGGTTCCGTTCCGGGGATCTGGCCGTGCGCGACAGCGAGGGGTACTTCACCGTCGTCGACCGGGTGAAGGACGTCATCAACTCCGGGGGAGTGCTGGTCGCCTCGCGTCAGGTCGAGGACGCCCTCTACACCCATCCCGCGGTCGCCGAGACGGCGGTCATCGGCCTGCCCGACGAGCGGTGGATCGAGGCGGTCACCGCTGTGGTCGTCGTACGCGAGAAGGTCAGCGAGGCCGAACTGATCGACCACGCACGGGAGAAGCTCGCCCACTTCAAGGCCCCGAAGAAGGTCCTCTTCGTGGACGGCCTCCCGCGCAACGCCAGCGGCAAGATCCTCAAGCGCGAACTGCGCGACCGGTTCAGCGCCTCGTCGCGTCCATGAGGGGTGGCCGGGGAATTGTTGGGCGGACCATGCATCCGACCGGCATCATGTCACCATGAACGACCGGCACGACGACCTCCCAGGCGCCTCCACAGCGGGCCGGGCCACGGACTGGATCACCACACCCATCACTCCTGACCTTCTTCGCGGTGCCCTGGAACTGGAGCGCACCGAGCACGGCCTGCTGCCGCACCGGCTGCCCGCCCGGGCCCGTGCGCAGTGCGCCGACGAGCAGCTGGCCAGGGCGGAGGCCCAGCCGTCGGGCGTACGGCTGGTGTTCCGTACCCGGGCCACCGCGGTCGAACTGGACACGCTCCGCACCAAGATGGCCTATGAGGGCGTGCCGCCCCGTCCGGACGGTGTGTACGACCTGCTCATCGACGGCCGCCTGGCCGGACAGGCCAGTGTGACCGGCGGCAACATCCTCATGATGGACATGACCACCGGGTCCACGGAAACCCGGCCCGGCCCGGTCGGCACCGTCCGGTTCTCCGGCCTGCCCGACCGCGCCAAGGACATCGAGATCTGGCTGCCCCACAACGAGATCACGCAGCTTGTCGCCCTGCGTACGGCCGCACCCGTCGAGCCCGCGCCGGACCGAGGCCGCAGGACGTGGTTGCACCACGGCAGTTCGATCAGCCACGGATCCGACGTCGCGAGCCCCAGCACCACCTGGCCGGCGCTGGCCGCCTCGCTGGGCGGCGTGGAGGTGACCAACCTGGGCCTGAGCGGCAGCGCCCTGCTCGACCCGTTCACCGCCCGCGCCCTGCGTGACACCCCCGCGGACCTGATCAGCGTCAAGATCGGCCTCAATCTCGTCAACACGGACCTGATGCGCCTGCGCGCCTTCGGTCCCGCGGTGCACGGCTTCCTCGACACGATCCGCGAGGGCCACCCCACCACGCCGCTCCTGGTCGTCTCGCCCATCCTGTGCCCCATCCACGAGGACACCCCGGGTCCCAGCGCCCCGGACCTGAGCAACCTCAGTGAGGGAAGACTCGAGTTCGTGGCCATGGGCGACCCCGCGGAACGGGCAGGCGGGAAGCTGACCCTGGGCGTCATCCGGGACGAACTGGCCCGCCTGGTGAAGCAGCGCGCGGTCGACGACCCGAACCTGCATCACCTCGACGGCCGTGACCTCTACGGCGAGGCGGACTTCGCCGAACTGCCGCTGCCCGACCAGATCCACCCGGACGCGGCCACACACCGCCGCATGGGCGAACGCTTCGCCGCCCTGGCCTTCGGCCCCGGAGGGCCGTTCGCCGCCGAAGGCGCCGTTACATCGGCCGATAGGAAAGGACAGGATCCGCCCACCCACCGAGCCGACGGCTGATGCCGAAGCGCGACGGGAGCCACCGACGCCTTCGGATGTGCCTCTCGGTGACGGCTGACCACCGGGGACCCGACAGGTATTCCACACCCCACCACGTCTTCACCGCTTTGCCGCCGTTCAGATTCAGCAGCGGCCAACGTGGCAGATGCAGTCCTACGAAGAACATCGACACGTCATCGCCGCACTTGGTCGTGTAGAAGTACTTCTCGGCGTCCGTGTAACTGGCACCCAGTCCACATTCCAGGCCCATCGTTCCACCGAGCCACGTGAGAGCCAGCTTTCCACCCACAGGGATCGACGGGACGAGCACAGGATTGAACCACTGCTCTCCGTTCAAGCCGCGTGTGAGCGCTGTCCGTTCGGCCTGGGCGACGACGATATTGGTGGCAGGGCCGGTCCCGACGTTGACCAGCCACCACTTCGGTTCCCCGGAACCGCCTTGTCCGCTGTCCCACATGAACTGGAGGACAGGCATGTGGGACCGGCGGTTGGAGGCGTAGGCGACACCCAACGATCCCAGCGAGACAAGAACGGCCACGATAGAAACCAGGAATGCCAGCACTGTTGCTCCCCCACGCGACAACGTCTCCATCAGGGATACCCATGGGAGACGGCCGAACCCCCGCGTTACACGCGGCCGTTGCCGCTGCTCGGCCCGGCGCTGTCACTGAAATGCTTCGCCGGCAAGGCGATGTGCACCTAGCGGTACAGCTGCACTCCCCGCCGGTGGACGGGCATGCTCGAGCGTTGCGGCTTCCACGACGTCGATGTCCGCGTCGTTCCAGCACCCGAGCCCGGATACATCGGCACACTCGTTGCCCAGGCCTCCCCGTTGATCACTTCGCCGGTCACGTCCGCGCGTGGGTTGCGCGGCCCGTTCAGCGTCCCGTCGCGTCCCTCAGGTCCACGATTCGCTTGATCTTGCCCACCGAGCGCTCCAGCGTCTCCGGGTCCACCACCTCGACGGCGACGGACACTCCGATGCCGTCCTTCACGGCCGCGGCGATCTCGCGCCCGGCAGCCGTCCGTTGTTCGGGCGTCGCCTCCGCCCGTGCCTCGGCCCGTACGGTGAGCGCGTCCAGACGCCCCTCGCGCGTGAGGCGGAGCTGGAAGTGGGGTGCCACGTGCGCCGTGCGCAGCACGATCTCCTCGATCTGGGTGGGGAAGAGGTTCACCCCGCGCAGGATCACCATGTCGTCGCTGCGTCCGGTGACCTTCTCCATCCGGCGGAAGACCCTCGCCGTGCCCGGCAGCAGCCGGGTCAGGTCGCGGGTGCGGTAGCGGATGACGGGCATGGCCTCCTTGGTCAGCGAGGTGAACACCAGCTCACCCTGCTCCCCGTCGGGCAGCACCTCGCCGGTGAACGGGTCGACGACCTCCGGATAGAAGTGGTCCTCCCAGATATGCAGGCCGTCCTTGGTCTCCACGCACTCCTGTGCCACGCCGGGGCCCATGACCTCCGACAGGCCGTATATGTCGACCGCGTCGATGGCGAACCGGTCCTCGATCTCGCGGCGCATCTCCTCGGTCCACGGCTCGGCGCCGAAAACGCCGACCTGCAGTGACGTGCTCCGCGGATCGACGCCCTGGCGCTCGAACTCGTCGAGGATGGTGAGCATGTACGAGGGGGTCACCATGATGATCTCGGGGCGGAAGTCCTGGATCAGCTGGACCTGGCGCGCCGTCATACCGCCCGAGGCGGGAATGACGGTGCAGCCGAGCCGCTCGGCACCGTAGTGCGCGCCGAGGCCGCCGGTGAACAGCCCGTATCCGTAAGCCACATGGACCTTGTGCCCGGGACGGGCGCCGGCGGCGCGCAGGGACCGGGCCACCACATCGGCCCAGGTGTCGAGATCGCGGTCCGTGTAGCCGACGACCGTGGGCCGGCCGGTCGTGCCGCTGGACGCGTGGATACGGCGGACCTGCGACTGCTCGACGGCGAACATGCCGAATGGGTAGTGGTCCCGCAGGTCCGTCTTGGCGGTGAACGGGAAACGTGCGAGGTCGGCGAGCGTACGGCAGTCCTCGGGGTGCAGCCCCGCCTTGTCGAAGGCGTCGCGGTAGAAGGCGACGTTGTCGTACGCGTGGCGCAGCGTCGCCCGCAGTCGCTCGAGCTGCAGCGCTCCGAGCTCCTCGCGATCGAGCCGCTCCGCCGCGTCCAGCAGGTCCGTCATTCGCGCACTCCCGTCCCAAACCGGACGACCGATCATTCGGTCGTGCTGTTTCGGGATCAGTTATTCAGCCCGCCCGGCCGCCCGTCAAGGCGTCTGCGGCCCCCGGCTCGGGGCGTGGTCACCGCGGGGCGGGGTCCGCGAGAGCGGCTGCGGTGGCGTGCGCGAAGGCCTTGGGATTGTCGAGCATGATGTTGTGCCCGCAGTCGGGGATCGCGACCACGGACACCCCTGCTGCGACGAGCTCCTCGGTGCCCGGCAGCGGACCGTCGGCCTCGGGCAGCAGGAAGGTCCGCGGGATCGGCAGGTCCAGCAGGAGTTCGCGCATCGTGGGGACGCTCCCGCGGACGAGATGGACGGCACTGCGGTGCAGGGCCTCCAGGCCGGCCAGACGCATGGTGGACCACCACTGTGGCCCGACCCGGTCGCGGACCTCCTTCCAGCCGCCCGCCAGGAACTCCTCCTCGGACCAGGCGGCGATACCGCTGCTGCCGCCGCTGCCGGGTGTGCGCGGCAGGGGGTCGAGATTGGCATCGACCAGGACCAGGCGTGACACGAGCCGGGGGTGCCGCGCGGCCAGGACGATGGCCACCGAGCCGCCCATGCTGTGCGCGATCAGTTGGGCACCTGTGACGTTCGCGGCGGAGAGAGCGGCGGCGAGGGCGTCGGCATGCGATTCCAGGGTGTAGTCGAAATCCGTCGGCCGGTCGCTGATGCCGTGCCCGAGCATGTCGATCAACAGCGAACGGTGTCCGGACAGCAAGGGGTCCACGGCTGCTTCGGCGAAGTACGCGGGCGAGGTCGCCCCCAGCCCGTGCACGTACACGCGGGCGGGTTCCCGGCCCGGCAGCTCGACCCAGCGGATCCGGTCCTGGCCGGCCGTCACAACGGCGTTGCGCACTATCTGCTCCCCTGAAGTCGCGATCTTCGGACTGCCGAGGGTAGCCACGGATCCCGCTCCGAGGGCAGGGAGTGGGGCATCGGGCGTCAACCGGTGCGCTGTGGGCGGAACTTCGTTGCCTCGCCCACGACGGCCGGTGAGGATCACCCCATGGGGACTTATCAGGCGCACGACGGGACCGAACTGGCCTACCACGTCACCGGGGAGGGCGAACCGCTCATCTGCCTGCCGGGCGGGCCGATGCGTGACTCGGCCTACTTCGGGGACCTGGGCGGACTGTCCCGGCACCGGCAGTTGGTGCTGCTCGACCTCCGTGGCACCGGCGCCTCGGCCGTTCCGGCCGACAAGGGAACCTATCGCTGCGACCGCCAGGCCGACGACGTCGAGGCGCTCCGCGAGCACCTGGGTCTCGACGGCATCGACCTGCTCGGGCACTCGGCCGCCGCAAGCCTGGCCGTCGTGTACGCGGCCCGGCACCCGGAGCGGGTGCGCTCCCTGACCCTGGTCACTCCGGCCACGGACGCCGTCGGCATCGACGCCACCGACGACGAGTTGCGGCAGGCAACCGCCCTGCGGACGGGCGAGCTCTGGTACGCGGAGGCGCTTGCCGCGCTGGAGGAGATGCGGAACGGGCGTCCTCCGCGCGAGGTGTGGGACGCGATCCAGCCGTTCATGTACGGAAGCTGGGATGCGGCAGCGCGTGCGCACACGGCTGAGCGGGCCGCCCGGTCGTACCCGGAGGCAGCGGAGATCTTCAACGCTGCGGGCGCCTTCGATCCCGCCGTGACCAGGGCTGCGCTGTCGGCCGTGCAGGCGCCGGTCCTGGTGCTCGGCGGCGAGCTGGACCTCGGCCCGCGTCCGGAGCGTGCCGCCGCGCTCGCAGCCCTGTTCCCCTCCGCACGGACCGTGGTCCAGCACGGCGCCGGACACTTCCCATGGGTCGACGACGCGGGAGCTTTCACCCGCACCGTTGCCGCTTTCCTCGACCCGGCCGTCCACACTGTGCAGGCCGGCGGCGTCCGGCTCGCCTACCGATTGTGGGGCGAGGCGGACGCCCCGCCCGTCGTCCTCGCGCACGGCCGTGGCGGTGACAGCAGCGACTGGACGCAGATCGCCGAGCACCTCGCCGTCACCCGCCGCGTCTACGCACTCGATTTCCGTGGCCACGGCCTCAGCGACTGGCCCGGCGACTACGGTTTCGGGGCCTTCCGGGACGACCTGTGTGCCCTCATCCGGGCACTCGACGCCGGGCCCGTCGATGTCGTCGCGCACTCCATGGGCGGCGCGGCCGCCCTGCTGCTGGCCCAGGAGGAGCCGGGTCTCGTGCGGCGTCTGGTCGTCGAGGAGCCGCCACCCCTGGTACCTCTGGATCCGCCGCGCCCGCCGGCCGTGCGGCCCGACGGCCCGCTCGGCTTCGACTGGCCCGTCGTACCGGCGACCGACAGCGAGCTGAACAAGCCCGACCCCGCCTGGTGGGAGCGGCTGGCCGAGGTGCCGCACCCGACCCTGGTGATCGCGGGTGGCCCCGACAGCCACGTCTCCCAACGGCTGCTCGCGGACCTGGCCGCGCGGATCCCCGACGCCCGTCTGGTCACCGTCGACGCCGGTCACCTGGTCCACGAGAGCGAGCCGGAGCAGTTCCTGGCGCTGCTCGCACAATTCGGCATGTGACCGCCGACGGGCCGGGGCAGGGCTGGTACGTACGGACGATTGGGGCCGCTTCCCGCGTCCGGGGACGCGGGAAGCGGCCGGAACGGGGGAAGATGACCGGGAGAGAAGTTGAATCCCGCATTAACCCCGAGCCGAGGAGCCCGCGATGTCCCAGCCCGAAGGAGCTGCCCTCGAGGCCGTCCGTGCCCGCCGGGAGGAGCTGCGGCAGCGCTATCTGCAGGAACCCGGCGACCGGCCCGCCGGCACCGCACACGGCATCCATCATGTGGCGTTCATCTGCCGCGACGTCGAGGAGACCATCCGCTTCTACCAGGAGTTCCTGGGCTTTCCGCTCGTGGAGATCGTGGAGAACCGCGACTACCGGGGCTCGACCCACTTCTTCTTCGACATCGGCAACACCAACCTGCTGGGCTTCTTCGACTTCCCCGGCCACGAGCACCCGCCCGCGACCGAGACCGTCGGCGGCGTCCAGCATCTGGCGCTGTCGGTCGACGCGCAGCAGTACGCGGCCGCGCGCAAGGCGCTCGACGAGGCCGGTGTCACGTACGTGGGTCCCGACCGGGGCGTCGAGGACAGCCTCTACTTCCGGGATCCGAACGGCGTGCCGCTGGAGCTGTACCGGGAGCGGCTCGGCATCTTCAACGGTGAGCAGATCCTCGACACGGCCACCGACTGACGCGCGGCCGCCGCGCGCCGGCTTCTGTCCGGCGAGCACGCCGTCCGTACGGACCGACCGCACGGGACGGGACGGGGCGCCGGGACTCAGCCCCGGTCGGAGCGCTCGGCCGACTCCGCAGCCACCGCCCGCGCCCAGCGGTAGTCCGCCTTGCCGCTGGGCGAGCGCTGGATCTCGCTGGTGATCACCAGCTGCCGCGGGATCTTGTAGCCCGCGAGCCGGCTGCGGCAGTGTGAGCGGATGCCCTCCAGTGTCGGCGTGGGCGCTCCCTCACGCGGCTGGACGACGGCCGCCACATGATTGCCCCAGGTGCTGTCAGGGACGCCGGCGACGAGCGCGTCGTACACATCGGGGTGCGACTTGAGCGCCTGCTCGACCTCCTCCGGGTACACCTTCTCGCCGCCGGTGTTGATGCACTGCGAGCCGCGGCCGAGGACCGTGACGATCCCTTCCTCGTCCACCGTCGCCATGTCGCCGAGCAGCACCCACCGCTGGCCGTCGCGTTCGAAGAACGTCTCCGCCGTCTTCGCCGGGTCGTTGTAGTAGCCGAGCGGGACATGGCCGCGCTGGGCGATGCGCCCGGCCTCACCCGGCTTCACCGGATCGTAGGTCGCCGGATCCACCACCGCGGTACGCGCGTTGACCCGCAGCCGGAAACCCCGGTCCGGGCCCGAGTCGTCGGTCGCGGTGCCGTTGAAGCCCGACTCGGACGAGCCGAAGTTGTTGAGCAGCATCACGTTCGGGGCAAGCGCGGCGAACTGCGCGCGCACGGTCTCCGACATGATCGCCCCCGAGCTGGAGACGCTGAACATCGACGAAAGGTCGCAGCCCTTCAGCGGACCGTTCAGTGCGTCGATCAGTGGCCGCAGCATGGCGTCGCCCACCAGGGACACACTGGTGACCTTCTCCCGCTCGATGGTGCGCAGTACCTCGTGCGGCACGAACTTGCGGTGCAGCACGACCCGTTGTCCGAAGTGGAAGCCGATGAAGGCGGTCAGCGTCGAGGTGCCGTGCATCAGCGGGGGAGTGGGGAAGAAGGTGATGCCGTCGCCGCCCGCGGCGACCCGCTCCGCCAGCTCCTCGGGCCGCGAGACCGGCTCCCCGGTCGGCGCGCCGCCGCCGAGGCCCGAGAAGAACAGGTCCTCCTGGCGCCACATCACCCCCTTGGGCATCCCCGTGGTGCCACCGGTGTAGATGATGAACTGGTCGTCGCCGGAACGCGGGGCGAACCCCCGTTCCGGCGAGGCCGCGGCCTCCGCGTCCGCGAAGGCCACCGCGTGCGGCCCGGGCTCGCCGTCGGGCGCGGTACCCACCCGTACGAGATGGCGCAGCCTGTCGGTGCGGGGCAGGGCGGCGGCGACGCGTCCCGTGAACTCGGCGTCGAAGACGAGCGCCGCGAGATCCGCGTCGCGGTAGAGGTAGACCAGCTCCTCCTCCACGTAGCGGTAGTTGACGTTCACCGGCACGATGCGTGCCTTCAGACAGCCGAGCACGGTCTGCAGGTACTCGATGCCGTTGTAGAGATGGAGCCCGAGATGCTCGCCCGGCTCGAGCCCCGCGTCGAGCAGGTGGTGGGCGATGCGGTTGGCCGCGGCGTCCAGTCCTGCATAGGTGAGACGGCGTTCGGTGCCGGTGCCGGGGTGGTCGATGTACACCAGCGCCTCGCGGTCCGGGACCACGTCGACGACCGATTCGAACAGATCGGCAAGGTTGTACTCCACCGTTCCTCCTGACCCCGGCGCAGCTCCGGTGCATCCACGGCGAACTTCGGCTCGGCCGTCATTAGAGCGCCGGTCGGCGGAACTGGGAAGGCCTGCCGCGCAAGAAATCTGACTGACTGTCAGTAAACTATTGAACTGCTCCGTCGCCTGCTGCAACCTGTTCCACGTCACCGGACGGGAGGCCCGCACATGGGACGAGACGGCGGTACCGAACACCTCACCGTGCGGCGCGAAGGCGCCACACTCGTGCTCACCCTCAACAGGCCCGAGGCGAAGAACGCCCTGTCGATGGCCATGCTCGTCGGCCTTCACGACGGCTGGCTGGAGGCCGACGAGGACGACTCCGTACGCTCCGTGGTACTCACCGGCGCGGGGGGCTCCTTCTGCGCCGGCATGGACCTCAAGGCGCTGGCAGGGCAGGGAATGGCAGGGCAGCAGTACCGGGACCGGATGGACGCCGACCCCGATCTGCACTGGAAGGCGATGCTCCGCCATCACCGCCCGCGCAAGCCGGTGATCGCCGCCGTCGAGGGCTACTGCGTCGCGGGCGGCACCGAGATGCTGCAGGGCACCGACATACGCGTCGCCGGACAGAGCGCCACCTTCGGGCTGTTCGAGGTCCGGCGCGGGCTCTTCCCCATCGGGGGCTCCACGGTCCGGCTGCCGCGGCAGATCCCGCGCACTCACGCGCTTGAGATGCTGCTCACCGGCCGCCCCTACAGCGCCGACGAGGCGTGCCGGATCGGCCTGGTGGGCCGCGTCGTCCCCGACGGCACCGCCTTGGAGGCGGCGCTCGGCATCGCGGAGCAGATCAATGCGTGCGGTCCGCTGGCCGTCGAGGCGGTGAAGGCGTCCGTGTACGAGACGGCGGAGATGTCCGAGACCGAAGGGCTGGCGGCCGAACTGAAGCGGGGATGGCCGGTCTTCAACACGGACGACGCGAAGGAGGGGGCGCGCGCATTTGCCGAGAAACGGGATCCGGTGTACCGCCGGTCGTGACGTTCCCCTCCCCGCCCCATTCCTGGAACCGGGCCGCCCCCGGCCCCGGGACAACGCTTCGCGCGGTGTTTCGGGGGCGCTGCCCCGGGCCCCCGCCTCTCGAACTCCCCCTACGGCCTGGCGACCGTGGGTGGGGTACCCGGACGGAGTCCGGGGGAGTTCCCCAGCGGGGCCGACGTGTCGGCCCGCCTGGGGATCCCCCTACGCCGCAGGGCGTAGAGGAGTTCGAGGACACCGCGCGGAGCGCGGTACCGGGCCCGGGGCCTGCCCCGGTTCGGGGCCCCGCGCACGTCCCCGCCCCCAGACGAAGGAGCACCGCCCATGACCCCCGCAGCCGCGCCGCAGGCGCTCCGCGCACCGCTGGTCGTCGAGTTCCCTTTCACCAGGTCCCTGGGGCCCGTGCAGAGCGCCTTCCTCACGGGCCTGCGCGAGCGCACCCTGCTGGGGGTGCGTACCGGCGACGGCACGGTTCTCGTCCCGCCGGTCGAGTACGACCCCGCGACGGCCGACGAACTTCGGGATCTGGTCGAGGTGGCCGCCACCGGCACCGTCACCACGTGGGCCTGGAACCCGCGGCCGCGCCGGGACCAGCCGCTGGCCACCCCGTTCGCCTGGGTGCTCGTACGCCTCGACGGCGCCGACAGCTCCCTGCTCCACGTCCTCGACGCGCCCGGCCCCGACGCCGTGCACACCGGAATGCGCGTCCGTGTCCGCTGGGCGGCCGAACGCACCGGTGCGATCACCGACATCGCCTGCTTCGAACCGTTCGCGTCCGAGCCCGCCTGCGCCGCCCGTGATCACGACGGCGCCTTCGACGACCCGGTCACCGGCATCGTCGCCCCGGCCCGGCTCGACTACACGTACACGCCCGGCCGTGCCCAGAGCGCCCACCTCGCCGCTCTCGCCGAGCGCCGCACGGTCGGCGAACGCTGCCCGCAGTGCCGCAAGGTCTACGTCCCGCCCCGCGGTGCCTGCCCCACCTGCGGAGTGGCCACCGAGGAACGGGTCGAGGTCGGCCCGCGCGGCACGGTGACCACCTTCTGCATCGTCAACATCAAGGCGAAGGGCCTGGACATCGAGGTGCCGTACGTCTACGCGCACATCGCCCTCGACGGCGCCGGCCTCGCCCTCCACGCGCGCATCGGCGGCATTCCGTACGACCAGGTGCGCATGGGGCTGCGCGTCGAACCGGTCTGGCGCGACGGCGCGCGCCACCCCGACCACTACCGGCCGGTGGACGAACCCGACGCCGACTACGACACCTACAAGGAGCTGCTCTGATGCGGTACGCCAGGGACGTCGCCATCGTCGCCTTCGCCCAGACCGACCACCGGCGCCGCACCGACGAGGTCTCCGAGGTCGAGCTGCTGATGCCGGTGCTCCACGACGTCCTCGGCCGCACCGGCCTCACGACCGCCGACATCGGCTTCACCTGCTCCGGCTCCAGCGACTATCTCGCCGGACGTGCCTTCTCCTTCACCATGGCGCTCGACGGCGTCGGGGCGTGGCCGCCGATCTCCGAGTCGCACGTCGAGATGGACGGCGCCTGGGCGCTGTACGAGGCATGGGTGAAGCTGCTGACCGGCGAGGCGGACACCGCCCTCGTCTACGCCTTCGGCAAGTCCTCACCCGGCGAGATACGCGATGTGCTGACCCGTCAGCTCGACCCGTACTACCTCGCCCCGCTCTGGCCCGATTCCGTCTCCCTCGCCGCGCTCCAGGCACAGGCGGTCCTCGACGCCGGCCTTGCGGACGAGCCCGCCTTCGCGGCGGTCGCCGCCCGCAGCCGCGCCGATGCGCGTGCCAATCCTCATGCTCAGCTCCAGGGCGAGTTCCCGGCGGGCGACCACCTCGTGGGGCCGTTGAGGGTTGCCGACTGCCCGCCCGTCGGTGACGGCGCGGCCGCGGTGATTCTCGCGGCCGGTGACCGGGCCCGCGAACTGTGCCCGCGACCCGCGTGGATCCGTGGCATGGACCATCGCATCGAAGCCCATGCGCTCGGTGTCCGCGACCTCACCGACTCGCCCTCGACCCGTCTCGCCGCCGAGCGCGCCGGAGCGTTCGAAGCGCCTGTGGACACCGCGGAACTGCACGCCCCGTTCAGCTCGCAGGAGATCGTTCTGCGGCGGAGTCTCGACCTCGACGAGAGCGTGAGGGTCAACCCGTCCGGCGGAGCGCTCGCCGCCAACCCGATCATGGCCGCCGGACTCATCCGGCTCGGCGAGGCCGCCGCCCGCATCCACCGCGGCGAGTCCGACCGGGCACTCGCGCACGCCACGTCCGGTCCCTGCCTCCAGCAGAACCTGGTCGCCGTCCTCGAAGGGGACCCGCAGACGGACGACACTCCCGCGGCCGCGGCGCCGCAGTCGAGCGCGACGCCCGCACCCCTGCACCGCCCGGTCGGAGAACCGAACAAGGAGGAGCACAGGTGAGCAAGGAGCCCGTGGCCGTCGTCGGCATCGGCCAGACCAAGCACGTCGCCGCCCGGCGCGACGTCTCCATCGCCGGCCTGGTCCGCGAAGCCGCCCGGCGTGCCCTCGACGACGCCCAGCTCACCTGGGCCGACATCGACGCCGTCGTCATCGGCAAGGCCCCCGACTTCTTCGAGGGCCTGATGATGCCCGAGCTGTATCTCGCCGATGCGCTCGGCGCCGTCGGCAAACCGATGCTCCGTGTCCACACCGCGGGATCGGTCGGCGGCTCCACCGCCCTCGTCGCCTCGAACCTCGTGGCGGCGCGCGTCCACTCCACCGTCCTCACCCTGGCCTTCGAGAAGCAGTCCGAGTCCAACGCCATGTGGGGCCTGTCCCTGCCGGTCCCCTTCCAGCAGCCCCTTCTCGCCGGGGCCGGCGGCTTCTTCGCCCCCCACGTACGGGCGTACATGCGACGCACCGGCGCCCCCGACACGGTCGGCTCCCTCGTCGCCTACAAGGACCGGCGGAACGCGCTCAAGAATCCGTACGCGCATCTCCACGAGCACGACATCACCCTCGAGAAGGTCCAGGCCTCGCCGATGCTGTGGGACCCCATCCGCTACTCCGAGACCTGCCCGTCGTCCGACGGCGCCTGCGCCATGATCCTCACCGACCGGGCGGGCGCGGCCCGTTCACCCCGCCCGCCCGCCTGGCTGCACGGCGGGGCCATGCGCAGCGAGCCGACCATGTTCGCGGGCAAGGACTTCGTCTCCCCGCAGGCGGGCAAGGACTGTGCCGCCGACGTCTACCGTCAGGCGGGGGTCACCGACCCGCGGCGCGAGGTCGACGCGGTGGAGATGTACGTGCCGTTCTCCTGGTACGAGCCGATGTGGCTGGAGAACCTCGGCTTCGCCGCCGAGGGCGAGGGCTGGAAACTCACCGAGTCGGGCGTCACCGAACTCGACGGTGATCTTCCCGTCAATCCGTCGGGCGGCGTGCTGTCCACCAATCCCATCGGGGCGTCCGGGATGATCCGCTTCGCCGAGGCGGCTCTCCAGGTGCGCGGACAGGCAGGCGAGCACCAGGTCGACGGCGTCCGCCGTGCGCTGGGTCACGCCTACGGCGGCGGATCACAGTTCTTCTCGATGTGGCTCGTGGGCGCCGAACCGCCCCCCGGCTGATGAGAACCGGCCGCCAACCGGCGGCAGTACGGCGCGGCGCGTCCCGGGCCCCTGTCCGGGACCGAACGCCGTCGCTAGGCTGGCCCGGGAGTCGAGCGGGAGGAGCACGGACGTGGCCGAGAGCACCACCACCACCACTACCACGCAGATGTTTTCGAGCTGGGACAAGCCGGAGCTGGACCTCAGCAGTGCCGACTGGCAGTCGGGCAGCCAGGGAGTGGGTGACGTACAGATCGCTTTCGTCGAAGGCTTCATCGCGATGCGCAACCGCCGCCGGCCCGACAACCCGTCCTTGATCTTCACCCCCGCCGAATGGCGTGCCTTCGTGATCAACGCGCGCAGCGGGGAGTTCGACCTCACCTGACCTCGCGGGTGATCGCCATGCCCGGCATCTAACGCCTGGCGTCGGGGTTACCGTTACCCCATGGCTGTGCACGCGCACTCACTTGTCCTCGATCTCGCCCTCACTATCCGCCACGACGGACACGGGGGTGTGGCCGACGACCTCGACGAAGCCGCAGGGCTGACCGCATGGGTGGGTGAGCACGCGACCCTCCTCGACGCGGTGTCGCAGCCGTTCGACGCGGACGCGCGAAGCCTGGCCGCCGTGCGCGAGCTCCGGGCGGCCGTACGTTCGCTGTTCGCGCGTGCCGTACTGCCCGGGCTGCCCAGCCCGGCCGACGCCCTGCGGCTGCGGCCCGCCGGGGAGGCACTGGCCCTGATCAATGCCGCGGCGGCGGCCGTGCCTTCGGTGCCCCGGCTGGAGTGGCCCGACGACGGCGAGCCCGTCGCTCGTGTCCGCCCCTCCGCCGAGGTGCCGGCCGCAACGGCCCTGACCGCCGCCCTTGCGCACGCCGCGATCGCGTTCCTGGCGAGCCCCGACCGCGCCCGGCTGCGCGCCTGCCACGCGCCGCGCTGCGTGCGCTACTTCCTCAAGGACCACCCGCGGCAGGAGTGGTGCAAGCCCTCCTGCGGCAACCGCGCCCGGGTGGCCCGCCACCACGAACGCCACCGGCCCGCCACCTGAGCGCCGGCCGGGGCGTCCGGCGCCGGACGCGGATGGTGCAGCTGGTGCGTGCCCCCTCCCGCCGGCGTGGGAGGGGGCACGACGCTCGTCAGGCGGAGGTCTGGGTGGCGCCGTGGCCCAGCCCCGTGGATCCGTTGATCTTCTCGATTGCCTGGCGCGCATGCTCGCCGGGGGAGCGGGCGGTGAGGGAGGAGACGGAGGAAGCGGTGGGGAGCTGCTGGCTGCGCTCGGGCGCGGGCTTCGCGTGCACCGCGGTGCGGCTGCGCAGCCGGTGGCCCGCCGCCTCGTCCAGGCTCACGGGCCGCTGCATCTGAGCGGCGAGCCGGCCGGCCTCCTGCCCGAGTGCCGCCACGTCCTCCCACTGCAGAGTGACCACGAGACGGAGCTCCGCCCCGCCGTCGGGGAGGGCCTGCAGGGGAGGGGTGATGGGGTCGTTCATGGGCTGATCCTCACGTGTCGGTACGGAATCCTCGCGGGAACGGTGCTCCTCACAGACAACGGCTGCGCACACGAGTACGGGCGCCGGGGCCGTGGTGTTCAAACGGCCCTCCGACGGCCTGCCGTCAGGTGCCCGAGGCCGTCGGCCCCGACTCGGACGACCCCGTCCGGACACGTACCATTGCGGTTATGTCGTTTCTCCGCCGCCGCAGCGCCGCCACACCCGCGGGTCCGGACTTCGATGTCCTGGCCATGGACCCGGGCGACTGGCCCGGCAATCTCGGCGCCGGACTGCTCCCCGCCCCCGACGGCAGCTGCCAGGGCGTGTTCCTGCGGTACGACCTGTTCGGCGGCCGCGGCCCCGCGATGATCATCGGCAATCTGCCGGAGGGATCGCCCGCCCGCGAGGTGGAGGAGGGCGAGATCCCCTTCGAGGTCGCCCAGCTGCTCATCGCTCTGGAGAACGACGAGCCCGTCCAGGTGACCGGCATCGAGGACACTCCGGTGATGCAGGGCGACAACCTGCTGATCGTGCGGAGGGTCAAGCTCTCCGAAACCCGTATCTCCTGCGTCCAGTTCGACCGCAGCGACAATGTCCTCGTCACGATCGCGAGCTGGGACCGCCCGATCACCGACGATCTCTACGCGCTGCTCAAGCCGCTGCCCGCGGAGCTCTTCCAGCAGGGCTGACCGATGCCCCGCCGGGCGGGGCGCTCGACGGGCGGGGCCGCCGCCGACTGACTACCGTGACGAAATGGACCTTCCGGGTCGATCGTCGAGTGGAAGGAGTCGGAGCCATGGCCGTAGCACCTGAGGGAACGCCCTGCTGGGCCGACGCGATGTTCGGCGACATCGAGGGAGCGAAGAGCTTCTACGGCGATGTGCTGGGCTGGACGTTCGCCGAGGCGTCGGAGGAGTTCGGGAACTACACCCAGGCCTACGCGGACGGCAAGGCCGTGGCCGCCGTGGTCCCGCCCATGCCCGGCCAGGACGTCCAGCCGGGATGGTGTCTCTACCTCGCGTCGCCGGACGCCGCCGCCACGGCGCAGAAGATCCGCGACGCCGGCGGCGAGGTCCTGATGGAGCCGATGGAGGTCGGCGAGTTCGGTTCCATGACGCTCGCCCGTGACCCGGGCGGAGTCGTCTTCGGGGTGTGGCAGGCAGGCACCCACGAAGGCTTCGAGGCCACGGCCGTGCCCGGCGCGTACTGCTGGGCAGAAGTGTTCACGAGGGAACCGCAGAAGTCGGACGCCTTCTTCCCCGCGGTCTTCCCGTACACGGTGCAGCGGCTCGAGGACGACGCCATGGACTTCAACCTCTTCAACGTCGGCGAGCGGACCGTCCTCGGCCGTATGCGCATGACGGAGGAGTTCCCGCCCGAGGTCCCGCCGTACATCAACGTGTACTTCACCGTCGCGGACTGCGACGCGGCCGTGGCGAAGGCGACGGAGTGCGGTGGCGTGCTGCGGTTCGGGCCGATGGACAGCCCGTTCGGCCGCTTCGCCGCACTCAGCGACCCGCAGGGAGCCACGTTCGCGGTCATCGACATCACGAAGACGGAGGGCGAGATGCCGAAGGTCTCCGACGTGGGCTGACGACCGTCGGCACCGCACCTCCCTGTCGTTGCTACACGCTCACCGCCGTGCGCTGTCCCGGCAGCGCAATCCGGAACGCCGACGTACCCAGCCCCGTGGGGATGCCCAGCCGCCACGGGGCGGCGCCCCCGCGCAGATCGTCCTCGCGGTAACGACGCGCCTCCCGGTGCCAGTGGAGGACGCCCGCGATCCAGTCCTCCAGCTCCCGCACATAACTGTCCAGGGCCGCCCCGGCCGTGTCGTCCAGGCCGAAGTCCTCGCAGAGCAGCGGCAGTTCATGCTCCTTGACATGGAGGAACTCGCTCATTCGGGAGCGCATGAGATCGTCGACCATCGCAGCCCCCGTCCGGTAGTCGCAGCCGAAGAACGTCTGCACCACCAGCACCGCGTTGTGGACCTCGCCCTCGTACTCGATCTCCTTCTGGTACGAGAAGAGATCGTTGATCAGGCAGCCGTAGTCCATCGCCGCCTTCTCCAGGCTGCGCATCGGCCCGCTCGCGTAGATCTCCGGCGGCAGCTCACCTTCGTGCCGCAGCCGGCACAGGCTCATCGTGAGATCGGAGCCGAACGTCAGCCGCCGCATCTCGATGTAGTCGACCGGGTCGGGGACACGGTGCTGGGCCTGGTTGTGCAGCTCCCACAGCCAGCTGTCCAGCATGACGTCGATCGCGGTGCGCAGGGACTGCCGTGCCGCCGGGGACATCGGCGCCGCGGTCCGCGCCCACAGATCGGCGAGAGCCCGTTCCATGGGGGCGGTCGCGGCCGCCCCGCCCGCCTCCGGGGCGTCCACCGGCATACAGGCCTTGAGCCGTTCGTTCGACAGCCGGGCCCCGGCGAGATCTCGCGGCCGGCCGTAGACCAGCGGGTAGTAGTCGTCGCCGTACGTCCCCCACGTCAGCCACTCCGCGCTCAGCTCCAGCTCCTCGGCCGTCGCGTCCGGATCGAGCCCGGCCGAGCAGAGTGCGAAGTCGAACCCGGCCAGCTTCGCCTCGTCCCAGATGTCGTTCAGCAGGCCCATCCGGCCCGCCCACGCGAGGGAGGCGGCCCGCGCCGCGTCGAGATGCGGGCTCAGCGACAGCGGGAACGGCACGTCGAACTCGGGAAGCCAGGACGGCCCCACCTCCCGCGGCCGGTGCGTGAGAGAGCGCAGGCGGGCGGCGGCGGGCCGGCCGAACAGCGTCCTGATGTCCAGTGCCGACGTGCCCAGCACCCCGTCGAGCGGACCCTTCGCCGGATCCAGGCCGTCGTTCATGTAGCGGCTGGAGCGCATGTGCCATTCGTGGCCGCCGGACTGCCAGTCCTGAAGTCCCTTGGTGTAGGCGGCGATCGCCGCACACTCTGCCGGCGTCAGTTCCTTCTCCGCGCACAGGGCGGGCACTTCCGTGAGGGCCGTGTTCTCGAACTGCTGGACCCGAGAGGTGAGCAGATCGTTGACGGCCTCCGCCGCCTCCTGTGTCGTGCAGCCGAGGAACGCCTCCAGGACGAGCACGCCGTTGCTGTTCTCGCCCTCCTCCTCCACCTCCCGCTGGTACGAGAACAGGTCGTTGCGCAGATGCACAGCGTCCGAGAACGCGTCACGCAGCACCCGCAGCGGCCGGGAGTCGGCCACCGCCTCCGGGACCTCGGCCCGCGCCGCGTACTCCACCAGGCCCGCCGACCAGGGCGCGCCGCCCACCTTCCGGCGCATCTCGATGTACTCCAGCGGGTTGGCGATGCGCCCCTCGTCGATGTTGGACAGCTCCCACATCGACTCGTTGAGCAGGTTCTCCGTGGCCTCGGCGAAGCGGGCGCGCCACGCGGGCGACATGCTCGGCACCGTCCGCGCCCAGAGGTCGGCGAGTCCCGCCTCGACCGGATTGGTTGGCTCCGGCACCTCCTGCGCATCGTCCATCGGCATGAAGGCAGGTAGCCGGTCCAGATACGCCTTGCCGCCCGCACGGTCCCGGGTGCGCTTGAAGATCTCCAGGAAGTGGTCGTCGAAGAAGAAGACCCACACATACCAGTCGGTGACCAGGCTCAACACCTGCGCGTCGCAGTCCGGATGCGTATAGGCACACAGCAGGGCGTAGTCGTGCGCGGCGAGGTCGCTCTCCTCCCAGATGCCGGAGCCCTCCAGCATTCCCATGCTCCGCGCCCACTGCGTGGTGTGCTGCCGTGCCTCCTCGACATGCGGATTGAGCCGTGCCGGATACGCAACGTAGAAGTCCGGCAGTGCGAACGGCTGAGCCATGTGAGATAGGGGCCTTTCGGTGAACTTCCGCGCACAGTGGCACGGAACGGTCGTCGTCGGCCCAGCTCTACCCGAGGCCCATGAGGCACACGCATCCGGACGATTAGTCACACAAGCCCACGAAGCCATACGGGAGTTGAGCGGGTCCACGGCAACGGGGTGTCACCGGCCCCACGGCCGGTGACACCCCGCTGACTGCGCGGCGGTGCTACCTCAGCACACGCACATCGGACGCCTTCACGAACGCCACCCGGTGCCCGAACTGGATCTCGTAATACATCTCCTTGCCCCGCACCACACGGTGACCCGCGGTGTCGAACGTGGTCGCGTACAGGTACTCGCCCGGCACCCGGTCACCCACCACGTACCTCTGCCCCGCGAGCAGCTTGTACGGCAGCGGTGACACCGCCTGTACCGGGACGCCGGCCGGGTACGCCGAAGCCTCCGGATACGCGCGCCCGTACACCGGCACCTCGGCGAGGCCGTCCTTCGGCGTCAGTACCGTCTCCCGTGCTCCTACGGCCGTCGGCTCCGTGCGGGGGTTGTGGAACCAGGCCTTCTGGCCCAGGTACCAGATCGCAGTCCAGTCGCCCTTTCGCTCCGCCACCGCGTACTGCTGGCCGGTCGAGGCCCGCGCACCCGTGTCGTTCACCCCGGTCGTCGAGTCCTCACCACCCGGCCGCAGTCCGACATCCTTGACCAGCGGCGCGCCGGCGTCCGGCCCGGTGTGCAGCCGCACCGCCCCCGAACCGTGCGGTGCGCACTGATCGCCCGCCTTCACGCAGTCCGTGTACTGCGGGCTGTGCTCGTCGTAGTCGGGACGGATCGTCACGACCTGGCTCTGCGTCCCGGCCGCCGGTACGAACGGCCTGCCCAGCAGCGTGAAGTAGTGCGCCCAGTCCCAGTACGGACCGGGGTCGGTGTGCATGCCCCGGATCGTCGCCGTGGTCGTGCCCGGCACATTGTCGTGACCGAGGACGTGCTGCCGGTCCAGCGGAATGTCGAAACGGTGGGAGAGGTAGCGCACCAGCCGCGCCGACGTGCGGTACATCGCCTCCGTGTACCAGGCGTCCGGCGACACCAGGAAGCCCTCGTGCTCCAGGCCGACGGACTTGGCGTTCACGAACCAGTTCCCCGCGTGCCAGGCCACGTCCTTCAACGGCACGTGCTGTGCGATGTGCCCGTCCGAGGAACGCAGGGAGTACTGCCACGACACGTACTCCTTGTTCTGCACCAGCTGGAGTGTCGTGTCCCAGGTCGCCTCGGTGTCATGGATGACGATGTACTTCACCGACTGCGACGTGGGCCGTTGCCCCTTGTCGTGGTTTCCGTAGTCGTTGTCCCCGAACTCCTCGTACGGCGCCGGGATCCACTCGCACGCCACCGACTGCGGGCACTCCGTGCGCGCCGCGTCGGCGGTGCGCAGCCCGAGCCGGGCCACCTGCCCCCGGTCGGGCGCGACGTCGGGATCGGCGGTGAGGGCCATGCGCTGACCGGCATCCGTCGTACGCGTCTGCCCGGTACGGATCACGTCGAACACGTCGTCGGCGTACGTCGTCGCCGTCGCCACGTCGTCCGCGCCGGAGAACCGGGCGACCGCGCCGTACCAGTCTGCCGGGTCCTCGCTCAGCGGCCGGCCGAGGGACTTCTGGGCGTCGGCGAGAAGTGCCGCGCCCCCGCGCACGTTCGCCGCGGCATTGTCCCGTAGCTGCGCCGGACGGAGCCCGGACAGTTCCGCCGCCCGCTCCAGGGTGCGCAGCCTCGGCGGCAGCGCATCGGGTTCGGGAAGTGCTGCCTCACCGGTGGTGAGCGCCGGGCGCGCCAAGTCCCCCCGGGCGTCCTCGGCGCCGTCCGAATGATGCGGTGCCTCGGCCAGCGCGGTCCGCGCGTCGGTGAGATGCATGGGGCCGTAGCCCCCGGTGACGCTCGCCGCCCCGCCGTGCCCGTCCCAGCGCGACTGCAGGTACGACACCCCGAGCAGGACACTGCGCGGCACCCCGTACTCGGCGGCCGCGTCGGTGAAGCCCTGCTGCAATGCGGAGGTTGAGGGACGTGCGTCGGCGGTCGCCGAAGGGCCCGAGGAGATCAGCGGCAGCAGCAGACCCGCGGCGGCCACCGCGGCGCCCGCGGTCCATGCGCGTCGGCTTGTGCTCCTGGGACGCGCGAGGGGGAATCCTTGCAATGCAGCCTCCAGAGACGGATGGTGCGCGGCCGGACCCGTACAGGGGTATCGGCTCACGGACGATCCGTCAATCAGGCTCCACACCAAGGATTCTGCACGTCAGTCACGGTCCCGGGGACTTTCCTCGCCGCGGCGCCCCGGCCTGCGGCGCGTCAGTGGCGTGGACCAGTGACCCGGCTGCGGCGGGCGATCGCGCGGCGCGCCTATCCGGGACCACAGTGCGCTGCGCGCCCGGTGCGTCGGCACCGGACGCGCAGCGCGCTTCCCCCTCGGTGGCAGCCGGTCAGCGTGTGCCGACCGCTGCACGCACGGCCCGCCGGGCCAGTGCGCAGTCGTCGTGCAGCCGCCGCAGCAGCAGCCGCTGCTCCTCACCGGCCGTGAGGCCCGAGGCCGGCGTCTGACCGCCGGGCGCGGGAGATGCCTCCCGCATGGTGCGCTGCACAGCCATCTCGGACGTCCGGATCTCCCGCGTCAGCACCAGCATCAGATTCACCAGGAACGCGTCCCTGGCCGCCGGTCCCGCCTGCTGCGCCAGCTGGCTGATCTGACGGCGTGCCACCGGGGCGTCGCCCAGCACCGCCCACAGCGTCGCCAGGTCGTACCCGGGCAGATACCAGCCCGCGTGCTCCCAGTCGACCAGCACAGGACCGGTGGGGGAGAGGAGGATGTTCGACAGCAGGGCATCACCGTGACAGAACTGGCCCATGCCGTGCCGGCCGCCCGCATGGGCGAGGCCGTGCAACAGCTTCTGCAGATCCCCGAGATCGCGGTCGGTGAACAGACCGAGCTCGTGATAGCGCGAGATCCGCGAGCCGTAGTCGAGCGGCGCGTCGAACATTCCGGCAGGGGGGCGCCAGGAGTTCAGCCGGGCGATCGCCCCCAGGGCCGCCCGCACGTCCGACCGCGGAGGCGCCTCGACGGGGTGCCTGGTGAGCGCCGCCGGGCGCCCCGGCATCCGCTCGATCACCAGTGTGCAGTTCTCCGGGTCGGCCGCGATGAGCCGCGGGACCCGGACCGGCGGACGGTGCCGCACGAACGCACGGTAGGAAGCTATTTCGTGCCTCAGCCGCTCGGCCCACGCCGGCGAGTGATCCAGTAAGCACTTGGCGACCGCTGTGGTACGCCCTGTCGTTCCGACGATGAGAACGGAACGTCCGCTGCGGCGCAGCACCTGCACCGGGTTGAACTCCGGGCAGATCCGGTGCACCGACGCGACAGCCTTGCGCAGCTGCGCGCCCTGGGGGCCGGACAAGTCGATTCTCCCGCTGAGGGGCTGGCCGACCGCACCGGCCGGCCGGCGTCCCCGGCCGGAGTGTGTGGGGTCGAGGAACGGTCCGGAGCCGGCGGGGACAGCGGTGCGCTGCTGGAACCGGGGCGGGGCGGTCACGGAGGACGATGCTGTGTACATGGGAGATACAGATCCCTTCGTGCGCCGACAGGATGCGTGCGCGCCCCGCCCCATATGCCAGAGGAAACACCCTGGGGAATGTGCCCCGGCGGACGGGGCGGGGTGGCGCGTTCCTACCTGACACCCCGTCGCGGGTGGCACACCATCTGGCGGACCCTGGCGAACCCTGGCGAATAGTCGCCGGCCCTATGACACGGGGCTACTGTCAACTCAGCCGAGAACCTGGGGGCTTGACGTGACCGGAGAACCCAACACCCGCCTGAACGACCTGTTCGGCCTGGCCGGCTGGTCCAAGGGCGAACTCGCGAGACTCGTGAACCGGCAGGCGGCGGCCATGGGCCACCCCCAACTGGCGACCGACACCTCGCGTGTGCGGCGCTGGATCGACATGGGGGAGTCCCCGCGAGATCCCGTGCCGAAGGTGCTGGCGGCCCTGTTCACCGAGCGACTCGGTCGTGTCGTGACCATCGAGGACCTCGGGTTCGCACGGAGCGGGCGAGCGGGGAAGCGGCGGGACGTCCAGGGCGCGGATAACCCTGACGGTCTGCCGTGGGCGCCCGACCGTACGGCTGCGGTCCTCACCGAATTCACGGGAATGGACCTCATGCTCAACCGACGCGGCCTGGTGGGCGCGGGCGCGGCACTCGCCGCCGGCTCAGCTCTCAGCAGCGCCATGCACGACTGGCTCAAGACCGACCCCGCCACCTCCCAGGACCCCACCCGCTACGCCGATTCCCTGCACGCCGACTCCGCTGGGTACGACCGCTACGAGGCCGCCCCCATCGGGTCGCAGGAGATCGAGGCGCTGGAGCGATCCGTCGAAGTGTTCCGCGCATGGGACGCCGCCCGCGGCGGCGGCCTCCAGCGCAAGGCGGTCGTGGGCCAGTTGAACGAGGTGGGCGGCATGCTCGCCTACCGCCACCCCGACCATCTCCAGCGCCGTCTGTGGGGCGTTGCCGCCAACCTCGCCGTCCTCGCGGGCTGGATGTCGCACGACGTCGGCCTCGAACCGACCGCCCAGAAGTACTTCGTCATCGCCGCACACGCGGCACGCGAGGGCGGCGACCGCCCGCGCGCCGGCGAGGCGCTCTCCCGGGCCGCCCGCCAGATGGTGCATCTGGGCCGTCCCGACGACGCCCTGGATCTCATGAAGCTCGCCAGGACGGGTTCGGGGGAGCAGACCCTGCCCCGCACCCGGGCGATGCTCCACACCATCGAGGCCTGGGCGCATGCGTCCATGGGCCGCGGCCAGGCCATGCGCCGCACCCTCGGCGAGGCCGAGGAGCTGTTCGTCTCCGACAAGGGCGATGTGCCACCGCCCAGTTGGATGCAGATGTTCGACGAGGCGGACATGCACGGCATGCAGGCCCTTGCGTACCGCACGCTCGCCGACCACGATCCCTCGGCGGCGGGCGTCGCACAGCGGCACGCCAAGCAGGCACTGCAGCTGCGCGAGGGCGGGCGACAGCGTTCCAAGATCTTCGACTACATCTCGCTGGCTTCGGCATGCTTCATCGCCGACGACCCGGAGCAGGCCGACCGCTACGCCCGGCTCGCGCTGGTGTCGATGGGGGAGACCTCGTCGCACCGGACGTGGGACAGGCTGCGCGAGATGTACCGCCTGACCGGCCAGTACGCGGGTTACGCGAAGATCGAGGACCTGCGTGAGGAGATCCAGCTGGCGCTGCCGGCGAGCCCGTCGGCGAAGCGGAGAAGCACGCGGATCTGAGGGGGCGGGGGCACGGGCCGACGGGCCCGCCGTCGCCCCGCTCGTACTGCAGGGTGACTCGGCCTTCCACGCCTTCTACGCGCCGACCCTCGCCACCAGCACACAGGCGTCGCCCTCGCGCTCGCCCTCACCGAACTCCTCGACCACCAGCCTCACGCACTCCTGTGCGTCGCGGGCCTCGGCGAATCGTGCTGCCAGTGCTGTCAGCCGGTCCGTCCGGCCCTCGCCCGCCGCATCCGTGCGCGTCAGCCCGTCCGTGTGCAGGACCAGCAGATCGCCGGGCTCCAGGGTCAGTTCGGCCTGCTCGTACGCCGCGCCGCTGGTCGCTCCCAGCAGTACGCCGTCGAGTGGGGACAACGCACGCCCCGTCCCGCCGCGGAACAGCAGCGGGGCGGGGCTTCCCGCTTGCGCCCAGGTCAGGACGCGGGTCGCCGGGTCGTAGCGGCAGCACACCGCGCTGCCCAGGGCAGGCTGTGCGGAGGTGTCCAGGAGCTGGTTGAGGTGGGCCATCAGCCGTCCCGGCCGGATGCCCGCCACCGCCATGCCGCGCAGGGCGCCGAGCAGCATGGCCATCGACGAGGTCGCCGCCACACCGTGGCCCGTGAGGTCTCCGACGCTCAACAAAGATTCCCCGTCGGGGAGTTGGAGCGCGTCGTACCAGTCGCCGCCGATGAGCGCGCCGTCGGCGGAGGGAAGGTAGTGGGCGGCGACGTCGAGGGCGGCGGGGCCGTCCTGCGGGAACTGCAGCGACCCCCGCCACGGCGGTAGTACGGCCTCCTGCATCTCGACCGCGAGTCGGCGCTCGGTCCTTTCGATGTGCTGTCGGCGCTGCAACGAGTCCCGTGACTCGCGCACCGCGCGCTGGCTGCGCCGCAGTTCGCTGACGTCCCGCAGGACGGCCCACATCGAGGCTGTGGATCCGTCCGGATCGAGCACCGGCTCGCCCATCATGTGCACCGTGCGCACCCGACCGTCGGGGCGGACCATGCGGAACTCACCGTCGATGGGCCGTCCGTCGACCAGACAGTCCGTCACCATCACTGTCAGCAGGGACTGGTCCTCGGCGAAGACGACCGACGGCAGCTCGTCGAGGGACATCGGACCGTTCGACATGTCCCGGCCGAGGATCTGATACAGCTCCTCGGACCAGTTCACCTCGTCGGTCAGCAGATTCCACTCGGCGCTGCCGACCCGGCTGAGCAGGGAACCAGGACGGGCCGCTTCGTCCGCCTCGTACTCGGCGAGCTCGGTGGCGAAAGCGTCCGCGGTCTCCTGCGGGAGCCCTTCCTTGAGCTGGTCCAGGTGTGCGCCGAGGTCATCGAGGTGATGGACCGCCAGATCGTACAGAGCGCGCTGCCATCGGCCCTGCGGGTCGTCCTCGGGTGTCACGGCGTCCTGGCGCACCGCGTCCACATCTCCGCGCAGCTTGCGTGTGCGAGTGATGAGGGCGTCTACGGTGCCGCGCTCGGGCGGCTGGGCGGGACGGTCCGCGAACACATGGGACGGCATGTCGTACTCCGATACAGGCGCGGCCACGGCCAGGACTGGAACAGGGACCGGTAACGACTGTTGCACAGGGAGCGGAGGGCCGTAAGCCGTTTGGCAACACTCGATCCGGTGGTGCCTTTGTCATATGCCATAGGCTCTCCGGCATTTCGGTCGTCCGTTCGGGTGCCCTCGGGAACAGCGCCATGCCCGGGATCTTTGCCCCCGTGGCTGATGTGATGAGTGAGGCGGAGGTGAACCGATCTCGCTGTGTCATATGACGCACGACGGTCATTCGCGACGACCCGCGCCGCGCGCCCGAACGCGGGAGCGAGGCGGTCCCGGGCGGGCGTTCGATCCGCTGCGGCGGCGTTGTCAGTGGTGGGCGGCAAGATGTCACCCATGACGACATCACCTGCCGTTTCCGCTCCTTCGGCCGCCCTTGTTGACACCGCCGCGTACGCCGAGGCGGTGGCGATCGCGGCCAAGGCCGCCGCCGCTTACTACGCCACGGGCGAGAGCACCCTCGACGACGACGCGTACGACCGTCTGGTGCGGGGGATCGCCGCCTACGAGGAGGAGCATCCCGAGGAGACCGCGGCCGACTCGCCGACCGGCAAGGTCGCCGGCGGCGCGGCGGTGGGCGATGTCCCGCACACGGTCCCGATGCTGTCCCTGGACAATGTCTTCTCGGCCGAGCAGCTCGTCACCTGGACCGCGTCCGTGGAGCGCCGGATCGGCAGGCCGGTCGAGCGGTGGAGCGTCGAGCCCAAGCTCGACGGCCTCGCCATAGCGGCGAGATACGAGGAGGGACGGCTCACCCGGCTCATCACCCGAGGGGACGGAAGCGCCGGCGAGGACGTCTCGCATGCGATCGGCACGGTCATCGGCCTTCCCGATCGGCTCGCCGAGGCGGTGACGCTGGAGATCCGGGGCGAAGTCCTCATGACGAACGAGCAGTTCGAGCAGGCCAACACCGTGCGTACGGCACACGGCAGCGCCCCCTTCGCGAACCCGCGCAACGGCGCGGCGGGCACCCTGCGCGCCAAGGACCGCGAGTACCGGGTGGAGATGACCTTCTTCGGCTACGGCGCACTGGCCCTGTCCGCCTCCGGCGGCGAGCTGACGAGCCACCTCGCGGAGTGGCCCCACAGCACCGTGATGGGTTTTGTCGCGGACCTCGGCGTGCACACGGCTGCCGCCACCTCCGTCGCCCCGCGGACGCTCTCCACGGCCGAGGAGATCCAGGCCCGGATCGAGGAGATCGGCGCCGCCCGTCCGGACCTGCCCTTCGGTATCGACGGAATCGTGATCAAGGCGGACAGCGCGGCCGACCAGAGCGCCGCGGGCTCCGGCTCACGCGCTCCCCGCTGGGCCATCGCCTACAAACTGCCCGCGGTGGAAAAGGTGACCACCCTGCTCGGGGTCGAGTGGAACGTCGGCCGCACCGGCATCATCGCGCCGCGCGCCGTCCTGGAGCCGGTGGAGATCGACGGTTCGACCGTCACCTATGCCACCCTGCACAACCCCGCCGACATCACCCGTCGCGATCTGCGCATCGGCGACCGCGTCATGGTCTACAAGGCGGGCGACATCATCCCCCGCATCGAGGCCCCCGTGGCCCATCTGCGCACGGGCGTCGAGCAGACCATCGTCTTCCCCGAGGTCTGCCCGCAGTGCGGCTCCGACATCGACACCACCGAGCAGCGCTGGCGGTGCGTGCGCGGGCGCAACTGCCATGTCGTCGCCTCCGTCTCGTACGCAGCCGGCCGCGACCAGCTCGACATCGAGGGACTCGGTGCCACGCGTGTCGTCCAGCTCGTCGACGCCGGGCTCGTCACCGATTTCGCGGACCTGTTCTCCCTCACCCGGGAGCAGTTGCTGCAGCTCGACCGCATGGGCGAGACCAGTACGGACAATCTGCTCACCGCGATCGAGACGGCGAAGTCCAGGCCGCTGTCCCGCGTCTTCTGCGCGCTCGGCGTGCGGGGCACCGGCCGCTCGATGTCCCGGCGCATCGCCCGCCACTTCGCGGCCATGGAGCACATACGGGCCGCCGATGCCGAGGGGCTGCAGGAGGTCGACGGCATCGGCGCGGAGAAGGCGAGGACGGTCGTCGCCGAACTCGCCGAACTGGCGCCGCTCATCGACCGGCTGGCTGCCGCGGGGGTCAGCATGACCGAGCCCGGTGCGACCTGGCCCCCCGCCGGCGCGGAGGCCGGGGAAGCGGCGGGCGAGGAGGGCGGCCCGGCGGACAGCGGCGGGGCGGCGAGCGCCCTGGGGCCGCTGCACGGGATGACGGTGGTCGTCACCGGCGCGATGACCGGCGCACTGGAGAAGCTGTCGCGCAACCAGATGAACGAGTTGATCGAGCGCGCAGGCGGCAAGTCGTCCTCCAGCGTCTCCAAGCGCACCTCGCTCCTCGTCGCGGGGGAGAACGCGGGCTCCAAGCGGGAGAAAGCGGAGCAGCTCGGCACAAGGATCGCCGCACCGGACGAATTCGCGGCGATGGTGGCCGAGTTCCTCGACACGGCGGGGTGAGACCACCGGCGGCATGTGCCGGACCCCCTGCCCGGACCCTCTCCGGAAAGGACAGGGAACAGCCCGGTACGGCATGGAACAGCCCGGTACGGCACGGGCCCGGCCGAGCGTGAGGTGCACGCGTGCGGCCGGGCCCTGCCGGAGACCTGGCGTCAGGCGTGCTGCTCGAAGGTCTCGCGGGTGAGGAAGGCGAGCTGCGCCCGCTTCTCGGGCTTGTCGATCTCGGGCCCCCGCACGAACCCGGAACGGACCATGCGCTCGATCGCCTTGCCGTTGCGCGCGTCCGGTTCGACGATGATCCGCAGATGCTTCTCGTCACGGAAGCAGTAGTGCATCAGCGGGACCATAAGGGCACTCGTGAAGCCCGGGCGCCGGCCGGCGCGGGCCGGGGCGAGCAGCAGATGCACGCCGAAGTCCCCGGGCAGGACCTCGTAGCACTCGCCGACGGGGTCGGCATCCGGCTCGTAGGTCTGGAAGAGTGCCACCGGCTCGTCGTCGAGATACACCAGGAAGGCGTGGTGGCTGGGGAGCGAGTCGACGTACTCGTAGATCTCCCGCACCTGTTCGCGGGTGTGGTCGAGCATGCCCCAGAAGCGGGCACGCTCCTCGGTCACCCAGCGGTGGACGAGACCGTCGTCGGTCGAGGGCTGCAGCGGCACGATACGGACCGTGCCGAAACCGTCGACGTTCTGCTCGTACACGGCTTCGGCGTGACGGGCGGCGGACTCAGACATCATCTCTCTCCTCGGTCAGGCTGTCCCAGTCGGTGATGACGGGAACGAGGCGGCCGGTCAGCCACAGCGGCAACTGGTCACGGTGGTGGGGATCGCCGGACACCCCGGACGAGCCGAACGGAACCACCCACAGGCTGTCCTCACGGTGGGCCAGGTCCCACACGTAGCGGGCCGCCGGGCCCCGGGCGCTGCGGTCGGTGACACCGGGCACGCTGGACGTGGACAACACGCAGTCGTGGTCGCCGGAGAGCGCGGGCCACTGTTCGTCTGCTTCGCCGGGCAGGGCCTGCCACGGCGCGAGCCGGTGCGTTGCGCCCCAGGCATCGAACTCCCTGCCTCCTGCGGCCACTTCCTCCACCGCGTCCCGCACCGCGCCGACGGCGTCCAGACCGGGCAGCGCGTCCGGCGCGAGCAGGCGCTCCAGCGCGTACGCGACCCTCGGTACCAGCGCGAGCCAGGGGTGGAAGACCTCCGGCAGGGACGGGCGTGCGGTCAGGCCAGCGAGGGCGGGCTGCTGCGCCAGGCGGCGCACCACCGCCGAGCGCAGCGCGGCGTAGGCCGCCGCGTCGGTGCTGTCCGCCGCCATGCGCCGGTCCCAGGCGAGCAGGCGCTCGCGCAGTGCCGCCGCATCCGGGCCGAGGCCTTCGAGCCCCGCGAGCAGATCCAGCAGCGGGGCGGCGGACCCCACATGGGTGTCCGTGTGGATGTCCGCCATGTCCTTGCCGGTCCAGACGGCGGTCCCGTCCAGCAGGTGGCGGATGCGATCCGCACGGTGCCGGGGCGCGAATTCGACACCGAGCGGTGCCGCGAGCCCCCGTTGGTTGGCCATGACGGCCACGCCCTCGACCGCTGCGCGGGGCAGCGGCTCGTAGGTGCCGCGCCAGACGTGCTGCACCTCCCACGCCGGGACGACCCGCAGCCGGTTGGTGGCGTGCCGGCACGGCACCCTGCCGGCGACCCGGTGCAGCAGTCCGCCCTGTGTGTCGGCGGCCTGCACCACGTTGACGGGCTCGACCCACTGGTCGACGGCCCGGTCCACGTCGTCCACGGTCCGGGCCCGCAGCAGTGCGGGCAGTGCCCCGAATCCGATGTTCTCGCCCGCGCGCGCGGGGCAGCGCAGGCTGATGGCCTCGCCGTCGTCCACGCTGCCGGCAACGACCGGTCCCCGCTCGGTCTCGACGATCTCGACCTCGACGGATGTCCCGCCCGCCACTTCGATGACCTCGGTGTGCAGCGAGACGGGGTGCCAGCCGTCGGGGCCGAGTGCCTCGACGAGCGGGCCCCGTCTTCGCAGCCGCTCCCGGTAGAGGTCCTGGTAGTCGGCCATGGCGTTGGTGATCGCCCAGGCGACGGTCCCGGTGTGCCCGAAGTGTGCGATGCCCGGAACGCCGGGGACAGCCAGCCCGACGACGTCGTACTCGGGGCAGGCGAGACGTATCTGCTGGTAGATACCGGGGTCCTCGATGAAGCGGTGCGGGTCGCCCGCGATGAGCGCGGCGCCGGAGGCCGTGCGCTCGCCCGCCACCAGCCAGCCGTTGCTGCCCGAGGTGCCCGGCCCGTCCGTCGCGAACAGCTCGATCGCGTCGTCACCGAGGGCGCGTGCGACCTCCTCGCGCCACAGCTTGGTGGGGAAACCTGCGAAGAGGATGTGTGTGGACAGCCAGATCGCCACGGGTGTCCACGGTTCCCAGCGCCCGGGTGCGAGCCCCGCGCGTGCGAACTCCGGTGCCCGGCGGGCTCCTTCGGCGAGGCCCGCGTTGACCCCGTCGACGTAGTGGCCGATCCAGGCCGCCGTTGCGTCGTCGAGGGCGGCGTGACAGCGGCGCGCGGTGTCGTCGATGCGCGACATCCGCGCGAACCGGTCCCACGCGAGGGCGTCCTCGCCGAGGAACGAGGCCGAGGTCCCCCGCGACCTGTGCCGGTCGACCTCGATCTGCCAGGCCCGGTCCACTGCTGCGTTGTGGCCCTGGGCGTGGGCGAGTTGCTGGGGGCTGTCCGCCCGGAGATGCGGGATGCCCCAGGGGTCCCGGTAGATCGCTCTGCTCACACTATTTCCCGACTCTTTAGGTTAGGCTGGCCTAACTTAAGGCACAGTTGTTCGGGAAACAATTCCGGCCATGAATCGGCCGAGAAAGAGGGGATCGCAGTGGGGCATGGCTGGGAGGGCGTCGTCCTCAAACTGATGCGCGGCAAGGACTTCGCGTTCACCGTCACCGGATCGGAACAGGTCACCGATCACTTCAGGCGGGTCCACTTCACCGACGGCGGCATGCTCGCACAGACGGGCGTGCACCCGACCATGTGGGTGCGCATCTGGTTCAGCAACGCGGGCAAGCCCCACCAGCGCGCCTACACCCTGGTGGACGCCGATCCGGCGGCGGGCACGTTCAGTATCGAGTTCGCCCTGCACGACGGCTGCGCCAGCGACTGGGCTCGCACGGCGCGACCCGGCGACACTGTCGAGGCGACGCTCCAGGGCACCGGGTTCCAGGCTCCCGCCCCCGAGCCGAAGCGTCTGTTCGTCGTCGGTGACCCCGCGTCGCTGCCGGCCATCAACTCGCTGCTCGACGCGCTGCCCACCGTGCCCGCCACGATCTGGTTCGAGACGACCCACGAGTCGGATGCGGACCTTCCGCTGAGGGTCGATCCCGGCAGGCACGACGTGCGCCGCATACCGCGCCGCGACGGCGGTGCCCATCTCGTCGAGCAGGTCACCGCCGACCTGCCCGCGCTGATGGACGATCCCTCCACCGCGTACGTGTGGATCGCCTGCGACACCACCACGACCCGCGCCCTCACGGCCTACGCCCGCAAGGAACTCGCCCTCCCCAAGGACCGTGTGAACTCTCTCGGTTACTGGCGCGCGGCCTGAGCCGACGGCCCCTCGTACGTGATCCGTACGCTGATGCGGTGACGACCACCGACCTGCTCCACCGAGCACTGCGCACGGACACCGAACCTCCGCTGGTGCGCCTGCCCGAGCTCGCCGAACAACTGCTGCTGCGTCTGGACGCGCCACCGCGGCTCGCCGCGCATCTGCGCGCCGTCCACGACGTGGCACACCGGATCGCCGCATGGCTGCACCAGCAGCACCCCCGGCTGCGCTTCGATCAGGAGGCGGTGCTCTTCGGGGCTGCGATACACGACGTGGGCAAGATCCTGCACACGAGCGAACTCGGCGGCCCGGGCAGCCGCCACGAGGAGGCCGGCCGCACCCTGCTCCTGGAGCAGGGTGTCCCGCCCCGGCTGGCACGGTTCGCCGCCACGCACGGGAACTGGTCGGCACACGCGGATCCGTCGGCGGGCATCGAGGATCTGCTCGTCTCCCTGGCCGACAAGGTGTGGAAGAACAAGCGGGTGCCGGATCTGGAGGACCTGGTGGTGGCGCGGCTGGCCGAGGTGAGCGGCAGGGCGCCGTGGGAGGAGTTCCTCGCGCTCGACGACCTGCTCACGCCCCTCGGCGAGGGCGCCGAGGCGCGCCTCGCCTTTCAGTCCGCGTACCCCCTGCGCTGACTGTCGGGTTCTCTCTCCGGGCCGCGCTTTGTCATACTCGTTGCATGGTGACGCCCCTGACAGGAACCGGTTCCGCCGCGCGTCGCGGGCGGCGGCGCGAGACCGTGCGGATCGGCAGGGCCACTGCGGGGGACGCGCGGCGGCTGACCCGCCTGGTGCGCAGTTCCCGTGCCTACGAAGGCCACTACGCACCCATGGTCGCCGGCTACCGGGTGGGGCCCGACTACATCGAGACGCACGAGGTGCATGTGGCGAGGGGCGACGGGGATCGCCTGCTCGGCTTCTACGCCCTGGTCCTGTCCCCGCCCGAGCTCGACCTGATGTTCGTCGCCGACGACGCCCAGGGGCTCGGCATCGGGCGCCTGCTCATCGGCCATATGGCCGAGCGTGCGCGGGACGCCGGGGTCGACGCCGTCCGCGTGGTGTCGCATCCGCCCTCCGAGGGTTTCTACCTCAGTGTGGGAGCCCGCCGGACCGGCACGGTGAAGGCCGATCCGCCCGCCGTGATGTGGGACCGGCCCGAACTGACCCTTCCGGTGGTGTGAACCGCGCGTGGTGTCGCCGCCGGTCCGCGGGTTCGGCGTTTCGGCTCCGTAAGGCCCGGCCCACATAGCCGGGTCGCAACCTGACAAAGCGGCGGGAACCCGCCGGCCGGGCTGCCCGGCGCGGCGGGTGAGCACACCGGGCGTCCGCGTCAGGAGGCGGGCGGCCGGACGGGTGTCGCCAGCTTCAGCTTGACCGTGTTCCCGTCGCCCGGGATGACCAGATTGATCAGCGGGGTGGCCAGCAGGCAGTGCTCGAACTCGGGGATGGTGTACGTCCCCGACAGCGTGCCGCCCGCCAAGGGGTTGAAGCCCGGCTCCGAGGCGAGGTTCAGCACCGCCGGCACCTTTGTCCTGCACGCGCTTCCGACGGGTGTGGGGATCCCGGCGACCTTGAGATCCTTCAGGCGCAGCGTCAGCTTCGTGGTGCTCTTGATCGCCCCGGTCTTGAGGTCGATGGTCCCGGTGGTGGGCTCGGTCTCGATGAACTCCGTGGTCACACTCACCGGTACGACCCCGATCATGTGGAACAAGCCGGGTGCGGGCGGCAGTTGGGTGTTGGCCGACATCGTGCCCAGCTTCAGATCGGCGGTCACCTCCAGGACCCCCGGCCCCAGCGCGAGATCCGATCCGGTGCCCTTGAGTGTCGTCGTGCCCGTCAGCGGATAGTCGAGCCGGACCGGCACGGCATGCGCCGCACCGGCGGTGGAGGCGACCAGGCCCAGGCCCGCGGCCAGGGCGATTCCCGTACAGGCGAGGGCTCTTCGACCGGTGACGCGGGCATGCTTCAGACGCTGCATTTCGGCTCCTGGGTGCGGCGGTGCGCGGGCAGGCGCGCACGGACGACGGGTGAACGCGGAAATGGTGCGGTGCCTCGCAGTCCGGCCCGGGGGCGGGCGGCCGGACGTCATGTGCGCGGAGCGGGCCTGCGCGAATGCGCGCCGGGTCCGGGGTGCGAGCAAGACGCTACGCACGGGTAACCGGGCGGGCAAGAGCGACCGGTCACTTTCTCGGCGGCGCCCCGTGACGGGGCCCTTTCTTGTCGCCCAAGCAGCAGGGCGGCCGGGTTTCTTGTGCGCGAGTGAGTGGGCGGGTGAGTGCCGCGGCCGTCGGCGCGGCGTGGATCATTCGCCGTCGACGAGGGCCGGCTCCCCGGCCGGTGACAAGGGCTGCTCGGTCCAGATGACCTTGCCGTCCGCGGTGTAGCGCGTACCCCAGCGGTCCGCGAACTGGGCGACGAGAAACAGCCCGCGGCCCCCCTCGTCCGTGGTCGCCGCCTGCCGCAGATGAGGCGAGGTGCTGCTGTGGTCCGACACCTCGCAGATCAGACTGCGGTCGCGGATCAGACGTACCTGGATCGGCCCCTCGGCGTAGCGGATGGCGTTGGTCACGAGTTCGCTGAGGATCAGTTCCGTGGTGAACGCGTCGTCGCCGAGGCCCCAGTCGGCCAGCTTCTCCGACACCGCGGACCGCACACGTCCCACGGCCGCGGGCTCCGCCGGCACGGACCAGGTGGCCACCTGGTCCGAGGTCAGGACCCGGGTGCCTCCCACGAGCAGCGCGATGTCGTCGCGCGGCCGCTCGGGCACCAGCGCCGCCAGCGCGGCCTCGCAGGCCTCCTCGGGGGTGCCCTGCGCGCTGCGTTCCAGCGTGCGGCGCAGCAGTTCGAGCCCCTCGTCGATCTCCCGCTCGCGGTCCTCGACCAGGCCGTCGGTGTAGAGCACCAGACGGCTGCCCTCGGCCAGCCGCAGGTTCAGCGTCTCGAACGGCAGGCCGCCGAGCCCGAGTGGCGGGCCGCCCGGCACGTCGGCGAACTCGGCCGTGCCGTCCGGATGCACGACGACCGGCTGCAGATGCCCGGCGCGGGCCACGCTGCAGTGCCCGGTGACCGGATCGTAGATCGCGTAGATACAGGTGGCGCCGGTGACAGCGGCGTCGCCGCCGTCGTCCGTCTCGTCCTGGTCGATGCGGGCGACCAGCTCGTCGAGGTGCCACAGAAGTTCGTCGGGCGGCAGGTCCAGCGTGGAGAAGTTGTGCACCGCCGTACGCAGTCGGCCCATCGTCGCCGCCGCATGGAGCCCGTGGCCCACCACGTCCCCCACCACCAGTGCGACCCGTGCGCCCGGCAGCGGAATGATGTCGAACCAGTCGCCGCCCACCCCGCCGAGACCGCCCAGGCCGGCCTGCGCCGGCCGGTACCGGTAGGCGACGTCCAGCGCCGTCTGCTCCGGCAGGACCCGCGGCAGCAGGCTGCGCTGCAGGGTCACGGCCATCGTGTGCTCACGGGAGTACCGCCGGGCGTTGTCGACACTCACCGCGGCGCGGGCCACGAGCTCCTCGGCGAGCGACAGGTCCTCCTCCTCGAACGGCTCCGGGGTCCTGGCCCGCCAGAACATCGCGACGCCGAGGACCACGCCCCGCGCCCGCAGGGGCACCGCGATCATCGAGTGCATCCCGTACTCGATCAGCTGCGGGGCCCGCACGTGGTCCTGGTCCTGCCACCCGGTGAGGGCGGTCAGATCGGCCTCCAGTACGGCCTCGCCCTTGCCGAGGCCGTGACCCATGGGTGTCGTCGGCACGAACCGGATGAGATGGCCGAGGGGATACAGCGCAGTGTCCTCCGAGCCGCTGAACGCCGTGCGGCGCATGTCGACGTCGGCGCCGGTCGCCGTCGGCTCCTCGCCCCGCAGCACCGTCTCCACCAGGTCCACCGTGGCGAAGTCGGCGAACCGGGCGGCGGCGAACTCCGCCAGCTCCTCACAGGTCCGCACCACATCCAGGGTGGTGCCGATCTCCGTACCCGCGTCGTACAGGAGTCTCAGCCTGCCCCGCGCCACGTCGGCCCGCCCGGTGACCGTCTGCAGTTCCGTGGTGTCCCGCAGTGTCGCGACCGTGCTCGGGGGCCCGCCTGCCTGGTCCGTCGACCGCTGGCTCACGGCGATCAACCGCTCGCCGACCGGGATGATCTCGTCCGTCGCGGACTGACCGGACGACAGCAGGTGGGCCGTCGCCGGGTCGAGGCCGAGCTCGGCGACCCGGCGGCCGTCCACGTCCGCGGGAAGATCGAGCAGTCTGCGTGCCTCGTCGTTGGCGAGCATCAGCCGCCCGTCCCCGCCGACGATGATGACCCCCTCGCGCACCGCGTGCAGGACCGCGTCGTGATGCTCGTACATCCGGGTCATCTCGATCGGGCCGAGACCGTGGGTCTGGCGGCGCAGCCGTCTGCTGACCAGGGCGGTGCCGCCCGTCGCCAGCAGCAGCACACCGCCCGCGGCACCGAACAGGAGCGGGAACTGGTCCTCCACGAATCCGCTGATGCGGGCGATGGTGACGCCTGCGGACACCAGTCCGATGACCTCGCCGTCGCTCGACCGGATCGGGACGACCGCCTGCACGAGGGGCCCGATCGTTCCGATGATCTTTTCCGTCACCACGCCGCCGGCGAGCGCCGGTTCGATGTTGCCGACGAACTGCTTGCCGATGCGGTCGGTGAGGGGGTGGGTGTAGCGGATGCCCTCGGTGCTCAGCACGACGATGAAGTCGACCTCGGAACGCTTGCGGGCCTCCTCGGCCTTGGGTTGCAGTACGGCGCTGGGATCGGGGCTCTCAAGCGCCTCCTCCATGCCGGGACTGTTGGCGAAGGTCTCGGCCACGGCGACGGACCGGTTGCGGGCCTCGCGCTCGTTGTCGGTCCGGGACTGGAGCACCAGCGCCGCCATGGACGCGGCCACCAGCAGCACCACGATCGCCACCTGCAGGAGAAAGACCTGACCTGCGACAGTTCGCATCCGCAGAACCGAGCGCGGGCGGCTGTAGCGTCCGGCCATATGCTCTTTCTACACCTCCCGCATGGGGTGGGCGAACCGCGCACAGCGGTGCCCTGGGCCCGCATCGGCACGCAGGTGCCGCGGATCGCCCCAGCATGCCAAGCATGTGGTTGCCCTCGGAGCCCTTTGCACAACTCTCTTCGCACGGTCCTCGAACAGAGGGCCCCGGCGAGCCGCCTGCCCGTCCGTTCCGCGGGGGCAGACGCCCTGGCGCGCGGGCAATATGCGGCCTGTTCATGACATGGTGAGGGGGTGCGTGTGCTGATTCCCCTCCCCGACACCGATTTCGACGTCACCGAGGTGGCCGTCCCCTGGCGGATCCTCACCGACGCCGGCCACCAGGTCGTCTTCGCCACGGAACGCCCCGGCACCCGGCCGGCCGCGGATCCGCGGCTGCTCACCGGCGTGCTCTTCGGACAGCTCGGCGCGGAGGCGGACGCCAAGCACTGCTACGAACAGCTCGTCCTGAGCGAGGAGTTCACAGCGACCGAAGGCTGGTCGGAACTGGATGTGGCCGGCTTCGACGGGCTGCTGCTGCCCGGCGGGCACGCCCCCGGCATGCGCCAGTACCTGGGCTCCGAGGAACTGCGCCGCCAAGTGGCCTCGTTCTGGACCCTGGACCGGCCTGTCGGAGCGATCTGCCACGGCGTCCTGGTCCTGGCCAGGACCACCGAGGCCGCCGGCGGCCGCAGCGTGCTGGCCGCACGGCGCACGACCTGCCTGCCCAAGTACATGGAACGCACCGCCTACCTGATCACCGCCTGGCGACTGGGCCGCTACTACCGCACGTACCCGGCTTACGTGGAGGACGAGGTCAGGGCCGCGCTCGCGGAGCCGGACACGCAGTTCGTCCGGGGGCCGAGGACCCTCACCGCACGCGGAACCGCAACGGACGACAGCCCTGCCTTCGTCGTCCAGGACGGCAACTACCTCTCCGCGCGGTGGCCCGGGGACGCGCATCTGTTCGGGCGGCGCTTCCTCTCACTCCTGGAGGGTGCGGCCGGATAGGCGGCCTCGACCGGGATTCACACCTGTCCCTGCTCCGCCGTGCCGAACTCCTCGTTCTCGAGCGCACCCTCGTCCTGCGCCCCGGAGTCCTGCTCACTCGGCATGTCGCCCTCGATGCCCTCGATCACGTGCATCGCCGCCTCCTCGGCCGACGCCGCCCCGCCGTCGACACCCACGTCGCGGGCCACGACGTCGTTCCGTCCGGGCGGCGCTGTCTCGTCCGCGAAGGTGAGACGGCCCGCGCGGGCCGCGCCGGCCTCGTCGTCGACGGGTTCACCGGCGCCGCGCGTGAGATCACCGATCCCGTCGCCCTCCGGCGGTCCGGCGTCCGGCATCTCCTGCGCAAGCCGCTCGTCGAGCGATTCGCCCCGGCGCAGCTCGTCGCCGGTGGTGCCGTGCCTGCCGACGACCAGCGGTCGCTCCGGCGGCGAATAGCCCTCGTCCAGCATGTCGTCCAGCCCGCGCTCGTCGAGCACGTTCTCCAGGTCGAGGTCCCCGCTCGGACGGTTCTTCACGTCGGAGTGCTCGGGCTGGTAGACGTCGTCGCCCCGCCCCTCGTCGTTGCGCCCGGTTTCGTCGGCCATGACCTGTTCCCTTCTGCGGCGGGACCGGGCCGGAATGCCCGGCGGGAGCCGCATTCGCCTCCGTGCTCACGGGCCGAGTGCCCGGATCCGCCCGGATCAACAGTCCCCGATGTGTGCCCCCCTTCCAGGGTGCGCCTCCGGCCTCCTGCGGGCACGGGATCCGAGCCGATTACGATCATGGGGCCCCGATCCGGGGTGCCGACCCCGTTTCGGAAGGAAGCCATGGCCGCCGGAGGAGTCCGGAGGAGCACCGCAGTGGCACGGCGTGTCACGGATGTCCTCCAGCCCCGCAATGTGCTGCTCGTGGGCATGCTCATCATCGGTCCGGCCGTGTCCGGCGGTGCCTGGACCGGTGTGCCCTGGGGGCTGCTGGGTGCGCTGTGTGCCGGCCTCGTCCCTGCGGCCTACATCGAATGGGAGCGGCGGCGGGGCACGTGGGGCGACCGGCACGTCGTGGACCGCACCCAGCGTGCGCCGATCTTCCTCGTCATCCTCGGCTCGGTCGGCATCGGTTCCGTGGCGATGGTCCTCGGCGACGCGCCCCCCGGCATCCTCGTGGCCATGCTCGGTCTGTGGGCCATGACGGTCGTCCTGCTGAGCGTCAACACGGCGTGGAAGATCAGCGTGGACTCGGCGGTCGCCTCCGCGGTCGCCGCGATGCTCGCCGTCGCCCACACCCCGTGGTGGCTGGCGGCGTACGCACTCGTCGTCGCCGTGTGCTGGTCCCGGGTCGCGCTCGGCTACCACTCGGTCGCCCAGACGGTGGCGGGAGCCGGGCTCGGAGCGGTCGCCAGTGCGTCGTTCCTGCTCCTCCGCATCCAGGACCTGTTCGAGAAGACGGTTTGAGAAACAGTGCCTGCTGCCGTACGGGGTGAGTCGGAAATGGCTTCGTGGCGGACGGCGAGCCTGTCGTACCTGGTGGCGACCCCGCGGGCGGTGCCGGGTCACTTCACGAAGCGATACTTCAGGTGCGTGGCGAGGGGCGTGTCGACCATCCTGACCGGCTCGAGTTTCCGCCGCCCGGCGCCCAGTCCCTCGAAGAGCCGCAGCCCGTCTCCGAGGAGCGCGGGCACCACGTGCAGTTGCAGCTCGTCGATGAGCCCCTCCCTGAGGTACTGCTGCACCGTGCTCGCCCCGCCCGCGATGTCGACGTTCCTGTCTCCGGCGGCGGCCTTCGCCTGGTCGAGGGCGCTGTGGATGCCCTCGGTGACGAACGTGAAGGTGGTGCCGCCCTCCTTGACGAGGGTCGGCCGGGGACGGTGGGTGAGCACGAAGACCGGGGCCCGGAACGGCGGGTTGTCGCCCCAGAACTCCTCGCCCGTGTCGTACATCATCCGACCCATGACCACCGCTCCGGTGGCATCGAACCACTCGCGCATCAGCTCGGAGTCGCGGTTCTCCTCCCCGCCGGTCATGCCCTGGCGCTGCCGCCAGCTCGCCAGGTTGTGGATCCACTCGAAGAGCGGCTCGGCGCCGTCGCCTGCCGGGTTGTCAAGGGCGACGTCGGTGCCGGCGATGTAGCCGTCGAGGGAGATGGCCATGTCCGCGGTTACGGTCACGATGGGGGTGCTCCTGAAGTCTCGGATGTGCTGCCTTTACTCTCACGTCGATCGGGAACGGGTGCATTCGACATCCCCGGCGACACGCGACAGTCCCCGCCCGCCTGAGGTGGGCGGGGACCAGGACTTCGGCGGCCGCATGAATCCTGTGGGCACGGGCACCTGCCGTCGACGGACTGGGCGCAGCGGCGACAACAGGCGTACAAGGCAGCGGACTTCGTGGTGGAGATCGCTTCTTCCGCCTACGGGCGCCACGTCGAGAGCACGCTGTTCCTCGACCGCGTCCGTGCAGTGCGCTCACCGGGGTTGCGCTGATTCGCGTGGAGCATGCCGAGCGGGAGTACCCCGGCGTGCGGGCGGGCCCCCTGCTACCGCAGGCGCCGGACGTTCAGCACGTTGTCCGTGCGGGGGCCGGGCAGGCCCTCGGGGTCGTTCTGGCTGCGCAGGAACTCCTCGCAGCGCTGCACCTCCCAGGCTTCCGGAGGCAGTCCGAGGGAGTCCAGGACCTCTTCCGGGGTGGGGAAGTGGACGTGCTCGTGCTCCGCGTGTTTCCAGGACCCGGCGTCCGCGTGTCCCACGACGAGCAGGACGCCGCCCGGAGCCACGGCCGACGCGGCGCGCCGCAGGATCTCCTCGCGCGGCATGTCTCCCAGGGAGTGCAGATAGTGCGCGGACACCAGATCGAACTCACCCGCGGGGAACGACACCGCGAGGTCGTGCCGCTGCCACTCGATCGCCTCGGCGACCCCTGCCTCCTCCGCATGAGTGGCAGCCCGCTTGAGAGCGATGCCCGAGATGTCGGTGGCGGTCACGCGCCAGCCACGGCGAGCGAGCCAGATCGCGTCGCCACCCTCGCCGCATCCCAGGTCGAGGGCGGTACCGGGCCGCACGTCAGTGATTTCCTTGATGAGCGCGGCATTCGGATCGCCGCTCCAGATGCGGTCGCTCTCGCCGTAGCGGGCGTCCCAGTATTCCTCGCCGTATGTCTGGCTGTCGGACATGTGGATGGTCTCCTCGCAATGGTGGAAGGGCTGTTCGGCGGGGGCGGTCACAGGCCGTGCCTGCGGGTGCCGAGCACGCGTTCGCAGACCGCGCGTTCCGCCTCGGCGGAGAACGGGGCGCGGCGGGCGGCGACGGCGCCGCGGGTCTCCTCGGCGACGAGGTCGGCGTTGATCGCAGCCCCGGCCCGTACACCGGCGGCCGCAGCGCCGATGACGTGTGCGGACAGGTCGGCCACGTTGCCGGCCACCCATAGGCCGGGAACGGCGGTGGCGCCGGACGGATCGGCGGGTACACGGCTGCCGATCACATGGCCGTTCATCTCCTGGTCGGTGGGCTCGAGGCCCAGGCCGCCGAGGAGGGCGTCCCGTGCGGTGAAGCGCGGGGCGACGACAAGCGCCTCGCAGTCGACGAGACGGCCGCCCTCGAGCCGCACGCCCCTCAGCCGGTCCTGCTCCACCCGCAGATCCTCGATGCGCCCGTCCACCACGGCAACGCCCCGCGCGGCGAGCTGTTCGTACGCCTCGTCGTCCGGCTCCGGTCCGGTGTGCAGGAAGAGCGTGACGTCCTTCGACCACTGACGCCACAGCAGAGCCTGGTGGACCGCGAGCGGGCCCGTGGCCAGCACGCCGACGGCCTGGTCGCGCACTTCCCAGCCGTGGCAGTACGGGCAGTGGAGCACATCGCGCCCCCACCGCGCGGCCAGGCCCGCCACGTCCGGCAACTCGTCGACGAGGCCCGTGGCCACCAGCAGCCGGTCGGCCAGCACGGCGGACCCGTCGCCGAGGACCAGCCGGAAACCGCCGTCCTCCCCGCGCTCCGCCGACTCGACACGGTCCTCGACGATCTCGCCGCCGTATCCGGTGACCTCGTCGCGGCCCACCGCCGCGAGTCGGTCCGGCGGCACGCCGTCCCGTGTGAGATAGCCGTGCACCTGGCTCGCCGGGGCGTTGCGGGGCTCCCCCGCATCGACGACGAGGACCGAGCGCCGTGCCCTGGCCAGGGTCAGCGCCCCGCTCAACCCCGCGGCGCCGCCCCCGACGACCACGACCTCGTAGTGCCGCTCCGGCCGCGAGGCACGGCCGGGCGCCGCCTGTTCTGTGGGTTCTGTCTGTACGGTCATGTGTGCGTACCTCCGTCTTACGGTGATACTCCGCCCACATCCCGCGGATCGGCAAAGAACTTTGCCGACTCGGCAAAAGACTTCTCAGGCGGCCGGACCGTCCCCGCCGTACCCGGAACCCTCCTCGTCCTCCGACCGGCCGGCGGCCCCCGATTCCGCCGCCACCCACCGGCGAGCGCCGTAGTCGTAGTCGTACACCGGCCGGCCCCCGGCCCCGCTCGTACGGAACGGGCGGCCGCCCGCGTCGATCCGCACCGCGCCGCTGCGCTCACCGCTGCTCCAGCGCACCTCCAGGTACCAGTCGCAATCGCAGGAGACGGCGCGCCCGTTGACGAGCAGCGTCTCGGGGTCGGTGGCGGACACGGAGTACGGGAACGACACGGCGGGGATCGGCTCGCCCGAGTCGTTGCCCGGCAGGGCGTGCGCCACCGGACGGGAGCGGTCGAGGTCGACATCGAACAGACGCGGGGTGAGCGCACCGCCGCAACCCGAACTCATGCGGTGGACATTGCCTTCCGCAGGCGTCCGCCGGGCGACGACGCGGACCTGCATCGACTCCAGAACCACGGCCTCGGATCCCTTGCCCTGCAAGGTGATGCGCACCTGGGTCTCGCCCGCGTGGCGGGCGCCGAGCGAGGCCGCCCACGACGCGGCGTCGGCCTGTGCGGGCGGAGGAGGCACGGCGGACGGGCCACGGTCCAACAGGTAGGAGTGGTCGCAACCGTTGCGCCACACATGGTCGTCCGTGGTCCAGGCGAACGGAACCCCGGTCGCCGGGGTGTGCCCCTTGCCCTTGCCGCCCGGCTCGGCCGGGCGCGGCCCGGTCGCTCCGGCGGAACCGCCCCCGGGCGGTTCCGCCGATGGGGACTGCGACGCGCTGGGAGACGGTGAAGCGGGCTGGGGGGAGCGGGGGAGCGTACCCCCCGGCGACGCGGTGCCTGTGCCGTTGGCGCCCGTTCCGGTGGCGCGAGGAGCCGTACGGTCCTCCCCGGCCGTGGCGGAGGCGAGTTCGCGGAAGCCGACGAGCAGGGCGAGCGAGGCGACCGCCGCGGCCACTGAGACCGCGACGACTGCTGAGCGGCGCGTGCGCCATGGGCGGCCCTCGGGCCGGGGGAGGGACGCGGCTGCCGCGGCGGGCAGGGGACCGGTGTCGGCATCCGTGTCGTCGCCGTCGTCGTCGCCGTCGTCGTCGCCGTCGGCGGCCACGGTGGTTGCGGGCTCGGCGGGTGCGCCCGCGTCGGCCGGTGCGCCCGCGCCGCTCTCCATCCGTGCACGCCGGTCCGCGTCCGCCCGCACCCACAGCCGGTGCAGCTCGATCAGCGCGTCGCCCTCGCAGCCGCAGAACCTTGCCAGTCGTTCCACCGGCGCGAACTCCATCGGGACGGTCCGCCCCGAGCAGTAGCGGTGCAGCGTCGACGCACCGACCCCCACCCGCCTTGCCAGGGAGCCGTACGTACGCCCGGAGGCGCTGCGCAGTTCGTCGAGACGCCGCGCGAAGTCCACCGTCGCCGCCCCTCTCGGTGTGTCCGCCATCGCCGCTCCTTCCGCCGCGCCCGTCCCCGGACGCGTTTCACCCCACTGCTCAAACCCCACGTCAACCGGGGTGAAACGGTTCCCGTGTCCCGCAAGGGGCGTCGGTGCTTGCCGCGTTCGGCCCATCCGTCCACGCTGGTGATCGTTTCGACCACCACCCATGTACGGGGGAACACCTTCCATGAACCGCATCCGCATCCGGACGGCAGCCGTGGCCGCCGCCGTCGTCGCCATGACCGCCGCCACTTCCTTCACCAGCGCATCGGCCGCCGCACCCGCCTCCCCCCGCTTCCTGTCCGCGGCTCAGCTGCCGGCCGCGAGCACCCCCTGGCACGCCGACGCGGTGCAGCAAGGGCCTGCCGCCGACGGCTCGTTCTGCACGGAGGGCATCGCGCCGCGGGCCGGCACCCGGTACCGCGACTTCCGGACTGAACTCGACACCGGCGCCCGCCAGACCATCACGGTCGCCCCCACCGTCGCCCGGGCCGAGCAGCTCGCCGCGCAGCTCCGGAGCTCGATCGAGTCGTGCCTGGACCGCCTCAAGGCCCAGGACCCCGGCTTGGAGGGCGAGGCGTTCCACCACGGCACGGTGGACGTGGAGGAGGGCGCGCACGTCTACAGCATCGACACGTCCCACCCCGAGATCGGCTCGACCGACATCGCCCTCTACTCGGTCGGCCGCGACGGCCGGGCCGTGACGGTTGTCCAGTGGGGCCAGTTGGGTGAACTGGACGGAGCGCCGCTCCAGGGCTTCAAGAAGACCACGGCGACGGCCGTGGCCAAGCTCTACTGAGCCACGGACTCAGGGGGTGCCCGGCGGACCGGCGCCGGAATCCCCCTGAGGCCCGCCCTGTGGATCACGGCCGGACGGACACTAATTCGGTTGTCCCCGCCCGGACCCAACTGCTGCACTGCATGGGCACGAACCGCTGAAGCCGATGCGACCCAGGAGCCTGATCATGCGCGGATCTCTCATGTCCCCCCAGGAAGGAAACGCCCCCCATCTCGAGGACATGACACTTCGTGCACACGCTGAACCTCGGAATCCTGGCGCATGTTGACGCCGGAAAGACAAGCCTGACCGAGCGGCTGCTGCACGCCGCCCACGTCATCGACGAGCTCGGCAGCGTCGATGACGGCAGCACCCGCACCGACTCCCTGGAGCTGGAACGGCTGCGCGGTATCACCATCAAGGCCGCCGTCGCCTCCTTCGACGTCGACGACGTCACCGTCAATCTGATCGACACCCCTGGGCACCCCGACTTCATCGCCGAGGTAGAACGCGCCCTCGGTGTACTCGACGGCGCGGTGCTCGTCGTCTCCGCTGTCGAAGGCGTACAGGCGCAGACCCGCGTGCTGATGCGCACCCTGAAGCGGCTGCGGATCCCCACGATCGTCTTCGTCAACAAGATCGACCGCAGCGGTGCCCGGCACGGAGAGCTGCTGCGCGTCATCCGCGAGAAGCTGACCCCCGCCGCGATCAGCATGAGCACCACCGCTCACCTCGGCACCCGCGACGCGCTGAGCAAGCCCCGCGCCGACGCCGGCTTCCGTGGCGAACTGACCGCGCTCCTCGCAGAACACGACGACGCCCTGCTCGCCGCGTACGTCGACGGCAGCGACGAACTCCCGTGGTCCCGGCTGCGCGGCGCACTCGCCGCCCAGACCCGGCAGGCGCTGGTGCACCCCGTCTTCTTCGGCTCGGCGATCACCGGTGCGGGCGTCGACGCGCTCACCGCCGCCCTCACCGAACTCCTGCCCACCGCGCAGGGTGACCCGGACGGCCCTGTCTCGGGCACGGTGTTCAAGGTCGAACGAGGGGCCGCCGGCGAGAAGATCGCCCTTGTCCGCATGTTCTCCGGGACCGTACGCGTCCGCGACCGGCTGTCCCTCGCAGGTGGTGAGGCGCCGGAGAAGGTCACCGCGATCAGCGTGTCGGAGCGCGGTGCCGACATGCCCCGGGAGGCCGTGTCGGCCGGGCAGATCGGCAGGATCCGCGGACTCGGCGCCGTCCGGATCGGAGACGCGATCGGCTCACCCGGTCCGGCGGGCGGGGAAGGACACCACTTCGCCCCGCCCAGCCTGGAGACCGTCGTCGTCGCCGACCGCGCCGGCGACCGCGGTGCGCTGCACGCCGCACTGACCCAACTCGCCGAGCAGGACCCGCTGATCGACCTGCGCCAAGACGATCTGCGGCAGGAGACCTCCGTGTCGTTGTACGGAGAGGTGCAGAAGGAGGTCATCCAGGCCACTCTCGCCGGTGACTACGGCATCGCCGTCACGTTTCGTGAGACGACGACGATTCATGTCGAAAGGCCGGTCGGCAGCGGCTCGGCCGCCGAGTTCCTCCACGTCGACCCCAATCCGTTCCTCGCGACCGTCGGCCTGCGGGTCGATCCCGCGCCGGTCGACTCGGGGGTGGACTTCCGGCTGGAGGTCGAACTGGGCTCGATGCCCTACGCGTTCATCAAGGCCGTCGAGGAGACCGTGCACGAGACGCTGCGGCAGGGGCTCCACGGGTGGCAGGTCACCGACTGCGTCGTCACCATGACGCACTCCGGATACGCCGCCCGCCAGAGCCACGCCCATGCCGTCTTCGACAAGAGCATGTCGAGCACGGCCGGTGACTTCCGCAACCTGACGCCGCTGGTGCTGATGAGCGCACTGCGCGAGGCGGGCACGCAGGTGCACGAACCCGTGCACCGCTTCCGGCTGGAGATCCCCGCCGAACAGTTCGGGGTGGTGCTGCCCATGCTCACCCGGCACCGCGCCGTCCCGGGGACCTCGGAACTGCGGGGCTCCTCGTACGTGATCGACGGCGTGCTGCCCGCAGACTCGGTACACGCGGTGGAACGCAGGCTGCCGCCGCTGACCAGCGGGGAGGGCATGCTGGAGAGTGCCTTCGACCACTACCGTCCGGTGCAGGGCCCGGTCCCCTCGCGCCCGCGGTGGGACCACGATCCGCTGGACCGCCGCAGGTATCTGCTGCGTGTGGTGCGGCGGACCGGAGGGCGGGGTGAACAGACCTGACGTGAGGTGCCGTAGCCGGCGCGGGCGGGCGGCGCGTCAGGCGATACGGATACGGGCGAACCGCCCTGCGACGTGCAGGTCCGCCTCGATCAGCCCGGCCGTCGCGCGCAGCTGCGGCAGGACCTCGTCGATGCATTCCCGGGTGCTGCGGCGGCTGCTGTGCATGGCGACGTTGACGGCCGCGACGGTGGCACCCGTGCGGTCCCGGACGGGAACGGCGACAGATCGCAGCCCGTACTCGAGCTCCTCGTCGACGAGCGCGTAACCCTGCTCCCGGACCTGATCGAGGATTCGAGAGAGCTCGCCGACTCCGGTGACGGTGCGGGAGGTGAGCGGGCGCAACCGAGTACCGGCGAGCCGTTCGGCGAGTTCCGCGGCGGGCACGCCGGCCAGCAGCACCCGGCCCATGGAGGTCGCGTAGGCGGGGAACCGGGTGCCGACGGTGATCCGCACGGTCATGATGCGGCTCGTCGCGGCGCGCGCCGTGTACTGGATCTCTCCTCCGGTGAGCACGGCGAGCGACGCGGAGTCGTGCACCCGGCCCGCGAGTGCGACGAGATGCGGCTGCGCGATCTGGGGCAGCGTCGTGTGCGAGAGAGGGGGGAAACCGAGGGACAGTACGCGTGGGGTGAGCCGGAAGGCGCGCTCGTGGGAGTCGATGAACCCCAGATGTTCCAGGGTGATCAGGGCACGCCGGGCCGTGGCGCGGGCGAGCCCGGTCGCCTCGGCGACGGCGCTGAGTGTCAGGGTGTCGCGGCCCTCGCCGAAGGAGGTCAGCACGGTCAGACCGCGGGCCAGCGACTCCACGAACTCGCCGCCCAGTTCCTGCTTCGACGCACCGGTCCAGGCGGCGAGCCCCACCGGCGCGGCGGCAGGGGCCGGCCGGGGCGCGCCGCGCAGGGTGCGCTCCATGGCGGTCACCGTCTCCAGCAGCCGCGGCAGCATGGTCTCCCGGAGCGAGCCCGCGCTGTGCCGACTCGTGTGACTGACCACGCTCACGGCGCAGACGGGCCGTCCCGCCGTGTCGCGGACGGGCACGGCGAGCGCGATCAGGCCGGGCTCGATCAGCTGGTTGTCGACGGACCAGCCCCGTTCGCCGGCCCGGCGGGTCCGGTCCTCGAACTCCTTCTCGTCCGGATGTCCGCGGGGCGGCACGGCGGGAAAACCGGCCCCAGCGGGGTCGGCGGCCTGCCGCCGGCGCCACCGCTCCCACTGCGCCTCGTCCCACTCGGCTGCGAACAGCGGGCCGGGGGCGGTGCGTTCGGCGGGCAGCAGGTCGCCGATACGGAAGCTGAGAGACATGGCGCGGCGTCGGGTCGCCTGGTGGATGAAGCGGACGCCGTCGCCGTCGGGCACCGCGAGCGACACCGACTCGTCGAGGACGTCGGCCAGGGCATCGGCGTGCGTGCCGAGCAGCCCGGGCAGTCGGATGGCGGCGAGATAGGCGTTGCCCAGCTCCATCAGCCGTGGAGCGAGCGTGACATCGCGCCCGTCGAGGCGGACGTACCCCATGCGCGCCAGCGTGGCGCAGATGCGGTCGACGGTGGAGCGGGCGAGGCCCGTGGCGCGTTCGAGGTCGCCGAGGCCGAGGGTTCCGCCGGCGTCGGTGAGCGTGCGCAGCACGGCGATGCCCCGCATCAGCGGGGTGACGGCTTCGTCCGGCACCGGTGCGCCGGGCGCCGTCGGGGTGTGGGTCGGTGGCATCGGCTCTCCGTGGCGGATCTTGTGGGACACCGTAGTGAACGCGTTCCGACGTGCACGAGCAGCCGCGCGGAGAGGGTGCCCGCCCGGAGTCAGTGGGTGCGGGGCGAGTACATGATGACGGCCATCCCCGCGAGGCAGACGAGTGCGCCGATCACGTCGAAACGGTCGGGCCGGTAGCCGTCGGCGACCATGCCCCAGGCGAGGGAACCGGCGACGAACACCCCGCCGTAGGCAGCCAGGATGCGCCCGAAGTTGTCGTCGCTCTGGAACGTGGCGACGACTCCGTACAGCCCGAGCGCGGCCACACCTGCGCCGACCCAGATCCAGCCGCGGTGTTCCCGGAGCCCCTGCCACACCAGCCAGGCGCCCCCGATCTCGAGGAGGGCGGCAACGGCGAACAGGGCGATGGAGCGGGCGACGAGCACGGGGCCGGGTCTTTCCACGGGGGCGGGTTTCCTCATCCTAGGGCGGCGGTCCGGTCGGGCACGCGACGTCTGCAGCCCGGTCCCCGCGTATCTCCCGCCTCTTGACGGCCACTTGGTCCAGTCCTATGGTCAACGCCACTCCCTCTTCATCATTCAGATCGATGTTCACTCACCTGAACATCGTCTGGGTCCCCCACATGCAAGGGAAGTGAGACATGGTCAGCACGTCCACGTACCTTCGCCCGCTCCCTCTCCTCGCGCTGCTCGGCGCCTCGCTACTGACCGCCCCGCCCGCCGCGGCCGAGGTGGAACCGGGTGGATGGACCTCCGTCTCGCCCACGTTCAGCGAACAGGAACGCGGCTGCGGCCGGATCGACGGTCTGACGTTCGGCCTCACCTGCTCCACCGCGAGCGGGGACCAGCGGGCCGAGCGCCGGTACGCCACCTACACCGGCGGTACCCGTCAGTTCGAGGGCCACTTCCGGATCAGCTCGCTCAGCGGCACCCGTATCAGCCTCAAGCAGACCTTCCACGAGTCCGGCTCCGGGCCCTTCTTCATGCTCGCCGTCGAGCGCGGCGGCCGCCTCTACGCCGTCCACGGCGGGGACACGCTCTCCGGCGCCGGCACGGTCGGTGCCACCGTGCGTGTCAACACCGTGCACCAGGTGGGCAGTTCACACCGCACCTACATCAACGGATCGCTCAAGCACACGTACTCCAGCCCCGGAGGCAGCTTCTACGACAAGTTCGGCGCCTACCGGACCAACAGCGGCAACGGGCCTGCCACCGTGGTCTGGAGCGGCGTCCGCTTCTGGCGCAAGTAGGGGCGGCCAGGTGACCCGTACGCGCAGGGCCGCCGCCTCGGCCGCGCTCGTCGTCGCCCTGGCCGGCTGCTCGGCGGCCGCTCCGTCGCCTGCGACGGAGCGGCCCGCCCGAGCGGCCACGGGGTCCCCGGGCGGCGGCGCCCCCGTCCTGCGCGCCGCCATGGCCTCGCCGACGGATATCGATCTGAGCTGGAGCGGCGGCAGCCCCGAGGCCGACGGGCACGTCCTGGAGTTCGCGACCGAGGGGGCCGGTCCGTACACCGTCCTGCAGTACCTCCCGCGCGGCGTCACGTCCTACCGGCACCCGGATCTGATGCCGAGGACCCGGTTCGTCTACCGGCTGCGCGCCTACAGCGGCCCGGCCTCGCCCGTCGTCGACGTCGACCTGCCGCCGGGCGGCATGACGGCCCAGGACGAGGAGTCGAGCCACGACTGGCTGCCGCCACGGACCGAGCGGAGCCGGACTGCGCCCGGCCGGCACGCACTGGGCGAGGCGGCGGCAGCTCCTGCCGGGCTCCGCGCCACGGTCAGGCATGCGAACGGCATTCTCTTCACATGGACGGACCGTGCCGCGGACGAGGACGGTTTCCTGCTCGAGTCGCGCACCGCAGGAGCGGACACCTACACCCCGCTCGTCGTGCTCGACCCCGACATCAACGCCACCGGCCTGATCACCCTGCCCGCGGAGAAGCACGCCTCGTACCGGGTGCGGGCATTCGCCTACGGCGAGCGGTCCGCCGTCGTCGCCCTGACCACCGGGACGTCAGCCGCCGACCCCGGGTGACGCCTGCGGTACCGGCGGCACCGTCGCGGTCGTCGGCCCGCGCACCGCCGCGATCACGGCGTCGTGCAGATCGCGGCTCGCGGCCTCCGACGGGCACGGTGCCGGACTGCCCGACATCGTGAACCAGTCGGCCGCGCCGGTGTACTGCACCGTCACGGCCGCCTCGCCATCGACCCAGGTGGTGTGCACGGTGAGGTCGCCCGACACGACACCGACCTCTTCGGTGAGCACGCCGCCTTGGCCCGAGTACACACCGGGGGTGGTCCAGGATGCCCAGCTCATGCATCCAACGTCACACTGTTCCCGCTTGATCGCTACTGGCGGGACAGTACCGATTCAGAACAGGACGTCGAGCGCTCCCGGCTGCACCCGCACCGTCACCGGCAGCGTCGCGTCGACCTCGCCGTCCGCGCCGTACGGAACGGGGCGGTCCGCCTCGATGCGGATCTCCTTTCCGCGCAGGATCTCGACCTGCGGACGGTTCACATGGGCACCGGTCTTCAGCTCGTTCATCATCGTGAAGAACAGGCGCTTGGGAGCGTGCTGGATCACGACCACGTCCAGCACGCCGTCGTCGAGCCGGGCACCCGGGGCGATCTGCCTGCCGAAGCCGTAGTAACCCGAGTTGGCGGCCACCACGGTGTAACCGCGGCGCTCGTGCTCCACGCCGTCGATCGTGAGCCGGTACGTCGCGGGCCGCCAGCCCACCACCGCCCGCAGCCCGCCCGCGTAGTACGACGCCGCGCCCCGCAGCAGCCGTGAGGTGTTGGCGTACCGGTTGGCGACGGCGTCCACCCCCGCGTACACGCTGCCCAGCACGGACGTCCCCGCGTGCACGGCCGATTCGACCTCGATGGTGTCGACGGGCCGCGGCGTGCCGCTCAGCAGGATGTCCGCGCGTCCCTGCACGTCCGTGGGTATCCCCAGGGCGCGGGCGAAGTCGTTCCCGCGTCCCGCGGGGACGAGACCGAACACGGTGTCCGTGCCGCTGAGCGCGCCGCCGACGCAGCCGGCCATCCCGTCACCGCCGACGGCGAGCACGGTGTGACCCTGCGCGCCCGCTTCCCGCGCCAGCTCCCTGGCGTGGTCCAGGCTGCGGCTGTAGCGCGTCTCGAGCCGGGCCCCGGCATCGCGGAGCAGACGGGCCAGCGGCAGCAGCGCCGCCGTACCACTGGAACCGCCTGCGGTGGGGTTGACGACGGCGGTGAACTGTCGCATGGAATGCGCCTCCGGACGGGCAGGGTACGGGCAACGGGCGGGCGGTGGGTGGGAGAGGCGGGGGCGGCGGGCACGTCAGCGGACGGGGATCAGGACGCCGGGGCTCAGGACACCGGCCGGGTCGACCTCGGCCTTGACCGCCTGCAGCATACGGACCCCGACCGGGCCGATCTCCCGGGCGTACCAGTCGCGGTGGTCCGTGCCCACGCCGTGGTGGTGACTGATGGTGCCGCCGGCCGCGAGGATCGCGTCGTTCGCGGCGCGCTTCGCGGGCTCCCAGTGGGCGACCGGGTCGTCGCCCTGCGCCGAGACGACGGTGAAGTACAGCGAGGCGCCGTTCTCGTACACGTGCGAGATGTGGCACATCACCAGGGGAGGCGTCCCGGCCGCGGTCAGCGTCTCGGTGAGGGCCCCGCGCACCGCCGCGTACAGAGCCGGCACGGCGGACCAGAACGCGGCCGTCTCCAGCGTCTCGGCGAACGCACCCGCGTCCAGCAGCGCGTCGCGCAGATAGGGGGCGTTGTAGCGGCCGTGCTCCCAGCGTTCGCCGGGCTCCTCGCCGATGAGCTCGCCCCCGCAGGCGAGCAGGATCTCGCGGGCGCGTGCCCGCCGGTCGGCGGTGTCCTCGTCCGTACCCTCGTACCCGGTGATCGCCATGCAGCCCGCGTTCTGCGGGACGTCGGCGCTGCCGATCGCGTCCGGCTGCGCCAGTCCGATGAAGGTCTCCGTCTCGTCCGACAGACGCAGCACCGTGGGCCGCGGGCCGTCCTGCGCGAGCGTGCGCAACGCCGCCGCGCCCGCCTCGAAGGACGCGAAGCGCCAGCCCTCGTAGACCCGCTTCTGCGGCAGGGGGCGGACCCGCACGGTCACGGACGTGATCACGCCGAGCGCGCCCTCGGAGCCGAGTATCAGCTGGCGCAGATCGGGGCCCGCGGCCGAGCGGGGTGCGCGGCCGGACTCCAGGGTGCCCTCGGGGGTGGCCACGGTGAGGCCGAGGACCATCTCGTCGAAGCGGCCGTAGCCGGCCGATGCCTGCCCACTGGAGCGTGCCGCGGCGAAGCCGCCGACCGACGCCCACTCGAAGGACTGCGGGAAGTGACCGAGGGTCCAGCCCCGTTCGTTGAGCAGCGCCTCGCACTGGGGACCGCGGAGGCCCACCTGCACGGTCGCGGTGCGGGACACCTCGTCGAGCGAGACCAGGGCGTCCAGGCGGCGCAGGTCGAGCGCGACGAAGGGCCGCCTCCCCTCGGGCGCCAGACCGCCGACGACGGAGGTGCCGCCACCGAACGGTACGGCGGACAGACCGAGTCCGGCACATGCGCGCAGTACCGCCAGCACCTCGCCGTGGGCACCCGGCAGCAGGACGGCGGCAGGGATGTCGTCCACCTCTCCGGCGCGGATGCGCAGCAGGTCCGGCGTGGACTTGCCACGGGTGTGCCGTACCCGGCTCTCCGCGTCCGTGCGGATGTACGCGGCGCCGCCGACGCAGTCGGCCAGGACGTCGAGCGTGTCACCGGTGAGCGCCGTCTCGGGCACGGCGATGGCGTCGAGGGAGGCGGGGCCGCTCTCGCGGGGCGTCACGCCGAGCAGATCCCGCAGCAGGCCGGTCACCGTGCCGGGCAGCGGGGCCGCCTTGGCCGGGTCGCCCCAGCCGCTCCACAACATGTCCACGTCGGTCTTTCCTCACCGTCGGTTTCGCGGGGGTGCACCTGCCGCGCGGCCCGCACTGCATTACACTGTGACAGATGACGCCCATTCGTCACAACCAGTCGGACGCAGACGCCGTGCTCGACGCCGCACGCGACTGCGTCCTCGCCGTCGGCGTACGCCGCACCACCCTGACCGACGTAGCCCGCCGCGCCGGGGTGTCCCGAATGACGCTCTACCGCCGCTGGCCCGACGTGCGCACACTCGTCGGGGACCTGATGACCCGTGAGTGGATCGGCGTCGCCGTCTCCGCCATGCCCGATGTCGCACCGGGCACCCCCACCCGGGCGCGGATCGTCGACGGGCTCGTCACAGGCGCGGCCGCCTTCCGTGCCCACCCCCTCTTCCACAAGATCCTCGACGTCGACCCCGAACTGCTGCTGCCCTATGTCCTCGACCGCCGCGGCGCCAGCCAGGACGCGCTCCTCGGACTTCTCACCAGAGCGCTGAAGGAGGGCCACGAGGACGGATCCGTGCGCCGCGTCCACCTCGATCTGCAGGCCCGCTCCCTGCTGCTCGTCGTCCAGTCCTTCACGCTCTCGCTGCGCACGATGACCGACGAGGACGACCCCGAACTGACCGGCACCGCCTTCCTGGGCGAGCTGCGGACCCTGCTGGAGAGGACCCTCACCCCATGAACAGCCCGAGCAGCCCCGCCCCCGGGGCCTCGTCCCTCAACGCCGCGCGCCGACGCCGCGAACTGGCCGAACTCGCCGACGGCACCCAGGTCGACGTCCTGGTCGTCGGACTCGGCGCGACCGGCGCGGGCGCCGCGCTCGACGCCGCCTCCCGAGGCCTGACCGTCGCCGCCGTCGACGCCCACGACCTCGCCTTCGGCACCTCCCGCTGGAGCTCCAAACTCATCCACGGCGGACTGCGCTACCTCGCCACCGGCCAGCTCGACGTCGCCCACGAGAGCGCCGTCGAACGCGGCATCCTGATGGAGCGCACCGCCCCCCACCTGGTTCGTGCCCAGCCCTTCGTGCTCCCGCTGACGCCGCTCGTGTCCCGCGGACAGGCCGCCCTCGCCCGCGCCGGATTCCGGGCCGGCGACCTGCTGCGCGCCTCCGCCGGCACCTCGCGCGCCACCCTGCCCGCCCCCCGCACCCTGTCCGCCGTGGAGACCAGGCACATGGTGCCCGCCCTGCGGCCCACCGGACTGCGCGGCGGACTGCTGTCCTGGGACGGCCAGCTCACCGACGACGCCCGCCTCGTGACCGCCGTCGCCCGTACCGCGGCCGCCCACGGAGCCCGCATCCTCACCCGCGCCCGCGTGCTGACGCTCACCGGCACCGGCGCCCTTGTCCGCGACGAACTCACCGGCGAGGAACTGCACATCCGCGCCCGTGCCGTCATCAACGCCGCCGGGGTCTGGGCCGGCGGACTCGTCGACGACATCCGGCTGCGCCCCTCCCGCGGCACCCATCTCGTCCTGCGCTCCGAGGACCTGGGAGACCTCACCGCCGGGATGCACATCCCGATCCCCGGCGAGTCCAACCGCTTCGTCCTCGTCCTGCCCCAGGGCGACGGCCGCGTCTACGTCGGCCTCACCGACGAACCCGTCGACGGCAGCGTCCCCGACGTCCCCGAGGTGCCGGAGACCGACATCGGCTTCCTCCTCGACGTCCTCGGCTCCGCACTCGACGTGCGCATCGGCCGCGCCGACGTCGTCGGCGCCTTCGCCGGACTGCGCCCGCTCCTCGACACGGGCGACGGTCCCGGCCGCACCGCCGACATCTCCCGCAAGCACGCCGTGCTGACCTCGCCCGACGGGATCGTCACCGTCGTCGGCGGCAAGCTCACCACCTACCGGCGCATGGCCCAGGACGCCGTCGACGCGGTCGCCGCCGCCCGCGCACTCACCGCCGGCCCCTGCCGCACCGCTGCCCTTCCGCTCGTCGGCGCCGGCGCCCCCGCGGTACTCGGCCGGCTCGATGTGCCCCGCCGCCTCCTGCGCCGCTACGGCTCCGAGGCCCCGGCCATCCACGCCCTCGGCGTCGCCGACCCGGCCCTGGCACGACCCGTCGTACCCGGCCACCCCGTCACCGGCGCCGAGCTGATGTGGGCGGTGCGCCATGAAGGAGCACTCGACGAATCGGACGTCCTCGACCGCCGCACCCGCATAGGTCTGGTGCACGACGACCGCAGCGCCGCGCACGCGGCAGCCCGCGAGGCGCTTGCCCGCACCCCCTGACCGCGCCCGCCTCGGGATGCGGTCGGCGTCCTGACCGCGCCCCGCCTCGGGATGCGGTCGGCGTCGAGCCCTGTTTCGCTGGGGACGCATGCTCTGTTACCCAGATCAGAGGAGTGATCATGAGCGTCTCGGACGAGTCCCGCGGCCGGGTGCGGCAGATGCGGGAGAAGGCGAAGGAGCTCAGCGAGGCCGCCGAGCGCAGCAGCGATCCCAAGGAGCGCGAGCGGCTGAAGGACAAGGCCCGCAGGCTGCAGGCCCAGTCGGAGCAGGAGTCGGCCATGGGCGCCGGGGACATCTTCCCCAACGTCTGAGCCGGAACGGCACGGGGCCCGGGGCACGCACGGTGCCCCGGGCCCCGGCGCGTGTCACGGCCGGTCGCGCCGGCACACAATTCGCTTGCGCGCGGCAGCGCCGGGCGGTCGAGGATGGCCCATGGAGAACACGAGCAGACACGCCCGCGACGGACACGACGAGGACGCCGGCGTCGCGGCAGCGATCGCCGGTGAGCTGCAGCTCATGAACCCCACTGTTCGCAGTTCCCGTTCCCTCGCCCGCGAGCTGCTCGACCCCGCGTTCGTCGAGGTCGGCGCCTCGGGCCGGCGCTGGACGTACGAGGAGATGCTCGACGCGCTCCCCGACATGCAGGGCAGCACGCAGGACGGCCCCCGCTACGCACCCGCCCGGATGTCGGGGACCCTGCTCGCACCGGGCGTGGTGCACCTCACCTACGAGACCGTGATCGGCGGATCGCACGCGCGCCGCAGCTCGCTGTGGCGCAACCGCGACGACGGGGCCGGGTGGCGCCTGTACTACCACCAGGCCACTCCGGTTCCGGACGGGACGGTGTAGCCGACGCTGAGCACGGTTGACCCCTCGGGGCGAACGGTCCGCAGCGCTCCCGCATTTCTGCGCGTCGGTGCGCGTGCGCGCCTCTATGGTGCGCTCGTGGGGAGGGCGCCGATTCACTGACGGGAGATGTTCGATGCACAGGACCGCCATCCGATCCGGCCGGTCGTTCACGCACGCGTGGGCGACACAGGTCGCCGCCGCCGCCGTGCTCGCTGCTGGTGTGACCGTGTCCCTGGCGGCCCCTGCGCAGGCGGCTCCGCCCCCGAAGCCCTACGGCACCGTCGCCGCCGGCAGTGGTCTCAACGAGCGCGCGTATCCCAGCACCGACTCCATCGTGAAGGGCGGGCTGCGTCACGGCGCCCAAGTCGGACTGGTCTGCAAGGTCCGGGGCATGCAGATCGCGGGCAACGACGTGTGGTACCTGGTGCGAGGCAAGGCCGGCGCGTGGGTCCCCGCCAGGTACGTGACCGCCACCGGCGACGTGAAGTACTGCAAGGACGTACAGCGCGCGACGCCGCTGCCTTCCTGACAGCCGGCGGCATCACCCACGGCGGTGCCCGGCGGGCGGACCCGCCGGGCACCGCCGTGTTCCCGGGTTCAGTCGACGGGCCAGGTGTGCGCCGGTGCGTTGAGATGCATGTAGTCGATGTACTGCCGTGTCATCAGGCGCAGCGCCTCATGGTGGTCGACACGGCTGGTCCGGTCGATGTGGTGGTACATCTCCGCCTGCCACACCGCCCCGTTCCGGCCCGTGACGCAACGCTGCTCGATGATGCCGAGCAGCGGCTCCCGCCACGGCGCGTCCATCCCCGACGCCTCCAGCCCGCGGTGCGCGAGCGGCAGCAGCCGCCGCAACACCAGCTCGGCGACCGGGACTTCACCCATCCCCGGCCAGTACAGCCGGGCGTCGATGCCGTGCCGGGCAGCGGCGTGCAGATTGTCCTCGGCCGCCTGGAACGACATCCGCGACCACACCGGGCGCTCCTCGTCCACGAGGGCGCGGGTCAGCCCGTAGTAGAACGCGCCGTTGGCGAGGATGTCGGCAACCGTCGGCCCCGCGGGGAGCACCCGGTTCTCGATCCGCAGATGGGGTTTGCCGTGGTCCACGGCATAGATGGGGCGGTTCCACCGGTAGATCGTGCCGTTGTGCAGGGTCAGTTCGGCAAGCTCCGGCACGTCGCCGCCGTCCAGGGTCTCCTGCGGATCCTCCTCGTCGCACACCGGCAGCAGCGCCGGGAAGTAGCGCACGTTCTCCTCGAAGAGGTCGAAGACGCCGGTGATCCAGCGTTCGCCGAACCACACCCGGGGCCGCACCCCCTGCACCTTGATCTCCTCCGGGCGGGTGTCGGTGGCCTGCTCGAACAGCGGGATACGGGTCTCGCGCCACAGCTCCTTGCCGAACAGGAACGGGGAGTTCGCCGCCAGCGCGACCTGCACCCCGGCGATCGCCTGTGCGGCGTTCCAGTAGTCCGCGAACTGGTCCGGTGCCACCTGCAGATGGAACTGGGTGCTCGTGCACGCCGCCTCGGGCGTGATGGTGTCCGCGTACGTCCGCAGCCGGTCGACGCCGTCCACCTCGATCCGCAGATCCTCGCCGCGCGCCGCGAACACCTGCTCGTTCAGCAGCCGGTAGCGCGGGTCCCCGGACAGCGCCGCCTCACTCACGTCCCTGCGCCGCAGCGTCGGCAGGATCCCCACCATCGCCAGATGCGCGCCGACCTCGGAGGCCCGCTCCTCGGCATGGTTGAGGGCGTCGCGGATCTCCTGCTCCCAGGAGTCCGGACCGCCGGCCGTGAGCCTCCTGGGCAGGATGTTGATCTCCAGATTGAACCGGCCCAGCTCGCTCGACCACGCAGGATCGGCGATGGCCGCCAGCACGTCGGTGCTGCGCATCGCCGGTTCCCCGGCGTCGTCGACGAGGTTCAGCTCGATCTCCAGCCCCACCTGCGGCCGCTCGAACTCGAAGCGCGCCGCGCGCAGCATCTGCGCGAACGTGTCCAGGCAGGACTGCATCTTGTCTCGGTACCGGCGGCGGTCGTCACGGGTGAACACCACGGCCGGGACGTCACGTCCCATTGGTCCTCCCGAGATTGCCGGGCCGACATCCCCGTCTCAGCGTGCCACTCCCAGGCGGCCGCGACCAGCGAGGGAGACGGCGACCACCCAGGCGTGACGGGCCGTTGCGGAAGGTGACCGGCGGGCCAGGAGGGCCTGCGGAGGGGGCGGGTGACGAGAGGGTCCGGGGCGGGTGACGCCGACGGCCGGGTCAGGCCAGGAATCCCAGCAGCGCCGCGGTCAGCTCGGCCGGGGCGTCCTCCTGCACGAGGTGGCCGGCACCGGCGATCAGCTGCAGCCTCGCCCCGGGAATGCGGGCCGCGAGCTCCTTGCCCCGGACGGCCGGAATCCACTGGTCGTCCTCGCCCCAGCACACCAGGACCGGAACCGCGAGGGAACCGTAGAGTCCCTCGATCTCGTCGGTCCAGCGCTGATCGGCCTGTGCGATCTGCCGGTAGAACGCCGCCTGGCCCGCCTCGTCGCTCCACGGTCCGACCAGCCGGTCGAGGACGGCCGGGTGCAGTCCGGGTCCGCTCGCGGACGCCACGTACTCCCGCACCAGCGCACGGTGCAGGGCGCCGGGCAGCTGCTCGAAGACCGTGGCGTGCCCACCGACGAGCCGGAAGAACGGAGACCCCCAGGGGGCGAGGGCCACCGGATCGACGAGCGCGAGGCGGCGGTAGCGCCTGGCGTCCAGCAGATGCGCGCGCAGGGCGACGGCGCCACCGAAGTCGTGCGCCACGACCTGGGGTTCGTCGATGCCCCAGTGGTCGAGGAGCTCGGTGAACACCCGCCCCTGCGCCGCGAGCGAGACGTCCTGCCCGCTGAATTTCGCCGATGCCCCGTAACCCGGCATGTCCCAGACGAGGACCTGGTGGCCGGCGCCGGTGAGTGCGCGGGCGACGGCGCGCCAGACGTACGACGAGAACGGAGTCCCGTGCAGCAGGACCACGGGCGGGGCGGAGGGGTCGCCGAGCCGGTCCCAGCGCACCTCACCGGCCGAGCTGTCGAACGTCCGCGCCACGTGCCAGTCGGACACGGTGTCCACCTCTCACGCTGTCAGCAACCAACAACTCAATGCACCTTACGCCACACCGGTTTCACTGCGGCGCGCAAGACTTCCACGCACGAACGCGGCCTGCCCGGCGTGCTGCAGGTCGTCGGAGAGGACGCTGACCAGCCGGACGCCCAGCGTCACGGGTGGCGACCAGGAGGCGTCCACGACGCGGTCGAGGGCGGCGTCGTCGACGGTGGCCAGGAACGCCAGCGTCTCGTCGTGCACGGCGTCGTAGTAGCCGAGCAGCAGGTCGGCGGAGTCCACCCGCACGGCGGCGACATGCTTCGCGGTGTGGCCGTAGCCCGTCGCGGAGTCGGGAAAGGGCAGGGCGAACCTCTGTGACCACTTCCCTGCCGTCCACACCTGTTCCCGGCCCGCCACACCCGCCACGTGGTCGTCCTGAATTCGCGTCAGATGCCAGACGAGCCAGGCGATGGAGTTGGAGCCCCGTTCCGGCGAGGTGGCCAAGGTGTCGGCCGGCAGTCCCTCGACCGCCTCATGGACGACCTCGCGCACGCGTCCGAACGCATCTCCCAGCAGGTCGGCGGTGTTCATGGTCCTCCTCGGTCGACTGCCACCATCGTTCCCCGGCGCCCTCGTCGGCCGGAGGTCCGACACGCCCCGGCGACAGGGCCGTTGTCGTGCGAACCTACGCGGCTGCCTGCCCGGCTTTGGTGTCATCGGTGCCTGCGGCGGCCGCGGGTACCGCGGTTACGTTCACCCGATGTTTCGGACCTATCGCCCCGTCCTCGGCCTCACGGGCCCCTTGCTCCCCGCCGTGTCGTTTCTCGGCCGACTGCCCACGGCCATGTGCCAGTTCGGCAGTGTGCTGCTGGTCGCCGACACGAGCGGGAGTCTCGCCACGGCGGGGCTGGCGGGCGGCGCTCTCGCCGCGGGGCAGACCGTGGGCGGCCCGCTGATCGGCCGCGCCGCCGACCGCCGCGGTCAGCGGACGGTCGTCCTGATCGCCTCGCTCGCGAACGCCGCGGCGGTCGCCGCCCTCGTCCTCGCGGCGCTCGCGCATGCGGCAACGGGTGTGCTGATGCTGCTCGGTGTCCTCGCGGGTGCGACCGTGCCCCAGATCGGGCCTTTGGCCAGGACGCGCTCTGTCGCGCTCGCCCGGTCCGCCCGCGCCGACGACAGGCTGATCGCCTCGGTGCTCTCCTTCGAGGGCACTCTCGACGAGGTGTCCTTCGTCCTCGGACCTGCGCTCGTCGGCGTCGCCGCCGTGGTGGCGCACCCGGCCGCCGCGCTGCTGACCGCCTCGGTTCTTCTGGCCGTCTGCGGCACTGCGTTCGCCCTCCATCCCACCGCCCGGGGCGTGGCACCGGTCAAGGGCGGCGCGGGCTCCGCTCGCGTCGGACTGCCCGGCGCCGCGCACGCGCTGCGCGTCACGATGGTCCTCCAGGGCGCGATGTTCGGTGCCTCCCAGGCCGGCATCACCGCCCTCACCGAGGGCATCGGCCGGCCCGCGCAGGCCGGGCTCGTCTACGCGGCGATGGGCGTGATGAGCGCGGCGGTCGGGCTCGCCATGGCGGCGGTTCCGCAGCGCATCGGGCTCATGTCGCGCTGGCGCGCCGCGACGGCCGCCCTGGTCGTCCTGTCGCTGCCGCTGCTGTGGGTCGACTCGCTGGGGATGCTCTACGTCGTCGTGATCGTGCTGGGCATGGCGTACGCACCCCATCTGATCACCGTCTTCGGCCTCACCGAACGGCTGGTTCCGCCGGCGCGGCTGGCGGAGTCCATGGCCTTCCTGACGAGTGGCGTGGTGGGTGGGCAGGCGCTGGCCCTGGCGCTTTCCGGCCGGCTGGCCCAGTCGTACGGGCCGCCTGCGGCGTTCGCGGTGGCGGTCGGCGCGGCACTGCTCTGTGCCGGGTTGTCGTGGTCCGTGCGTCCACGTGCCGCGGCGTCCGGACCGCCTGTGGAGGAGGGCGCCCGCACGGTTGTCAATCAAGGTTGACATTGGCCTGGATGTCAACGTAGGTTGACATCATGACCGAAGCAACCGATCTCGCCGAGCGGGCGGGTGACCGGGATCCGAGGGTCGGGCTGCGCGCCGTCGCCGCACTGCGGCGGCTGCTCGAGCAACTGGAGGCCGTGCAGGTCCGCAGTGCCCGTAACCAGGGCTGGTCCTGGCAGGACATCGCGGCGGAGCTCGGCGTCAGCCGGCAGGCCGTCCACAAGAAGCACGGGAGGCAGTGATGTTCGAACGCTTCACCAAGGACGCACGCGCGGTGGTGACCGGTGCCGTCGCCTGCGCCGAGCGGGCGGACGCGCCGGACGTCACCGACGAGCACATGCTGCTTGCGCTCCTCGATCTGCGCGCCGGGCGCACCGAGTTCGCGTTCCGGGCTCTCGGTGTGACCGACCGGCGCGACGCCCTGGAGTCCGCACTTGCCGAGGCGCGGCGCCGCGGCGGGATGTCGAGGGCCGACGAGGAGGCCCTGGCGGACCTCGGTGTCGACGTCGCCGGGATCGTGGCCAGGGTGGAGGAGGTGCACGGCGCGGGAGCGCTCGCGCGCGGCCGAAGGCGCGGAAGGAAGTCCGGCCATCGTCCGTTCACCCGTGAGGCGAAGGCGGCGCTGGAGAACTCGCTGCGGATCGCCGTCGGCCGCCGTGACCGCGTGATCGGGGCGGAGCACATCCTGTTGGCGCTGACGTCCCGGCCGGGCGTGGTGTCGGAGGTGCTGGCTGACCACGGAGCGACGTACACGGCGGTCGAGCGCGCGATGTTCGGTGTCGCGAACGGCGGTGCGGCGCAGGCGGGTTGACAAAAGTGACGGCGGCCTCGCCGTCGAGTGGAGTGTGCATCGCATCTCACTCGGCGGCGGGGCTTTTCTGCTGCTCTGCTCCCTATTGTCGTGTCGTCTGCGTCACGTCATGGCCAGAACTTGAAACCCCTGAGATTCGCCAAGCGTCTGTCTGAATGGCTCCGGCGGGGTGTGTCATCGCCGGGCCGGTGGACAGATCCGACGCTTTTTCGGTGAACAACTTTCACATTGTCACTCTGCGTGTTGAGACTGTGACGTCTTCACCACGTACTGTCACAAGAGAAGCCCGGGCAGGCCCGCGCGGGCAGGGGAGGAACCAGCAGATGAAACCGTTCGCGTGGAACTACGCACGCCCCGCCGAGCCGGCCCCGGCCCTGGCCACCTACTCCTACGACTCCACGCTCCAGCTGAACGTCCTGCCGGACGGGCGCCCCGCCATCTCGGACCGGGCACTGCTCGCCGCCGCCGGGACGACAACGTCCAAGGCGGGCTCCGCGACCCACTTCGATGACTGAACGGACTGCGCGCCGTGACGGTGTTGGTGCTGACGTGCGAGGAGGACGTCACCGCAGACCTTGTGGTGGCGGAACTGCATGAACAAGGGGTGCCGCTGGTGCGGTTCGACCCCGCCGACCTGCCCGGTGAGGTCGCCATGTCCGCGGAATACGTACGGGGGGAGTTCCGCGGCTACCTGTCCACCGGTGGACGCGTGGCGAGCGTCGACGGGCTGCGCTCGATCTGGATCCGCAGGCCGGGCGAACCGGCGTCGCACGCGGAGGAGACCTCGGCATGGCTGTCCGACGAGAGCGGGCACGCCCTCTACGGGATGCTGGACTCCACGGCCGCCCGCTGGATGAACCACCCGAGCGCCGCCGCCCGGGCGCGCCGCAAGCCATGGCAGATGCGGGTCGCCCACCGCAGCGGCTTCGCGGTGCCCGCGACCCTCGTCACCACCTATCCGTCGATGGCCCGCCGGTTCGCGGAGCAGTACCGGCACGTCGTCGTGAAGTCGGTGTCCGGCAAGTCGCCCGGAGACCCGCCCATGGCGCTGCCCACGACGCTCGTGCCCCCCGACGCCGACTTCTCCGGCGTGGCCGCCGCCCCGACCATGCTGCAGCGCTACATCGCCAAACGCGCCGACATCCGGCTGACGAGTGTGGGGGAAACCCACTTCGCCGCACGGAAGGTCGCCGAAGCGGGCCAGGTGGACGGGCGGTTCGGGGAAACCGGCCACACCTGGGAGGCGGTCGAGGTGCCCCCACCCGTCGCCCGCGCCGTCGAGACGTACAAGAAGCACGCCGAACTCGCCTACGGCGCCTTCGACTTCGCCGAGGACTCGGCGGGAACCTGGTGGTTCCTCGAATGCAACCAGGGCGGCCAGTTCGGGTTCGTGGAGCTGGAGACCGGGCAGCCCATCGCACGGACCGTCGCTGCATGGCTCGGCGCCGAACACGCCTGAACTCGGGCAGTGCCGGGGCCTCGTACCCGCCTGCCGCCCCTCAGGCCCGGCCCAGCCGCCACTGCTCGACGACCGCGTCGGCGTCGTACGGCTTCAGCCCCAGCGGCGGACCGGGCGGCGGCCGACGGACGGCCGCCGCGATCTTCTCGTTGATCTCCGCGACGATGCGCCGCACCGCCGCCTCGGACGGCGCCCGAGCCGCCTTGTCCAACGCGTCCTCGGCCTCCTTGCGCAGCGCCAGGGCGGGCGGGAGGACGGAGAAGCCCTCGCGGTGCATCTTGCCCTTGATCCACCACATCTCGTCGTAGCTGCCGCTGTCCGGCAGCGGCTTCCCGAAGCCGGGCAGATCCCTGAACTCGCCACGCTCCGTGGCCTCGCGGATCTGCTTGTCGACCCACGACTCGAAACTCACTCCTGGCGGCTTGCGCTCGGTCATGCTCCCCAGCGTACTTCCGGCCCCACGCCCGCGTCCCGGCGCAGGGGAGGAGCTCCGGTCGGAACTGCCGGAGCCCCCCTTTTTTTGCACATCCTGCCCGGCGCGTCAGCCCACCGTGAACGGCTTTGTCGCCCCGCTGAACGCCGTCACTTTGCCGAACAGGCTCTTCGCGTCACCGTGGTGGACGATGCGGTACGTCCCCGCCGGTGTGCCCGGGGCGATCCTCCAGGTGATGACCGCCTTCGACGTGCCGGTCACTCCGTTGAGCCGCACCCAGCGATACGTGGTGTCCCAGTCCCCGTCGTCCAACTGGCGCACCCACCGGCCGTCGACCTGGCGCTGCACCTCGAGGAACGTACCGCCGCGATGCAGATCGTTCTTCGGGTGCCCGGTCACGAACTCCGCGGTCACCGTGGCGCCCGACGCGTACGACGCGGCCGGCTCACCGAGCACATCGCCGAACCCCTTGCCCGACGGCGGGTTGTCCATCACCACGCCGGTCTGCAGGGAGATCTGACCACCCGACAGATCGGGGGGCGTCGGACCGCGGTCGATCTGTGTGCCGTTCCTCAGCGACGCTGCCAGCGCGCTGAACTCCTGCTGGTACGCGGGCAGCGTGTACCTGCCGTAGAGCGTCGAACCGCCTTCGTACTGCTGGAGGTCGTACTCCTCGGGCGTCGTCACGTACTGGCTGTAGGCGTTCGCGTAGCCCTGCAGCAGTACGTTCTCCAGCGGCACACCCAGCTCCTGGGCCACCGACCGGCGGATCCGGAGACCGGACACGATCGTGAACTCGCCCGGACCGGCCACCAGATGGAACTGGCCGATCTTGACGATCTGTACCGGCAGGATCTTCGGAGTCGCCGGGACCACGGAGGAGATCAGCCCCGTGGGCACCAGATTCGCCTTCGGGTACTGGCAGCCCACCAGCCACTCCGGCGGGTCGACATGGAACGGCTCCAGCAGCTTGGCCACCGGGCTGTTCATGCCCTCCGTGAATCCCGGGATGGCCGGTCCGTCCTCGACACTGCCCGCGAGCGTCGACGCCCCCACCATCGCGGGGCAGGTGCGGTGCTCCTTGCCGTCCGGGGTGTACTTCCCGGCGACGGTCACCTCCTCCATGTTCACGAACCGCATCCGCGAGTCCACACTGCCGCTCACCGGAGTGCCGGCACCGTCGTAGATCTCCTGCGCCGTGGTGAACTGGCGGTCGCCGATGATCCGCGTGTTCTCGAACTCGTCCTCCGTCGGGCCCGAACCGGGCTTCAGATTCAGGTTCGGCGACATGTCGCCGGCGTTGGTGTTCGGGAAGGCGGCGACGAAGCCCTTCTGGTCCTCCAGATAGCGGACGCCCTTGTCGTCGTGCTCCCACTCGTACGAGGCGTAGCCCTTGTTGTCCGGGCTCAGCAGTGTGTTCTTGTTCGTCAGCGACGTGTTGTGGGTGGCGAACCAGCTGATCGCACCGATGTCGCTGCTGCCCTGCCGGAACCGGAGCACCGTCATGGCCGGGTCGATCGCGCCGGGGAACGCGGCCTTGTCCGACGCCGGATTGCGGTCGAAGGCGACCTTGGAGCGGTTGACGCTCGCGTTCGTCAACGTGCCCCTGCCCAGAGTGATCGTGCCGGGCTTCAGGTCCTCGTGGGCCTCGACGACCGATTCGACGATGCCGTCGACGATGGCCCGGTAGGTGTCCTTCTGGAACCCGAGCGACGCCAGGTTGTACGCCAGATGATGCGAGTGCCCGCCGGAACCGGCGTGCGTGTGGGTCGCCGACAGCAGCACGTTCTGCTCGGTGTACAGCGAGCCGTAGCGCTTCTTCAGCTCGGCGAGCACACCCTGCTGGACCGACTGGAAGATCATGCCGAGGTCGGCGTTGACGTAGGCGACCCGGCTGCCGCTGCTGCGGTCAGCCACGACGAACGCCCGGGAACGCTGCCGCTGATGGATGCCCGTCGCCTTCTGGTCGAAACTCGAGTAGCCCATCATGCCGACCTCGGCTGCCTCGCCGGTCACGTCGGAGATCCCGCGGCCGACGAGGTACGTCGTCGCCTCCGCCGTGGGGCCGGCCGCCGCGGGTGCCGCGCCGGCGGGCACGGCGCCAGGGACGGCCGCCAGGGTCACCGCGCCGAGCGATCCGGCGAGCAGCAGGGAGAGCGCCCTTGAGCGCGTTGTGGGGGACCGCATGCCTTCTCCCTCGTGAATGCAGTTCGTTACAGGTGTGACCGACGGTAACGGCGCGTGCGGGGCGGGGGAGAGGACTCAACCGGCCAGTAACGGGACTTCAGCGGCCACGGACCCGGTGAGGACCGGCCCAGGAACCGGACCACGAACCCGGTCACGAACCCTGTCCCCGGACGGCCGTGATCCCTACAGTGGCGGCCCGGAGGTGAGATCACATGACACGCCCGGTACAGCGGACCCGGACCGCCGCGGACCGCCGGTACGGATCGGCGACGATCACGCCCCACCTCCTGCGCTACCTCACCCTCGTCGCAGCCGAACGGGGCCACGACCTCGGCCCGGCTCTGCGCCGCGCCGGACTCAGCGCCGCCGCCCTCGACACGGTCGGCCAGCGCATCTCCTACCGCCAGGGCAGCTCCGTGATCAGGGAAGCGCTGCGGGACCTCGACGACCCCGCCCTCGGACTCGCCGTGGGCAGCAGGCAGCGGGTGACCGCCTGGGGCCTCGTCGGCCTCGGACTGCTCGCCAGCCCCACCCTCCAGGACGCGCTCGAACTCGGCGTCCGCCACCACGGTGTCACCGGCTCCATGCTCGACTACCGCGTCGAGGCCGTGTCCGGCGGCGCGGCGATCCTCGCCACCGCCCGCTACACCGACTCCGAACTGCGGGCATTCCTGCTGGAGGAGGCGTTCAGCAGCATCGTCGCGCTGATCCGCGACTCGGTCGACGACACCTTCGCACCGCAGGCCGTCGCCGTACGTCACCCCCGCCCGGCGTACGGAGCGGCCTACGAGGACTACTTCCGCTGTCCCGTCGTCTTCGAAGCCCCCGACGACCGGCTGGTGTTCGGCATCGGCCGACTGCGGCAGCCCGTGCCGAGCGCCGACCCCTACACCCTCGCGCAAGTGCTCCAGCTCCTCGACGCGGCACGCGCCCAGGGCCGCGAACGGCAGGACCTGGTCCAGGGTCTCGAGGTCTCCGTTGCGCTCAGCCTGCCGCACGTGCCCCCGCTCGCGCACCAGGCACTCGCCCGCGGCATGAGCGAGCGGACCCTGCGCCGCCGCCTCGCCGAACACGGCACCACCTACGAGTCGCTCGTCGACTCCGTACGCCTGGTACGCGCCGAGGAACTGATCACCACGAGCGACCTTCCGCTGCACAACATCGCCGGGCTGCTCGGCTTCAGCGACGCGCGGACGCTGCGCCGCGCGGTGACCCGGTGGTTCGGCACCAACCCCTCGGCGATGCGCAGCTCCCTGCCCGCCCGCACCCGTGCACGGCCGGGCATGCCTTAGGCCCTGTCCGGGCGATCAAAGATCGCCCGGACAGGGCCCAGTCGGCACTGAGCCTGGCTAGCTCCGGGCCCGCCTGCGGCGCATCACGAGAACGAGGCCGCCGCCCGCGGCCACCGCCGCGGCCGCCGCGCCCGCGAGCGGGAGGGCCGAATCGGAGCCGGTGGAGGCCAGGTCGCCGCCGGTCGCCGCCGTGCCGGTGCCACCCGTCGACGCCGTGGAGCCGGCGCCGCCGGTCGAGGACGAGCCCGCACCACCGGTCGACGAGGAGCCCGAACCACCCGTGGTGCCCGAACCACCCGAGGACGAGCCGCCGGAACCCCCGGTGGCCGAACCCGAACCGCCGCCGGTCGTGTTGCCCGCGGAGTTCTCGACCACGATCTCCGCCGTGTCGTTCGTCCGGTTCTTGTCGAACGGCCACGGCGCCGCGACGACCGTCGCCTTTCCGGTCGCGCCGGCCACGAACCTGTCGATCTTGACGCGGAAGTCGTAGGTCAGCTTGCGTTGCGGGTTGATCCAGGCGTCGGAGGGGCCGCAGACGTAGTGCCGGGGCTCCTTGAGGTCGCAGCGAGGCTGCGCCGACACCACCGTCGTACCGGCCGGGAAGCGGACGTCGACCCGTCCCACGGAGGTCTGCCGCTCGACCCATGCCGGGCCCGCATTGAGGAACGTCACTTCGGCGTCGACCGTCTGCCCCGCGCGGCCGCGGATCGTGGGCGCCTGGACACCGAAGTCGGCCGTGTTCGCCACGCTCACCTTCATCGAGGTGCCGGTGCGGCCGCTTCCTTCGACCGGGTCCGCATCCGGCTGCTCGACCAGTTCGAGCTCCGGTCCGTCGCCCGGCACCAGCGGGCCTTCCCAGTCGGGGTTGAAGGGGTCGTCGACGGAGAGCTCCGCACCGACCCCTTCGTACAGGGCGTTCTGCAGGGCGTCGACCTTCAGCGGCTGGGCGAGCGCGTACGTCCTGCCGGGCTCGATCGCCCGGTCGAACTTGCAGTGCACCCCGCTCCACGGCGGAGCCTCGTCGAACGAGGGCACGTCGTAGTACAGGCAGTTGGAGAATGTGCGTGCCCGGCCCAGTCCCTGGCTCATGGAGAAGGAGACCCAGACCTCGCCGAGCGCCTCGGTGCCCTTGTTCGTGAAGGTGACCGGCACGTCGAAGGCGGTGCCCGGCTTCACTCCGCTGGGCGCGGACAGCTTCCCGATGACCAGATCCTGTCCGGGACCGTCGGCGACAGCGGGCGCGGCACCCAGCGCGAGCAGGGAGACGGCGACGGCCGCGCCGGCGGTCCTGCGGAGCGTACGGCGGTCGGGGGTGAAGTCGGGCATGGAGGTCCCTAGGGAAGGCACGGCTGACGGACGGCGGAATCCGGGTCGACCCGGAGTCCGACGCATGAGACATGCGACGGAACCGGAAGGTTGTACGAACCGGTCCCGTACTCCTTCCCGTCACACCGTCGAGGGCCGCCGCGGCACTGGGCGTGCGCACGCTCTCGTTCGGATCTTGCCGGGCTCGCGTGCGCTGGCGTGCACGCTCGCCCGGCAACGTCATGAGCGGAGCCGCTGACGTACGGCAGCAACGGTCACGGTGCCGTGGAAGCCATACGCTCGCTTGTCGAAGCGGGTGGCCACGGCCCGGAAACCCTTGAGGACATCGATCGTTCGCTCAACCTCGTTCGATCCGGTCGAGGACGTCCGTGTACAGCCGCCGCCTGTCGGGGCGTGCGCGGGCGGCCGCGCGGGTGAGCGTGGGGACGGCCGTCTCCCCGAGGACCACGAGTCCCTCGGCCGCCGCCCTGCGGACCACGGGATGCGCGTGGTCGAGCAGCGCGGTCACCGTGGGCACCGCCGGAGCCCACCCCGCCCGGCACAGGACACGGATCGCCATGCGCTTCACGTCCGCCTGCGGGTCGTCCAGCAGCAGCGACGTGTGGTGCAGATGGGTCTCCCGGTCCAACAGGGTCCGCGAGATCCGGTGCGCGTGCAGCCGGACCCGGCGCTCGCGGTGGCCCAGCAACTGACCTATGACATCCGTCAGTTCATGGCCACGGTCACCGGTCGTGGCGTCGTCGTCCTCCGCCAGCCGCGTCAGCGCGCGGCGTATCTGCTCCGGGGTGCCGTGACGGGCGAGGTCGAACAGTTCCCGCCGTGACACGTCCCGCCGGACGGCCCGAACCGGGACCCGTTCCCGCAGCGCCGCCAGCGCCGCCGCGTCCTCTCGTGCCGCGTCCGGGCCGCGCAACGGGCCGTCGACCAGCTGCAGTCCGTCCGCCGCCTCGTCACGTCCCTCGGCGCGAAGCCGCGCGAGAACCTGCGTGAGTGCGGGGGTGCGCAACAGCGGATCCGGCAGCAGATCCAGTACGCCCCAGGCGCCCGCGCCCAGCCGCTCACCAAGCGCGTCGGCCAGCACGTCGGCGGGAACGCGGCGCAGAGCGAGCGCGGCGTCCCGCCGTACGGCGGGCGGACCCTGCTCCCACCACTGCAGCAACACCGGGATCAGCGGTACGAGATCCCAGGCGCCGAGCTCCCGGGCGATGAGCACGGCCCTGTCCGGCAGGATGTCCCCGCTCCGCAGCTCCGGTCCGGCCCGCAGACCCAGGTCGCGCAGACCCAGGACGGGAACGGTGACACGGCCGCGGAGAAAGGCCCGCAGCACCGGCATCCGCGCATCGGGATCCGGCCACGCGAGCAGCCGCCGGCCCGCCTCGTCACGGCGGTCCGGATCGCTGTCGGACAGCATGGCCGTGAGCCGCTCGAACAGCGCGGACGACCGGGGCTGGTCGAGGTCGTCGGCGCGTACCGACCGCGCGGGCGACGGTTCCGCGGCGGCCGTCTCGGTCAGGGTCCACTCGGGTGCGTCGAGGGGCTGAAGCTGCGTCATCCGGTCGCGGAGAGCGTCCCGGACGCCGGGCGCGGCCGTCGGCCAGGCGTCGATCAGTGCGCCCAGCACCTCCCGCGACCCGGGGGCATCCGCACGCTCGCCCCAGAAGCCCTCCAGCGCGGCCGGTGTGCGCAGCGCGGCTCCCAGGGCCGCATGCCATGCACCGGCGGGGGCCGTCCCTGAAGGCTGCTCCACGGCGAACGCCTTCCGCAGGACGGCCACCGCGGCGCGGTCCGGATCGGAGGCGACACCGGCCGCGGCGAGGTCGCGGGCGACATCGGCCCGGCCCACCACCGCGCCGCAGGCGCGCAGCAGTGGCAGCGTGCACCTGGCCCCGGGCAGGTCCCCGGCCGGCATCCGCACCGCGGCGGCGGCAAACGGCCGCCGGGCCGGGGGCAGATCGGGCACTACCGTTTCGAGGATCGCTACGAGAGCGTCGCGTTCCTCGCCCGACGAGCCTGGCAGCGCATCGATGAAGACACCCGCGTGACGGACGAGAACCGCCCGCTCGTCGTCCGGCCACGGCGCCGGGCACAGCCGCAGAACGAGCCCCAGCAGCTGCCTGCCCGTCTCCGGCACGGTCTCGGCGAGATGGAGCCAGTCCGCGAGCAGCGGGCGCAACTTCCGCAGCCGACCCGGGCCCGGCCGCTCGGACCGTCCGGCGAGGCGCAGCGCGACCGCGGAATTCCAACCGGCCGCCACGAGCAGCGCTGCGTCGGCATCCGCCGCTTCGTGAACACCGGACCTCGCGGAGGCCGGACGTCCGATGCCGTGTGCGGCGACAAGGGCTGCCGGCTCGGCGGGTGTTCCGGAGGACAGCGCAACACTGCCGGAGGCGACCAGCGCCTGCAGAGCGGGCACGATCACGGACCCCTGATTGCCGAGCGCGACGAGTGACCGGGCGGAAAGCAGGCCGTCGAGAGCCGACAGCAACAGCGTCCGGGCGGACGTGTCCTGGGTACCCTCCGCGGCTGCGAGCACTGTCGCCGCGTACGCGTCGCCCAGGACGGCGTGCAGCGCTTCGACGAGCGCGTCCCGCAGTCCCGGATTGTCCGAACGCCCCAGCCGGTGCAGCAGGGCGGGCACCGCCTCCGGGGCACCCGCCCGGACGAGTGCCGCGGCGGCGGTCTTCCTGATGTTCATGGCCGGATGGTCGAGGCACGCGGCGATCGCGCCGCAGGCCCAGCGGGCGCGGGCCTGACCCAGAGCCGTCAGCGCCTGCCGCACGGTCTGCACGTCGGGTGCGGCAGTGAGCGTGATCAGCGACGCCGACAGCGCCAGGGCGCCGTCACCCGCCGCGTCCTGGGCGAGCAGGGCGATCACATGCTTGCGCACATGCCGGTCACGGTGGCGCAGCAGGCGGTGCACACGCGGGCGGGTGCCCTTGTACGGGCAGCGCTTCAACAGCTCCAGAAGCACGGCCTGTTCGCCGTCGGCCAGGCCGGGCCGGTCCAGCAGGTCCAGCACGGTGCCGGCCACGAACGCGTGCCCCGCCTCCTCGACGCCTTGCGCGTCCAGCAGACAGGCCGGCCGGATCTTCGCCCGCCCGTGCAGCCTGCGGCCCATCGCACGCAGTGCGTCGGCCACGGCCTCGGGCACGAAGGGCTCGGCGGCATGCTCCTCGGAACCTCCCGGCTCGTGGGCGGCGGCCAGTTCACCCACGACGCGCAGCAGCAGGTCCGCGAGCGCGGGCACCGTGCCCGCGCCGCCGTGGGAGGCCAGCCGGCACAGTGCGGCGACGGGGTCGGACGGATCCACGTGCGTACGCAGAACGGCGAGTTCGTCCTCGTCGGGCGCGCCGAGATCGGCCGCGACACGTGTCGGCAGATCCGCCGGATCGAGGCGGCGGAGCAGGCCCCGGCGCCGTCGCGGGTCCCGGTTCAGGTGCCACAGGAGCTCCAGCGCCCGATGGCGTACGGCACGAAGATGCGGCACGACCAGGTGCACGGAAGGGTCATCCGGATCCGCGGGCAGCCCGAGTCCCTCGGCCAGCGCCTGGACCGTGCGTTCCCCTCCGATGGCCTCCAGAGTCTCCAGCGCCGCCGCTGGGGCGTCCCGCAGCACGGCGAGCACCGTCTCCTCGGCGTCCGTGTACCGCAGCGCACGGATCGCCTCCAGGAACGGCGCCGGCCGGTGCGTCACCGCGAGCATCGCGGTGGCCACCTCGCCGATCGGCCGCGTGTCCACCCCCTGGCGGGCCAGCGCGGTGAGCAACTCCAGCCGCCGCGGCCAGGACGGATCGTCCGTGGGTGCGTCCGCCAGGAGCCGTACCGTCCCGGTCCGGCACGTGTACAGCACGGTGGCGACGTCGTCCGCCGGGACACAGACGTCGGCCAGCGCAAGGCCGAGGACCGACGGCACGTCCGCGCTGCCCGGGAAGTGGCCGCGACGGTGGAGCGCGCGCAGGCATACCGTCGCCGCGTTGCCGAACAGCAGCGGATCCCGCAGGGCGACGGCTGTCAGCTCGCCGATGTCACCGCGCTCGGCTCGTTCACCGAGCAGCTCCAGCGCGCGCTGCCGCAGGCGCGGTTCCCGGTCCGGGTCGGTGACGACCGCCCGGAGTAGTTCGTCGTGGCCGTGGTGTGCCGCGGCGGCGAGCGCCGCCCCGGCCGCACGGTCCGCCGCGCCGTCCGGCCCGGCGGCGAGGAACGAGGCGAACGCCTGTGCAGGCAGCGGATCCAGCGCGGCCCACGGCTCGGTCAGTTCGCGCAGGACGTCGGCAGCGGTACTGCCGGTCCCCTCGGCCTCCAGCAGTGCGGCCAGCTGCTCACGCGCCACGGACGGCGCCAGTACGCCCGCATGCAGCCCCTGCCGCACCAGGCGCAGCGCCTCGGCACGCAGCACCGGATCGGCGCTTCCCATCAGCTCCCGTACGAGCTCCTCGGGCCGGTGGGCGTCGCGGGCGTCCGTCGAGTGCACCGCCTGGTGGAGCAGTTCGCCGGGCGCCTCACGCCCGGCGAGGGCCGGCTCGTTCAGCAGCTCGGCGCGCAGCCAGGCGACACGCACCCCCTCCGTGAGGCCAGCATCGCGCCACGACGGCCAGGGCCGCCCCCCGAGGTACGGTCCCAGCCGTTCGTACAGCCTCGCGACGGCGAGCGCGCGCTCCGGGTGCCCAGGATCCGGACCGGGCACCAGATCCAGGAGATCCGCCTGCTCCGCCGTTTCACCGCTGCCGTCGGCGCATGCCCGCTCGGCCAGCAGGATCAGCCCCAGATCCCGCAGAGCCTCGCTCTCGTGGGCGAGCAGACACCGCAGCTGCTCCAACGGGCAGGTGCGCGCGTCGACATGGCGGGACAGCCACACCGCGTCGGCACGCGCGACGGCACGCAGGAAGGGCTGATCGGGTGTCCTCGTGTTCACCGTCGGATCCTAGGCAGCGGGGGCGCCCGTCCACCAACACGATTCGGGGCGCCCCGGACGAGGCCCCAGCGCCGACAGGGCCTAGAGGAAGCTCACGTTCTGCGCGAGGGCGAGCCTGCCGGAGTAGTTGATGGTGTTGGTCGCCGGGCGCATGTACGCACGCCATGCGTCGGAGCCGGACTCCCGGCCGCCGCCCGTCTCCTTCTCGCCGCCGAACGCGCCGCCGATCTCCGCCCCCGACGTCCCGATGTTGACGTTGGCGATACCGCAGTCGGAGCCCTCCGCGGACAGGAACAGTTCGGCCTCCTGCTGATCGCGGGTGAAGATGCTCGACGACAACCCCTGCGGCACGCCGTTGTGGAGTGCGACGGCCTCCTCGAACGTGTCGTAGGTGAGGACGTACAGGATCGGCGCGAACGTCTCGCGCCGCACGATCTCGCTCTGCTCGTCGACGCGGACGACCGCAGGCTCTGCGTACGCGGCCTCCGGTGCGGCGTCCGCGAGCCGCCGGTTCCCGCCCGCCAGGACCCTGCCGCCCTGGGCCTGCGCCAGGGCGAGCGCGTCCTGCATGGTGTCCAGGGCGGCCCGGGAGATCAGCGGTCCGACGAGGGTGGCCTCGTCGAACGGGTCGCCGATCGGCAGCTTTCCGTACGCGGTCGTGACCCGGTCGACCAGCGAGTCCGCGACGTCGCGGTGGACGATCAGCCGGCGCAGCGTCGTGCAGCGCTGGCCCGCGGTGCCCGCCGCGGCGAAGACGATGCCCTGGACGGCGAGTTCGAGATCGGCCGACGGTGCGACGACGGCCGCGTTGTTGCCGCCGAGCTCCAGGAGGCTGCGGCCGAAGCGTGCCGCCACACGCGGCCCGACCTCGCGTCCCATACGCGTCGAACCGGTGGCGCTGACCAGGGCGATCCGCGGGTCGTCGACGAGCAGTTCGCCGACGGCGCGGTCACCGAGCAGCAGCCGGTGCACATCGCGGGGCGCCCCGGTCTCCTCCGCCGCCTGCGCCAGCAGTCGGTCGCAGGCGAGCGAGATCAGCCCGGTCAGCTCGGACGGCTTCCACACGACGCTGTTGCCGCAGACCAGGGCGACGGCGGTGTTCCACGACCACACGGCGGCCGGGAAGTTGAACGCCGAGACGACGCCGACCACGCCGAGCGGATGCCAGCTCTCGGCGAGCCGGTGACCGGGGCGTTCGGAGGCGATCGTCCGGCCGTAGAGCTGGCGGGACAGGCCCACGGCGAACTCGCAGATGTCGATCATCTCCTGGACCTCGCCGAGCGCCTCGGAGCGGATCTTGCCCGCCTCGATCGTGACGAGGTCGGCGAGGTCGCTCTTGTGCTCGCGCAGCAGTTCGCCGAGGCGGCGCACCGTTTCACCGCGGCGCGGTGCCGGAGTCGTACGCCAGACGAGGAACGCCTCGCGCGCGGCGGACACGGCTTCCTCGGCGGCGGCCGCATCGGCGGCCCCGAGCGGGAACAGGTCCTCGCCGGTGATCGGTGTACGGGCGGAAATGCCCGTGCCGTGGGGGACGGTGACTCCGATGCGCCGCAGGGCGGAACGGGCGCGGTCGCGCAGCTCGTCGGTCGTGGGCAGGGCGTTCGCGGTCATGGGGACTCCTTCGACATACGGGGGACGGGTGGGGCGCGGCGGTGCCGGGGGATGGTCAGGCGGATGCCAGGCCGAGCGCCGTGGCCACGCGCGCCTCCGACTCCTTCTGCTGCCGCTCGTAGAGAACGAACGGATCCAGCACCTCGCGGCCCATCGCGGCCGACAGCCTGTCGCTGTCGTACGCGACACCGGCGGCCGCGTCGTTCCGCGCGGCCCCGCCGCTGAGGTTGGACTGGAAGATGCCGGCCGCGGAACGGGGCAGGAAGTCCTCGTAGACGATGGGCTCGGCACGGATCCAGCCCTCGCGCAGCAGGTCACCGATGCCGTTCGGCGGCCGGCTGCCGTCCCGGGGACGGTCGGGCACGACGTGGTAGGTGAAGTGGCCCAGCCCTGCGGCTGCCAGCTCCTCCTCGGTGTCCGGCATGTGCTGAGCCCACACGGCACGGGCGATGTCGCCGCGTTCCGTTGCCGGGCGGCCCGCAGCCCGTTCGTCGACGCGGGCCAGCAGATCGTCGTAGCGGGCCCGGCCCCGGCGGGTGAGCGCGATACCCCGCGCCTCCACCTCGCCGAACCGCACCCGTAGCGATCCGTCGACGACATCGCCGTCCGCGGTGCGCATCGGGCGGGACTCGGCGAGGGCGCGGAACGAGGTCTGACGCAGCAGCACATCGGGCCCGCTCCGGCGTGGGGGCCCCTGGATCGTGTCGATCATCTCGATGCCGCGCCCGGTCATCCGCCGGTACAGCTCGTCGATGTCCAGGACCCGCGGAGTGAGATGGTTGATGTGGGTGCTGCGCACACCGCCGATGTCCGCGGCGACGGCGGAGATCCGCTCCAGGGTTGCGTACCAGTCCTTGTCGACGGGCTCGGACGACAACGCGAAGGCATGGACGGCCAGATGAAGGAATCGCTCCGCGTGCGCGTCGGGCAGTTCCTGTTCGGCCTCGGCCCGGTCCGCCAGGGCGAGCAGTTCCGGCGGGAACAGTTCGCGGCCCGCGAGGAACGTGTCCAGGCGGGAGCGGACATCGGGGTCGAAGAAGCGTGGATCCGCCGAGGTGAGCATCGAGGTGAAGACGCGGAACGGGTTGCGTGCCAGTTCCTCGCGGTCCACCGGACGGAACGCGGTGGAGACGACGGGCACGGCGGCGTTCGCGGCTGCTTCGCGCAGATCGTAGAAGCCGACCGGGCGCATGCCCAGTGCGCCGAAGACGCGGGCGACCTGCTGCAGTTCGCCCGGTGTGCCGACCCGGATCGCGCCGTGCCGTTCGGCGGTGACCCGGCCGATCGATCCCAGCCGTTCGGCGTCCGCACCACGTGCCCGCAGGACGCTCTCGTTCACCTCGCGGGAGACGTCGACGAGCGTGGTGTACGCGGGGACCTCCCGGCCGTACAAGTCCGAAAGGCGCCGGGCGAACGCGGCGCGCAGCTGCCACTGACTGATCATCGGTCCTGCCTTCACGATCGTGCCTCCACGGTCCGGTTCACACCACATGGGCTTCGGGACGGGCGCCGGCCATGTTGCGGAATCGGTCGGCGCCGAACGGGGTGACGTCGATGAACGGCGTGCGGCCCAGGCACAGATCGCGGACGATCTCACCGACCGCCGGCGCCTGCAGAAAGCCGTGCCCGGAAAACCCGGTGGCATACAGGAAGTTCGACGGTTCTGCGGCACGCCCGATCAGGGCGTTGTGGTCCGGGGTGACCTCGTACAGGCCGGCCCAGCCGCCCGCGGTGGGCATCTCGGCCAGCGACGGCGCTCTGTGCCGTGCGACCTCGCGAAAGCGGTCCAGCCACTCCGGGGTCCAGGTGGTGTCGAAACCGTCGGGCTGTGCGGGGTCGGCCAGTCCGAACAGCAGCCCGTCGTCGCTGTTGTGGAAGTACGCCGACGAGGCGAAGTCGATCGTGAACGGGATCCTTGGCGCCCGGGGAACAAGCGCTGCGGTGAAGGCCAGTTGGCGCTTGACGGGCCGGACGGGCAGTCGTACCCCGGCCATCGCGCCGATTCCCGCCGACCAGGCGCCCGCCGCGCAGACGACGGTGGAACAGGCGATACGACCCCGGTCGGTGTGCACGGCCGTCACCCTGTCCCGCGTCGTCGCCATGCCCGTGACACGGGTGCGCGGCGCGAGGACGACGCCTGCCTGCTCCGCGGCGCGTGCGTAGCCCTGCACGGCGAGCCGGGGACGGGCATGGCCGTCGGCGGGGGAGTATGCGGCGGCGACGAGTCCCTCGGTGCTCACGTACGGGCACAGCCGCTGCGCCTCATCGGGATCGATGACCCGGCTCGGGACGCCGAGGCGGTTCTGCAGTGCGACCGAGGTCTCGAAGTCGGCGGCCTGTTCGTGCGTGGTGAGCAGGAACAGATAACCGACCGTATCGAGCCGCACCCCACCACCCGGTCGCCACGGAAAGTCCCGCCAGGCCGCGAGGCTGCGCAGCCCCAGTTCGATGTTGAGCGGATCGGAGAACTGCGCGCGCACCCCGCCGATCGGCTTGCCCGAACTGCCGCCGCCGAGCTCACCGCGTTCGACGACGACGATACGGGTGGCATCACCACCGGCTTCCTGCGCCGCCTCCGCGAGGTGGAAGGCGATGCTGGTGCCCACCACCCCGCCGCCGATGATCACGACGTCGGCCGTCTGAGGGACGGCAGGAGCCGCCGGGGCGACGGCGGGGGAGGACGCCATGGAGGGCATCGTGCGGCTCCCTTCATCGGTGGTGCGCGGCACGAGGGGGACGACGGTCGCAGACCTGCGCGTCATGGTCCAGCACCGCAATCGTTGACGTCCATGAACACTTTGTTCGCGTGACCTTTTACGATCCCTGAATGGACTGGACGAGTGCCCAACTGCGTTCCCTGGTGGAACTCACCCGCCGCGGAACGATCACCGCGGTGGCCCAGGCGCTGGGTTACACCCCGGGCGGCGTCTCCCAGCAGATCGCCGCGCTGGAGAAGGCTGCCGGGACGGAACTGCTCCGGCGGGTCGGTCGCCGGGTCGAGCTCACGGACGCCGGACTGACACTCGCCCACCACGCGACGAGGATCCTTGCCACCGAATCGGAAGCCGTCGAGGCGCTGGAACGCTGCCGTGACGAGGTCTCCGGCGCCGTCTCCGTCGGCCTGTTCGCCACCGCGGCGGCCGAGATCTGGCCGCCCGCCCTGCGCCGTGCCGCGCAGGCGCACCCCCGGCTGACGCTGCGCAGCCGCGACATGGACGTCGACGAGGTCTACGACGCGGTCGCCTCCGGAGCGGTCGACCTGGCACTCGGGCTCGACTATCCGGATGTGCCGATCCGCCGCGATCCCGCGCTGCGCGTGGTGCGCCTGTTCTCCGAACGCTTCGCGCTCGCGGTGCCCGCCGGGTCGATGCCGGGACGCGCGGCGGTCGCTCTCGCCGAAACCAGGGAGTGTGGCTGGATCCTGCCGTCCGCGGACAGCTACTACGGCCTCGCGGTGCGCACGGCCTGCCGCCGCGCGGGCTTCGAACCGGATGTACGGCACGAGGTGACCGACACGGCCGCCACCCTGGCTCTGGTGGAGGCGGGCATCGGGGTCAGCCCCGTGACGGACCTGATGCTCGCCCTGCGCTCCTCCCGCTTCGACGTCATCGGCTTGCGCGAGAGCGTCGAACGGCACGTGGTGGTCATCTGCCGTTCCTCCGCAGAACAGCGCCCCTCACTGCGAGCCCTCGCAGACGTCCTCCGCGCGACGGCCGCCGACGGAGGGCGGGCATGATGCAGCACATGAACCGCCGCATGCACCGCGACCGCACGCTCGAGGACCTCGAGCACGACCCCTGGCCGGACCCGGGCCCGACCACCCACCTGGTCGCCAAGGTCCACAGGCTGCGCCGCAAGCCGATAGGCACGCTGACGCTCGCGGAACTCCGCACGATGATCGTGCAGAACGTGGGCCTGTCCTACCTGCTGCCGCTGGCCATGGAGGCGCTGAGCGAGGACCCGCTGACCGACGCCTGGTTCTACCTCTGATCTTGGCCAGTGCTCCGCCCTTCAGGGCGGGGGTGAAGGCCATCCTTGGGCCGGAGGCGCGGAGCGTCGGAAGGCTCTGCGCCTTGGTGGTGACGGTCAGACGGGGCGCTGCTGGTTCGCGATGTACTGCTTGACAACGGTCAGGGGTGCCCCGCCGCACGATCCGGCGAAGTAGGA
>NZ_JBWKCY010000024.1:0-122480 GCF_056436245.1 Streptomyces sp. NPDC043812
AACCGAAGGGGAAGGTTGATATGCCACCCCGACAGCCTCCCACCCACACGGCCACCACACCCACCAAACTTACGAAAAGATCAGTAAAGCGTGTTTCGAAAGTCCCCCGCCACCGAGAAGCGTTCCGTCATGTCCCAGCCGAACCCCGAGCTGTCCCGCCTGCAGAAGCTCCGTGTCGTGGAGGAGTACCAGTCCTACCAGCTGGAACGGACCCGTCGGACGATCCGCGAGCTGCAGGAAGCCGAGGAGCGGCATCTGAAGCAGGAGCGTGCCGCGCGTGAGGCGTCGTCGTGGAAGGTGGAACCGTCCCGCGCGAAGGGCGAGGGGACGTGCGCCATCCTGCACCGGGGCGGCTGCCAAATGTTCAAGAACCCGATGGGCCGACTGAACCGGGAAGAGGCCCTGATCGCACTCGGGGAGCCGGACATCAGGTCGTGCGAGATCTGCCGCCCCGAGACCGGGCTCGCCGGCCGCTAGGACGCCTTCGGCTTCCGGCCGGCCGTCTTCTTCGCAGCCGCCTTCTTCGCTGTGGTCTTCTTCGCTGTGGTCTTCTTGGCGGGTGCCTTCTTGCCGGCCTTCTTCTTCGGCATCTCGTGAACGGTGGCGTCCTCTCCCCGGGATTCACGGGCCTTCGCAACCGACTCGCTCAGCGCCGCCATCAGGTCGACGACCTGCCCGGTCGGCTCCGGGGCGCCTTCGGGCCGGGGCAGCTTCTTGCCCTCTGCCTTGGCGGCGATGACCTCCTCGACCGCCTCGCGGTAGTGGTCGTGGTAGTCGGGCAGGTGATCCTCGCTCATGGTGTCCATGAGCGCCATGGCTCCCTCGATCTCCTCGTCCGTGAGGTCTACGGGGTCCGGGGTGATCTCGTCAGGGCTGCGGATCTCATCGGGCCAGTGCATCGAGTGCAGCAGCAACGCGTCGCCCTTGATGCGGAGCAGCCCGAGCCGCTCCCGGCCGCGGAGCGCGAACTTGGCGACGGCGACCTTGCTGCTCCGTTCGAGTGCCTGGCGAAGCAGCTTGTAGGGCTTGGCTGCCACGGCTCCGTCGGCTTCCAGGTAGTACGAGTCGCCGATGCGCACGGGATCGATCGAACCGGCCGGCACGAACGCGACGATCTCGATCGCCTTCGCCGTCGGGAGGGGCATGTCGGCGAGGTCCTCTTCGGTGACCGCGACGAGGGTGTCCTTTGAGACCTCGTAGCCCTTGATGATCTCGTCGTCGCGCAGCTGCCGGCCGTCGACCTCGCAGATCTTGCGGTACCGGATCCGGCCGCCGTCCTCCGTGTGGATCTGACGGAACGAGATGGAGTGCGACTCGGTCGCATTCACCAGCTTGATCGGGATGGTCACCAGGCCGAAGCTGATGGCGCCGGTCCAGATGGGGCGGGGCATGACGAACCTCCGTGACAGCCCCGAGCACGGCCAGTGTGCAGGCTCTCGATTCTCGTGTCATTTTTTCCGTTGCGCTGTCATGTGGTGCCTTGGCCCCCGGCCGGGGGCACTGCGGCCCGTTGCTGACAGCCGCTGTGATCGACATGAGCGTGGATCACAGCCACCACATGTATCGGTCGCCCCGCAGCAGAGCGGTGCCAGTTGCGACGCCGCAGGCCGGCGAGACCCTGGAGAAGGCCGCAGTCGATCAGGAACAGGGGCAACAGCTCCTGGGACACTGCACCTCCGGTCCGGTCCGCCTCTCCTGGCATCGGAAGGACGACCGGGAGGGGCCGAGAGGACCCAGGCCGGGGTCGTCCGGCCCAAGCGTCTGCGGGCCGGACCAGGAGACGCTGGCGGTGGGGCACCCCAGGAAAGCGGGGCGGCCGGTTCGGGAAGACAGAAGGAAGGCCGACGTCATGAAGGCACTTGTGTTTCAAGGCCCGGGGCAGACGTCCTGGCAGGACGTCCCCGATCCGGGCGTCGAAGACGCCGCGGACGCAGTGATCCGCGTCGATGCCGTGACGATCTGCGGTACCGACCTCCACATCATCAAGGGCGATGTTCCCGAAGTGGCCCCGGGGCGGATACTGGGGCACGAGGCCGTGGGCGAGGTCGTGGAGGTCGGCAGCGAAGTACGCACCGTGCGCCCCGGCGATCGCGTGCTGGTGTCCTGCATCTCGGCGTGCGGGCGATGCCGTTTCTGCCGGGAGAACCGCTACGGCCAGTGCCGCGAAGGCGGCGGCTGGGTACTGGGGCACTTGATCGACGGAACCCAGGCCGAGTACATGCGCGTGCCGTTCGCAGACCTTTCCGTGCACCCGCTTCCCAACGCCGTCGACAGCAACGACGCGGTACTGCTGGCCGACATCTTCCCCACCGCCTATGAGGTGGGTGTACTCAACGGCCAGGTGCGTCCGGGAGACACGGTCGTCGTGGTCGGTGCCGGACCGATAGGCCTCGCCACGGTCGCGACCGCGCGCCTCTACACCCCCGGGCGGATCATCGCGGTCGACCTTGCCGAATCCCGGTTGTCTGCTGCTCGGGCCATGGGAGCGGACGCCACGGTCAATGCGGCCGAAGGGCCGGAGAAGCTGGTGGAGGATCTCACTGAGGGCCTCGGAGCGGATGTCGTCGTCGAGGCTGTCGGCGTGCCGGAAGCGTTCGAGATGTGCACGCGAATGGTTAGTCCCGGCGGTCATGTTGCCAATGTCGGTGTCCACGGCAAGCCCGCGGTCTTGCACCTCGAAGACCTGTGGATCAAGGATGTGACCATCACCACCGGGCTCGTCGATACACACACCACGCCGCTGCTGCTGCGCATGCTGGCGGCAGGCCAACTGCCTACCTCCCAACTGGTCACCCACCGCTTCGAGCTGGGGCAGATGGAAGAGGCGTACGACGTGTTCTCCCGCCCGGCGGACACCGGTGCGCTCAAGGTCGTGCTCGGCGGACCTCAGCACGACGCCATCGAGCTGCCCGCCTAGGTCCTGTCCGGGCGATCTTTGAGGATCAGCCCGCAGCGTCGGATGCATTGCCCCTCCCCCAGCCCGCCAGGGCCGAGGGGACGCATCGCAAGACGGTGGAGGCACCACCGGCCGCCAGGCCGGGGGAAATCGTCCTCGCACTGGATGTACTCGGGCGACTTTGACAACACAGCGTGGGGGTACTCCTCCTGGCTCCGCCGGGGGGACCCCCACCGGCCGAAGGCTGGGGGAGCGCCGCAGCGGCGTCAAGGGCCCGAGAAGACCGCCCGAACAGCGCCTAGCGGGCTGCACAGGACGGGGCCGGTGCGACGGCGCACGGTTCCCTTCGTCTGGCGGTCGCCGCGTTCCCTGCTGAGGGCCGCCGCGGACGTCCCACATCTGCCGACCGGGATGGGCGAAGGACCGAATGGGCCCTGGTGGCGCGCCCGGAAGGTGCTTCTCTGGAATTGACGGGGAGAGCCCCCGAAGGACACGGGGAAGCGGACGCGAGCCGTGCACCGTCGTCCGCGCAGGCGTGACACCCGAACAACTGCGTCCCGGGCCCCGTCACTCACCGGGGACGCCGCTGCTGCCACCGCTCAGCGTTGTCCTGTGCTCCTCGGCCTCGACCTGGACTCTGCCGACGACGAACTCATCGCCTTCGAGGCGGCGGCGGTCCATGGGGTGCCGCTGGATGTGCTGCACAGCTGGAGGCTACCGCCGCTGTACTCCTACGGCCGGACCTACGACCCCTTCCCGACACCGGGTGCGGACGTCCTGACGGCCGAGAAGGGGCAGGCACTGTCGACAGCTCTGCATCCCTGGCATGACAAGTACCCCGGTCTGCCGGTCACGGCCCGGCTCGTCGAAGGCGGCGCAGCCGGCCACCTGCTCACGGCAGCCGCCCGGGCGAGCCTTCTCGACGGGCCCCGTGCGGAGTCAAGTCAGCGACGCGAGCGTGAAATGCCGCACCTCGAGTGGCGCGACGAGGTACTCGTCCTCGCCTTCGAGAACCACCGGCTGGTCACGCCAGTTCTCACCGGCGTAACCGACCAGGTCCTCCTCGCTCCGCCAGCGACTGACGTACAGCAGTGAGTGCGGCGGCGCGAGCAGAACTTCGTGGTCCACCAACCCCGGGTAGCGCACCGGGAACTCGCGCACGGCAGTGACGATCATGTCGTGGAACGCCTCGAAGCGATCAGGGCGTACTCGGGCCTCGCTCATCCTGATGATCACGGCCCTCAGGCTGCCAGACACCCCGCCACCCTGAAAACCCCAGAGCGCAGGTGTGGGGCTTCCTCGGCGTCGGCCCCGCGCTTGCCGCGCCGTAGCCCTGGTCTGTCCCGGCCACCGCAGATCGCCGGCCCCGGCTGCCGCTCCTGTCCCAGGAACACAGTCCCGGCTACAAGGTGATCCAGATGGCGCCCACCACACCAACGGGCGTCAGAACGCACAGCACCCCCGCCGCCAGGAACACGTGGGAAACGACCTTCAACGCCCGCTGCTGCTGAGCACGACATGCGGCGAAGCAGGTGAAACAGACAATGGCGAGAACGGGCAGCGAGATGAAGACGAAGCCCAACGCACCCATGATCCCGCCCCGCCCTGCCCCGTCCTTGCCTGCCCCTTGCGACGGGATGCTATGAGGGCGGTCGGGACGAATCACAGTCCCTGCATGAAATCGCGGTCGGAGCGCCGAGAATCCCGGACTCTGCCGGGGCCTCGCAGGTGAACGGGCATTCGTGCAGTGCTGGGCTCAGTGAACGGAGAACCCGCCGTCGACGAAGATCGCCTGCCCGGTGACGTAGCCGGATGCGCGGCCGGCCAGGAACACCGCCGCTCCGGCGAAGTCCTCGGCCAGGCCGTTGCGCCCGACCATCGTTCGCGCGGCCAGCGCCGCCACCTTCTCCGGGTCGGACGACAACTGTGCGTTGAGTGGGGTCATGACGAAGCCGGGCACGAGCGTGTTGCAGGTGACGCCGTGCGGCGACCACGCCTCGGCCTGGGAGCGGGCGAGCGACTCCAGCGCCCCCTTGGAAACCCCGTAGGCGCCACTGCGGACGAACGCCCGGTGCGCCTGCTGGGAGGTGATGTGGATGATCCGCCCGAAGCCCCGCTCGGCCATGCCGGGCCCGAACCGCTGGCCCAACAGGTAGGGCGCCTCCAGGTTCACCGACATCGTGGCGTCCCACACCTCCTCGCCCAACTCGTCCATCGGCGGCCGCACGTTGATCCCCGCGCAGTTGACGAGAATGTCGGGCTCGCCGTACACCTCGGCTGCCTGCTCCGCCGCCGCGCGCACCCCGTCGCGGGTGCTCAGGTCGGCGCTCACCCAGGCCGCCCGGCAGCCGTCCGCCGCCAGCTCGTCGACCGTGGCGGCCAGTTCCGGCTCCTTGCGCGCCACGATCACCACGCTCGCCCCGGCTCGCGCAAGAGCCCCGGCGATGGCTCGGCCGATGCCGGAACTGCCGCCCGTCACCACGGCGACCCTGCCGTCCAGCGAGAACAGTTCGGAGAGGTAGTTGTGCGAGATCATGACCGCACCCTAGACGGCGCGTCCACGGCGGCAGCGTCCGGGGCAGACGCAATGGCATGAGCACCGGGTCGGGGTCGAAGAGCGGCGGTCTTCTGCTCCCTCGCCGCATTCATGCGGCTGCGGGAGGTGGCGCCGGAGGCGCGGGATGCGCGACGGACCGCAAACGGAGACGGCCGCGATCGAGAGTCCCGCCGGCCGACCAAGGGCCGAGCTGCGCGGCGCCGGATCCAATGCCATGTTGGAGGGGAAGCTGCGGAGGCCGCCATGGGGTTCTACGTCGACCAGGTACTGCCGCGGATCATCAACGTCGCCTGTGGGGCAAAGACAGGACGGCCGTCGCGTCAGCAAGTGTGTGAGGGATTGTCCGGCGAGATCGTGGAGATCGGCTTCGGGACGGGGCACAACGTGCCCTTCTATCCGGACGAGGTCACAGGGGTGGCCGCAGTCGAACCCTCGGATCTGGGATGGAAGCTCGCCGCCGGGCGCGTCGCGGCCACGCGCGTGCCGGTGAGACGGGCCGGGCTCGACGGGCAGGCGCTGCCCTTCGGGAACGCCAGCTTCGACGCGGCCCTTTTCACGTGGACGATGTGCACGATCCCCGACGTCGGGGCGGCGCTGCGGGAGATTCGGCGTGTCCTGAAGCCGGGCGGCGCCCTGCACTTCGTCGAGCACGGGCTGGCACCCACGGGGGACGAGAACGTACGCCGGTGGCAGCGCCGCCTCGAACCGGTGAACATGCGGCTCCTCGGTGGGTGTCATCTCACCCGGCGGGTCGTCGAGCTGCTGAACGAAGCCGGGTTCACCATCAACTCGGTGGATGTCTTCTACGAGAAGGGGACACCAAAGCCCTGGGGCGCGCTGTCCCTCGGCACCGCCACCCCTGCCTGACCGCCGCCCCCGCGGCTGCTCTCGGATCATCCAATGGCTGGTCCGAGGTGTCATCGGGTGATCCCAGTGCGCACCCGGGAAGCTGCAAGACCTCGTGCTGCGGGAAGCACAGCACCACCGCAGCTGGAGGGGCCTGCAACTACAGGGCGGACGGCCGGGAGCGGTGTGTCGATCAGCCGACGTGGGCGGCGATGGTTCGCGCGCACAGCAGGGACTCGGTGTGCGTCGTGTCCACCTCCAGGTCGTAGAACACGCCCTCGTGAACCACATCCGCCTGCGACGCTGCCATCCCCTGGGCCCGATCTCCTCTTGCGACCTCACGGCCCGCGGCGACCGCACTCTCACACCTGACGCCGACCCACAACACCGCCAGTCCGCCGAGAGCCTTCTGCCACCGCTGCTGGGACGCCGTTCCGCCCAGGAAGACGTCGTCGATGATGACCCTGGCGCCCGCACGGGCCATTGCCACGACTCCCTCCGTCCAGGCCGCCTCCAACGCCCGGAAGTCCGCCCCGACGCTCACCCCGCCGTCGGCAGCGAACGTGATCCCCTCGTCCGACGCCTGCATCTTCGCGGGCAAGGCGTCGACGAACGAGTCGCACCCGAACGCCAGCCACGGATCCGGCAGTACGGCCTGCAGGCACCGTACGATCCCGGACTTGCCCGAGCTGGAACCACCGTTGAGAATGATCATCCGAGTCGTCACCGCGCCACAGTAGGGCGCTTCCCATACGACACGAAACGAATTTTCGGCAGGCACTGGCCGCAACCCGGTGAGCGTTCCGGGTCACGGCAATAGGGCCCGTCTTCAAACACGTTGATGCCGCAGTTCGGACGTTCCATGCCGCTCGGCGTAGAACGCGAGCAAGGGACAGAGCTTCCTCGACATCCGAGCGGTCAGGTCAGCAGGGCGGCCAGGAATGTCTCGCGGTGGGCCGCCAGCCAGGCCTGCATGCGGTCCCAGCGTTCCCATCCACCACGCTCGGCCAGCGCCTGGAGGTAGACGGGGGCGCCGTCGGCCGCCCGGCGGGCTACGAACGCCCGGCAGGTTTCGGTGGCCTGTTCGATGACCGCGGGCAACTCGGCACGTTCCTGCGGCGAGAGGCCGTAGCTGTCGGCGAGGATTCGCAGCCGCGCGGACGCATCCAGCCCGGCGGGGTAGAGGGCGATCGCCGATACGGGATCAAGCGCAGGTACCCAGTAGCGGGCGGCCATGGCGACGTCCCAGAGGGGGCGGCCCGGGGCCGCCATGTCGAAATCGATCAGGGCGACGGCCCGGCCCTCGCGGAAGACCACGTTGTCCGGGCACACATCGTTGTGGCACAACATCGTTCCCCCCTCCGGGTCGGCCAGGACCCGCGGCCACGCGACGCGGGAGTCGACCGCGATGGCGGCTCCGGCCTCGTGCAGGCGCCGCAGCAAGCAGCCCACCGATTCGAGGGCGGTGTCCGTCATCACCCAGCGTGGGAACGGCGGCAGAGCGACGTCGCCGGAGATGAAGGTCAGCTGCTCGCGACCGTCGACAGAGAGACGGACCGGGCTCGGAGCCGAGTCGAAGCCGTGCTCTCGCAGCGCGAGGAGGTGAGCGTGACTCCTCCCCCTCGTGAGCGAGGGGGCTTCTCGCTATGCCGGTGCGGCTTCGCGACGGACCAGCCCGGCCCGTAGGATGTTCAAGGCGCCCACCGTGTCAGCGTGCGCCTGGTGGCCACAGCCGACGCAGTGGAACTTCTCCTGTGTGAGCCGATTCTTTGCCGAGACGTGCCCGCATTCGGGGCAGGTCCGGGAAGTGTTGCGAGGGTCCACGGCGATCACTTCCCGCCCGGCACTCTCAGCCTTGGCATGCAGGATCGTCAGGAACACCCCCCACCCGGCATCCGAGAGCGAACGGTTCAGCCCCGCCTTTGCCGCCGCGCCATTGGGCAGAAAGCTGCCCGGCGCCTCGGGGTCAGGCTTCGGGAGCGGGGCCTTGACCATGTTGCGGATCTTGAGGTCTTCGTGCGCAACGAGGTCGTGCTCACGCACAAGAGCGAGCGCGGTCTTGTGTACGTGGTCGAGGCGTTGACGGCGCACCTTGCCGTGCAGGGCGGCGACCTTGTCCACGGCCCGCTGATGGTTGGCGGTGCGCTTGTCGCGGCGCACACGCGGGAACCGTGCGAGGGCCTGCTGTGCGGCTTCCAGCTTCGCGGCGGCACGCCGGCCGTGGCGGGGGTTGGGAACGAACTCGCCGTCGGAGTCGGCGAGGAAGTTGGCTATGCCCAGGTCGATGCCGATCACGGATCCGGTCGCGGGCAGCGGCTCGGCCGGGCCTGCTCGGCGGTCAGCACGACGAACCACTTGCGCCCCTCGCGCTTGACCGACACGGTCTTGACCTTGCCGACCACCGGCCGGTGCTGGTTGACCTTGACGTGCCCGACGCCCTGGAAGCGGACGCGGGTGACCCGGTCGTGCGGGGTGGAGTCCCAGCGACAGCCGTCACCGTCCTTGGGGAAGTCCACCGTGCCGAACCAGTCCACCCCACGAAAGCGCGGGTAGCCGGGCATCTCGCCGGACTTCATCCGGCGGAAGAATGCGGCGAACGCCTTGTCGAGGCGCCGCAAGGTGGCCTGCTGGCTGGAGAACGACCAGCGGCCCCGCCGGTCCGGATCGAACGCCCGGATCTCCTTGAGCTGCGCCGACTGCAGCCCGTACGTGATGCTCGTCTTCGACACATGTCGGTAGGCGTCACGGCGTTCCTGTAACGCGCCGTTGTAGAGGGAGCAGTGATCCCGCAGCATCTCGCCAAGCGCAGCCTGCTGGCCCACGGTGGGCCGCATGAGGAACTTGTACGCACGCATCATCTGGCACACCCCCTTGAGGTCATTGCCTGATCAACGTAGTGGAGGCCACTGACACAGCGAACTCCGGCGCTTCGCGCATGCGCGGCAAGGATGCGTTTCCCTCCCCGGCTGAAGCCGGGGATACCCACGCAAGATCAGGATGGAGGGCGTGCGCGTTGTGCGGCGGCGGTCCACCAGCGCACCGGGACGGAAGACCGCCCCGGCGTTCGCCATGCCGCCGGCCAGCGCTTCGCCGTCCGCCGCCAGGAACGGGTGCGCGAAGCCTCGTCCCACGCATGGGGGCTTCGGTAGTGGTTCCTGTGCCCGTCGGCGAGCACAGTGCGCAGCTCCGCGAGATGCTGCGTGTCCGGCGGAAGGGCCAGATCGACAAGGAGTGACAGCGCGGCGGACGGCTGGAGACTCCCGTAGAGGTCGTGATAGCTGCTCAGCAGGCCCTTGAAGAGCGCCGGGTGGAGCACGGGGAGCCGAGCCGCGATTCCATATGCCGCTTCCTTCGCCTGCCAGGGCACCGGGCCCGAACTCTCCAGGACCCGCCGGGCGCGGCGGAGCAGGGCATCCGGCGCACGTGTGAGCAGCCGATCGATGTCGTGCCCGAGAACTTCGGCGAAGGCCGTCGCAGCGGTCTCACGGTCCTCGAACCAGTCGACCCACAGCGAGTAGGTCACGGCTTCGGCCGCTCGGGGCGCCTCCAGCCGCCGTCGATATCCGTCCCAGAGCACCTTCGGCGGCAGGGGACCGTCCGGCCCCCGGTCGGCGAACCGGATCTCGCACGTCACCCAGTAGTCGTCGAGCAGATCCAGCAGCCCGAACGCCAACCGCAGCCGCCCGGCCATGTCCAGGCGCTCGTCGGTGAAGGCCTGCCCCGCCCAAGCGTGTGCGACGTCATTGGCGGTGAGCCGTGCGTCCGGGGTGTCGTCATCGGCCCATTCGCCGTCACCGACCTGCCTGATCCCCTCCTCCGCCAGCCACCGCCGGGCGTCGTCCACGGCCTGCGCATCCATCCCGACAGTATGTCCCGCACGATCCGGGAGGCAGCCGACGGGCGGCTTCCGTTGCCACCCGGCCGATCGCGTGTGCCGGCCGTTGGACTCGGTGCTGCATCAGCCCGGTCCGAGCACAGTGGGCGAATGTGCCTGGCCACCCGGTACCGGCCACGGTGGGTAGCTCCGCTCCTGCATCGCGCGCCCCTGACATCCGGTCAGCCCAGGGGCGGACGGCATCGGTCGTGGCTGCTCCGGGTGGAGCAGGTGCGGTTGCTCTCCGCGGACGACGACCGGGCGCGGCATGCCGCCAAGGATGACAACAACCGTCCCAAGGAGCCGACATGCGCAGTACCGCGGCGATTCTCGCGTGAACGTGCTCACGGTGTGAGGGTTCGCTACCGGGCCGCTGACGGCAGCCGGGTGGACACGACGCTCAGCCCGGGCGGAGGTTCGTGACCGGCAGGCCGTGCTCGGCGCGCATGCGCGCGGCCACGAGCGAGCGGTGGCAGGCTTCCGGATCGCGCTCGACGCAGAAAAGGGCGGTTGCCGAGTCGCTCGGAAGCTCGGCCACGAGCGCGCCGAGGTCGAACAGGGCGAGGATCTCACGGGTGTAGAGCTCGGTGTACTCGGGCGCCAGCGCGATGCGGTTGCGCTTGCCCACGCCCTGGCGGTCGTCCTCGCGGTACTGGAGTTGGCGCAGCTCGGTCGTCGGCGCCAGCTCCTTCACGTGCCGGTAGCCGATGTCCCCCGCGGCGAGCGCGCGCTGGAGCCGCGCCGAGTTCGCCCATGAGTAGTCGGGGCCCCGAACGCCGCGGCGCTGGCGGAGGTCGAGCAGCAGCCCCACGCCCCCGCCGGTGAGTTTCTCGAGGAAGGCTCCGGCCGTGAAGCCGTAGACGCCGATCGTCACGATGCGCCTCATCGCAGCACCCGGCCGGCTCGGTGGCGTAGTGGGACGTCAAGTCCATGTCCGAAGCACTTGCCGAAAGCGGTGCGGCGCGCGCGCCGCTGGTCCGCACGCCGCTGAGCGGCGGTGGGCTCGGTCACGCCGGCCCACCGCCGCCCCGCTACGGCGCGAGTGCCGGCTGGTCCGCGGCCCACAGCCACGACCCGTCCGGCTGGCGACGGGCGACCTCGACGGTCACGTCGCCGTTGGTCAGCGTTGCCGCTGTCAGTGCCAGATCGCCGGTCACCAGCGCTGGGTGCTGCCTACCCGGCGAGAGCACCGGCGCGGCCCCGACGAACTGCTCGTACACTTTGCGGATCTCCGCATGTCCGGTCGCGAGGTTGCCCGGCGGGAACGCCAGCACGGCGTTCGGCTCGTACAACGCCACCAACCCGTCGACATCGCCCGCGTTGGCTCGCTCGATGAAGTACCTGCCCAGGTCGTTCGGCTCTGTGGCCACTTCCTTGTTTGTCATGCTGATAAGCCTCCCAAGGAATACACGACACCCTATGTCGTGTATTCCTGTAGCGTTTTCATATGCGCGCCGACCGGTTGGTATCGCTGGTGCTGCTGCTGCGGCAGCACGGTCGGCTGTCCGCGGCCGCGCTCGCCCGCGAGCTGGAGGTATCCACCCGCACCGTGCTGCGCGACATCGAGGCGCTGTCCGCAGCGGGCGTCCCGGTCTACGCCGAACGCGGCCGGCACGGTGGGTTCGCATTGCTGCCCGGCTTCCAGACCGAGCTCACCGGACTGAACCACGACGAAGCACTTGCCCTGCTGGTCGCCGGATCGCGGCGCGGCGCGCAGGCATTCGGCCTCGGCGCGGCGCTCGCTTCGGCCATGCGCAAGGTGGTCGACGCGCTGCCCGAAAGCTATCGGGCCACCGCGGCCGGCGCGGCTCAGCGATTGCTCATCGACCCGGAGACCGACCTCCTCTCGCGTCGGCTGGTTGCCGAGGAGGTGCCTGACACCATCGTGGCCGAGGTCCGGCGCGCGGTGTTCGCCGGACACAAGCTGCGCATCCACTACGCGGCCGTGGACCAGACCCCGAAGTGGCGCACGGTGGACCCGATCGGCCTGGTCACCGTACGCGGCCAGGGCTACCTGCTGGCCACGAGGTCCGGCGCGGACCGCACCTACCGGCTGTCCCGGGTACTGGTCGCAGAGGAACTCGCCGAACCGGCGCAGCGACCCGACCGGGTCGATCTGGACCGGGCCTGGCAGGAACGCAGCACGCAGTTCCGGACCGGCGGTGACCAAGTCACCGTGCTGGTACGGGTGAACCCGGCGCGGCGGGAGGACCTGGTGGGCACCGCGCTGGCCGTCCGCGCCGAAGAAGCCGACGCAGACGGCTGGCTGCGTCTGGAGGTGACCTTCCAAGATCCGAGGCACGCCGAATGGGCGCTGTGGCAGCTCGCCACGAACGCGGAGGCCCTGGCCCCGCAGTGGTTGCGCACCTCCCTGCGCGACCGCGCCGCCGCGATCGCCACCTGCTACGGAGTGTCATCCTGAGAGTTGTCGCCTTCTGCGGGCCGCCGCCGAAGCCGGCAAGCGCCGGCCGGGCTCGCCGGAGTTCGACCTCACCCCGCGGTACCTGTCACCGCTCGCGGACGCCCCCTGTTCAGCGGACCCTCACCGCGCAGCCCCCCAGCTTCGCCGCGTAGAGCCAGGAAGCCTCGGCTCGCTGGACCCAGATCGATCAAGCGGAACCCCACCGTGGCCGTGAACATCGGCAGCGCCGGAAGAGCCGGTCGGCCTCGGACCGGACGTGGGTCGAAACGAACCATCTAGCGCCGCTGTGCCTCTTCCAGGATGCGCAGGCAGTTCCGCTGCAACTCCTCGTCCTCGTCCACGTGATGGCGCGTCCGGCGTGAGGGGGCGTCGTTGCCGTGCCGCCTGGCGCCGGCCAGCTCCGCCTGTGCCAGAGGTGCTGCGCCGGCCGCTGCCGGGCCGAGTTCGGCCAGGCAGGCGGCGATCTCCGGACGCAGGAAGGGCGTCTGTGTCCACTCCTCGACAAGGACCTGGGCGACCTCGTCCGCGGTCCCGGTAACGCGCCACAGAGCGACGGCCGCCTCGACCCGACGGTCGGTCTCCGCCATGCGTCCCCGCAGCAGCGGGGCCAGCGGTCCGGCGGATGACCCGATGCGCCCCCCGGCCTCGTACCCGTCCCTGCGGTCGTTCGGCCGTTCCAGGCAGAGCACCGCCTCGACCGCCCCGAGCACCAGTTCCAGGTCCTCCTCCCCCGTGACCGCCCACAGCGCCTCGGCTGCCTTCATGCGGCGGTAGGCCGACGGGTCCGACGTCACCGACTCCCGGATACAAGTGGCGTGTTCAGCGGCGCCGGCCCCGTACCGAGCCACCGTTCCCAGCGCTGAGATGTGGGTCGCGATGTCCTCGCTGCCCAGGAAGGACGCCGCGACGGGCAGCGCCTGTGCCGGCGCGGGCACGGCCAGGGCGTCGAGGAGCCGTGCCCTTCGCCGGTGTGCCTCGGGATGCAGGCCGACGAGCCGTTCCAGCAGTACCGGTCCCAGGGGGGCCGAGTAAGGCGCCACCGACTCCACACACCGCTGCAGGTCGTAAGGCAGAGGCCCCTCCCTCAGGACCCGCATCAGTTCCGGCACGACCCGCGGGTCGCCCTGCATCGCCAGCATCTGAACCGCTCGGCCGTAGCGAGTCCACCACCAGTCCTCGTCGCCGGCCTCGTGGCGGAACGCGGGCAGCGATTCCGCAACCACGTCGGCGTAGCCCCGCGCGAGGGGGTACAGATGCGCCAACTCGGCAAGTGCGGCACACGCCAGGCGCTCGTCCTCGTCGAGGACCTGGCGGGCCAACAGCCGTACCGGTTCCTCGCTGGGCAACCGCCATCCGGACAGCAGCATGCCCGCCTGCTCCGTCGCCGCGAGGCGCTGTCCGGGGGACGCGCTGCGCAGCTGATCCACCAGCAGTGTCAGACGCTCGTCCGTGCGGTCCGCGAGCGCCGTATGGAACTGCTGGAGCAGCTCGATCGCCTCGTCGGATTCGGCCTCCGCGCGATGCTTCGCCTGCAGTTCCCGCAGATAGGACACGAGGGTGTCCGTGCGGGGGCGGCTGGGCGCCGGCACAGGCACCGTCCCCTCCCTGGCGGCGCGCATGGCCTCCCGGGCCGCCACCACTGCATCGGGCGGCAGCAGGCCGGGCGCACACCGCGCCAGCCCGGTCAGCGCCGTGAGCACCAACTCCGGGTGCGGCTGCGCGTCGTACACCACGCGCACCAGGCAGGTCCCCGCTTCCCCGGCCGGCTCCCCGCCGTGCCGTACGCCGAGGTCGCCGATCGCGGCTACCAGGGCGCGAGCCACCCTGGCGCTCGGCTCCGCCTGCAACCGCTGCCGCAGGACTGCCAGGACGCGCCCGAAGTCCGCATGGAGCTGAACGAGCGCACCCGGCACCACGGCGCGCAGCTCCGTGTCAGGGTCGTCCAACAGCCCGAACAGGCGCACCGAGCGCCCTCGGATCATCTCGGACGCCTCCACGTAGTTGGCGACCCACGCGGCGTGCTCCTCCTCGTCGTCGAAGTCGGTCCAGATCTCGTCCGGTTCCGGCACCTCCTCGCCCGCGATGCTGCACAGCAGCCCCAGGATGGCGCCACGGTCCCGCACTGTCGGCAGAAGCAGGAGTTCGAAAAGGAAGGGGATGCAGGCGACGGTGCAGGCGTAGACATCGCCCTGATGATGAACCGCGCCGTACATGCCGTCCAACGCGACGTCCCGCTCGGCTGGATCGTCCGAGGCGAGACCGCCCAGCAGCCGGGGCACGTCCGAAGCGTCGCCGTAGGCATGCTCCATCGACGCCCAGTCCACGTCCTCGAGCCCCGTCAACACAGTTCTGTCCTCCATTGCCATGCGTGCCGCCACCACTGATCACAGTGCAGCACGCCACTGACAAGCGATCGCAGGAGACCCACCAGCCGACGGCGCCGAGTGGCCACCTACCCTCCAGGTACACGCCCAGACCGTCCGAATATGCTTGTCCGCCGTTCCGGCACCGCACTACCTTGCCGATGTGGACCACTTCTCACGCTCGTGGACGGCGTTGCGCGCAGCGGTCGCCGAACTCCCGGACAAGGACTTCGCGCAGCCGTCCGGCTGCACCGGCTGGCTCGTGCGGGACCTCGTGTGCCATCTGATCATCGACGCGCAGGACGTCCTGATCACCCTCGTCACCCCCGCCGAAACGGAACCGACCGTCAACGCCGTGACCTACTGGAGCGTCGAGGACCGACCGCCGACCGGCGAGGACCCGCTCGACGCGCTGATCGTCCGGCTGGCCGCCGCGTACGAGGAGCCGCGCCTGCTCAAGTTCCACCTCGACGACGTCGGCTCCGCCGCCGGACGCGCCGCCGAACTCGCCGACCCCGACGTCCGGGTGAGCACCCGCGACGAGGTCCTCACCGTGGGCGACTACCTCACCGCGTACGTCCTGGAATGGACGCTGCACCACCTCGACCTGATCGCGCACCTCCCGGACGCGGCGGAACCGCCCATGGAGGGCCTGGCCCGATCCCGGGCGATGCTGGAGAAGATCGCCGAGGCCGCGTTCCCCGCGTCGTTCACCGACAAGGATGCGCTTCTGGTCGGCACCGGTCGCCGGGCACCGACTGACGCGGAGAAGGCCGAACTCGGCGAACTTGCGGCGAAACTGCCGCTCGTCGTCGGCTGATTCATCCGCCGACGCTGCCTGGGTGCCGGGCCGTGCGGCCTTCGGGCGCCGCACGGCCGCCCACATGGGCAGCCCCAAACCCGGCGAGAACAACCAGGTCACGGCAGAGTCGCTGACCGGTCCTTCGGCTGAAGCACTCCGAACTGCCAGCGAAAGCGCAAATCCGTCGGCTGAACCGCTAGTTCCCACCCTGTGTGGCTGAGCGTTCCGGTTTCTCGGCAGCCCACCCCGGCACCGTCGGCAGCACCTCCTCGGCGACGCGGAGCAGCGCCGCGTCGTCCGGCCACCTGCCGTCCTCCCGCCAAAGGATCACGTCGAAGGAACCACCGCTGCCCTTGGCGTCCTGGGCCACGGTGAGAGCACGGACCGGGACGCCGGGACCGCTCTCGGTGGCGCTCCCGTCGAGGCGGAAGCTGACGCTGATGGTGCGGTCCGAGTAGAGGACCGCCGGGTGGCCCAGAACCTTCCGCTGCTGCGCGTCGTAACCCAGAAGTACGGCGGACCCGGCCACCGGAAGGCGGCCGTAGGTGGCCGACAGCTCCACGGTGTAGGTCCCGAACTCGACCCGGGCCGAGGGAGTTGCGGTCTCCTTGCCGCCGGCCGACTTGAAGGAACCATCGCCGCCGCTGGCGGTCTTCGCGATCTCCCCCGGTGTGCCCAGCAGTTCAGCGAGGTCGGGACGGTTCAGTGCCTCGCACAGTTGCACCCCGGAGACGCGCCGAGGCGCCTTCCCGGTCTCCGCCGGCGCCTTCTCGGGCTCCCCGTCCGAGCATGTGGCAGGCGACGGGGCGCTGCCAGAGGACGACGTCTCCCCGAACGCCCACAGGCCGAGACAGAGCGCCGCCACCAGTGCCACTGCCGCGACGGCCTGCCCCCACGCACTCGGCTCCTTCGTGGGCGCGTCGATATCGTCTGCCATGTCCCCCGCCTGCAGTGATCCCCCGATATGTGCCCGGGGACCTTAACCCGTGATCATCTGGCGGGCAAGAACGTTTCGCCGCCACCGCTGCCAACGTCGGCCGGCGTCCCCGGCCTTGCCAACTACTCCACGGGGCCACTCGAACCCGTACGCCGGCCCGTACGGAGGCCGGGACGAGGCCCGGATCTTTGTGGCTTCTGCCAGTACGACGGTCTGCCGGGGTGCGGGAAGACTGCCCGCCAGAGGCTGCGGCGTGTCCCGGTGGCGGGGGCGCCGAGGCCAAGGACATGGCGAAGCACAGGGGAGGACAGCAAGTGAGCGTGCAGCAGTACGACGAGATCGGTGAGGCGTTCGAGGGCTTCAAGGCCCTGCCACTGGCGCAGTACGGGGAGGTACCCAGCTTCCTGGCCATGGTCGGGGACGTGCGCGACAAGTCGGTCCTCGACCTGGCCTCCGGCACCGGCTTCTACAGCAGGGAGTTCAAGCGGCGCGGCGCAGCGGACGTGTTCGGAGTCGACATCTCCCGTGAAATGGTCGCCGTGGCACAGGCATTTGAAGAGCGCGATCCGCTGGATGTGCGCTACGAGGTGGGCGATGTGGCCGAACTGCGTTCCCTCGAGCAGCCCTTCGACGTCGCCGTGGCGGTCCAGCTGCTCAACTACGCGGAGGACGTCGCCGCCATGGAGCAGATGTGCCGCAACGTGCACCGGAGCCTGACACCCGGCGCCGAGTTCTTCCTGCTCAACCAGACACCCGACTACCGCTTCGACGGGCCGCCCCTGGACAAGTACGGCTTTCGAGCCGAGCTGACCGGTGAGGAGGCCGAGACCGGACCGCGAGTCCGGATCACGGCGCTGCTCGACCAGCCGATCGGGTTCGTCACCACCTGCCCGCGCCGCGAGGTCTACGAAAGGTGCCTGCGGGCGGCCGGATTCAGCGACGTGACCTGGGTCCCACTGGAGGTGTCCGACGCCGGCGTGCGCACGTTCGGTGCGGAATTCTGGGCGGACCTCCTCGCCAATCCCCCACTGGAGATGTTGCGCTGCCGAGCCTGACGACCGACCGGACATCCCGGTGGCCCGACCTCTGGAATCCCGAATGGGGGCCGGGCCGCCGGTCGTTGGTCCTGGCCACGGAGAGGTCTCGGGGAAGTAGCCGGTGCGGTTCCTCGTGCTCCAAAGGGCGCGGGGGCTGTGACGTGGTGCGGCTTCGCCGCGTGGGCGCGACAAGTCACGGCACACCCGCAGGTGGTGCACCGCGATCGCCGTTCACCGAGCTGGAGAAGCACGGCAATAGATCGAATTCGGTGACACGTGCACGGGCGATCCGGCTTTCGTTGCCAAGGGACACCCAGGTCACCTGAGACCCCAAGCGAATCGGACCGGATCACCTGAGACGGAGACCAGATCCTCGGAGACGGGACATCGGGCTCGGAGCCGGATGACCTGCGGTGTTTTCGTTCGGAGCGGTACGACTGGCGCGTGACGGGCACTGCGTCAAGACGTTCTCGAAGAGACGCGGCAGAGGATGTCCAGAACGGCGTGGCGGCTCCGTCTCAGGGGCGGATGCGGCCACCGTGGCCGTGCCACACCGAGGAGGCCCACCATGACGATCCAGCGGATGGACAACGTCCTCATCGTTGTCGACGACCTTGACGCTGTTATTGCGTTCTTCGTCGAACTCGGCATGGAGTTGGAGGGCAGGATGCCGGTCGAGGGACGTTGGGTGGAGCGTGTCATCGGGATCGACGACGTCCGACAGGACGTCGCCATGCTGCGGACCCCGGACGGCCACGGCCGAATCGAGCTTGCGCAGTTCCACACGCCGAAGGCGATCAGCGCCGAGCCGAAGGACGCGCCGGCGAACACGCTGGGCATTCGTCGCATCATGTTCGCCGTCGACGACATCGAGGACGTCGTTGCCCGCCTGCGCACCCACGGCGCCGAACTCGTCGGCGAGCTGGCGCAGTACGAGGACACCTATCGGCTCTGCTACGTCCGCGGCCCCGAGGGCATCGTCGTCGGACTGGCCGAGCAGCTCGGCTGAAGGCCGGCGAAGGGAACGAGCACCCGAAGAACCATCCGGGACCCGCGCCCGGGCGGTGCGCCGGACCGCCGGTCGCGTACGCACCCGCGAGCCCACCGCCACCCCTGACGACCAGGTACCCCGTGCCACCAAACTTCGATGGCACGAACCCAATGATCGTCAAGGTTCGGTGGCAACAATCAAGGTTCACTGTCAGAGGACCTCAGTCACAACACCCCTGCGCTCGGACAGCGGCCATGCGTCGTAATTCGAACATGTGCCCTAATTGAAGCGTGACGTTCCCGCCCTATCCCGACGACCTCGTGGCAGCCCAGCAGGACTGGGTCCGCACCTACAGCGCCCTCGCCCACATCGGCCCCGGGCAGGGGACCACGGCGCTGCGACGCAGGCTGCTGCGTCTGTCGGCAATGGTGTGGTGGCATCCGTTCTGGTCGACGCCCGCAGGTCGCTCCCCGGCGGGCAGAGTCGAGCTGCGTCGCCGTGCGCAGGCGGCGGCGACCGGCGGGGCGGTATCGCCCGCCGATACGGGGCAGGCAGGTATGCGGACCGTGAGGCGGTGGTCCCCCGGACAGCGATGAGTCCGCCCCCTCGTGCCGGTCTGTATCCGCGAGACGACCGCAAGTCGCATCCGAGAGCGGAGTGATCATCGTGACCGGGAACAGAGCAGAGGCGCTGGCACGCCTGGACGTGTTCGTCGGCGAGTGGACCGTGGAAGCCCGGTTTCCGGGCGACGCGCCGGCACCCTCCGATACGCACGAAGGGGGCCCCCTCGCGCACAGCCGGTTCGAATGGGCCCTGGACCGCCAATTTCTGCTGCAGCACACCGCCATTCCGATCCCCGAGGCGCCGGACAGCCTGACGATCGTCAGCGCCGACCTGGAGACCGGCGCGTACACGCAGCACTACTACGACTCCCGCGGCGTGGCCCGCGTGTATGCCATGACTCTCGCGGATGGGACGTGGACGCTCACGCGGGAGTCGCCCGACTTCACGCCTCTGGACTTCCGGCAGCGTTTCCGCGGCACGTTCAGCGAGGACGCGAACACCATCACCGGCGCCTGGGAGATCTGCTTCGACGGCCGCACGTGGGAGCACGACTTCGCCCTCGTCTACCGCAGGGTGGGATGACATGAGCACCAGCGATTCCGCCGCGCAGATGGTGCGGGAGATCATCGAGGCCAACCGCTACCTCGTCCTGTCCACCGCCGACGCGGCGGGACGGCCGTGGGGCTCCCCCGTCTACTTCGCGCACATCGACTTCGCCGAGTTCTTCTGGGTTTCCTCGCCCGATGTCACGCATTCCCGCAACATCGCGGTGCGACCGGATGTGGGCATCGTGGTCTTCGACTCGCAGGCGGCGATAAGCACCGGACAAGGCGTGTACATGTCCGGCGTCGCCCAAATGCTGGAGAGTGACGGGATCGCCCCGGGCGTCGAGGCGTTCTCGCGCCGGTCGGTCGCACAAGGCGGACGGGAGTGGACGACCGAGGACGTGGGGCCCGGCGGGGAGCTGCGGCTGTACCGCGCCACCGTCGACTCCCATTGGATCCTCGCCAAGGACGGCCAGCCCACCATCGCATGCCCGCACCGCTCACCCGACCCCGCGCCTGAGCACGAACTCCGCGCCGCAGTACCGCGTACGGGAAGGGGTGCATGGACGTACCGCGCTCGGCGACACCGGGCAGTTCGGCGCCCAAGCGGGGCGGCCCAGCCCTGCCCTGCCCTGCCCTGCCCTGCCCTGCCCTGCCCTGACGGTGACACGGCAGATATCCCGCTGGCGGGAGCCCGGGCCACTCCAGCAGAGTGAGGCCATGGAAACCCTCGTGCCCGTCAGCAGCGGCGAACTGTGGGCGGACGATTCGGGAGGGCACGGGCTGCCTCTCGTCCTTCTTCACCCGGGCGTCGGTGACTCGACGGTGTGGGATCCCGTCCTCCCGGCACTCACCGGGCGGCACCGGGTGATCCGCTACGACACCCGTGGCTTCGGCCGCTGGCCCGCACCCACTGCCGCCTATTCCGTGGTCGAGGATCTCGCCGAGGTCCTCGACCACTTCGGACTGGACCGTGCGGTGCTCGTGGGCTCCAGCATGGGCGGCGCAACCTCGATCAACTTCGCTCTGGACGCCGCGGACCGCGTGGCGGGCCTCGCACTCTTCGTGCCCGGGGTCACGGGGTACGAAGGGCTGACGCCGCCCGGTTTCTACGAGGAGGTGGGAAAGCTTGCCGCAGCCGACGACATGGAGGGCATCGTCCGGCTCGGGCTGGGCATCTGGGGGCAGGCCGGCAGCGGCATCCCCGAGGCCGATCCCGACGCGGCCGCCCAGCTCCGCAGTGCGCTGCCAGGCTGGTTCAGCAACATCGGCCACCAGGGGACCGACGCCCCCGCGTTCGACCGGCTCGGAGAGATCGCCGCGCCCGCGCTGCTGGCGCTGGGGGAACTGGACCAGCCGGAGGTCGTGCGCTGCAACGAGGAGATGGCCGATCGCATCCCCCACTGCCGACTGGCCCGGCTGGCGGCCTCCGACCACTTCCCGTCGCTGCGTCAGCCAGGCACCGTCGTCCAGCTGATCGAGGAGTCGTACGCCGACGCGCAATGATCCCCGGCGGCTCCGGGGTACACGCACGAGGCGACGCGCACCCTGGTCGTGTGGCGTCGTCGCTGGAACGGCCGCGCCATGTGCTGCTATTTCGGTCGCGGAGCAAAGATCCGGAACGTGTTGCCCTCAGGATCGCGGAACTCCACCCACTTGGCGCCGTCCTGCTCGTTGTCACTGATGCGCTCCGCGCCGAGCGTCTCCACGCGATCTGCCTGCCGGGACCAGTCGGGTTCACCGCCGAGGTCGAGCATCAAGCGGTTCTTCCCAGGCGGAACTTCACCGTTCGGCCGGTGGAACATCCAGGTCGGCCCGTCGCCCTCGAAGCCGATCGTCGCGAAGGCCTGTGTCGCGCCGTCGTCGACGGGGCGCATCAGCACCCTCGACCAGAATTCCGCCAGGGCTGCCGCGTCGCGGCAGTCGAAGGAGTACATGCGTACGTTCATGCTGTCCTGGGTGGTCGACATGGCTCGCTCCTCCGTTCCGGATGGGGGGCCGGGCAGGTGACACCGGCCATATGAGGTGGACCGTTCGGAACGGAAGATGTCATCGCCCGGCTGCCGGGGCCCGGTCCTGAGCGCCGGTACGGCGGACATGCCGTGGGACCGGACGCGGCCACGGATGATCGGGCTGTGCCTGAGGCAGTCATCCGCTGCGATGCTGCGGCCGGACAAGAAGCAAGGCGATGTCGTCGGTGCGGGCTGCGGCACGCAGAGCGTGGCGGATGAGGACGTCGCACAGGTCGTCCAGGTCGGCGGCCTCGGCTCGCCCTTCTGGAGCTCAGCGGAGCGACAAACCGCGGCTCGGCGGGCGGCAGGAGTCGACCGCTTCGCGTTCGGGTGCGTCGAGCTCCGGCGGATGCGAGATCGGCCACAGCAGCACGATGCCACCCCACACATGACTGTGGCTGCTGATGGGGGCGGCGCCGAGCATGAAGTCGTACGGGAGGACGATCCCCAGGCGCGGATACCGCCGAGCGATCTCTTCCTGGCTGCCCAGCCACAGCAGGCGCTCGCTGCGGATCGCGTCGGCCACCGGAATGGGAGCATTCACCGGGATGCGGGCCCACGGCGCCGTGATCTGTTCGGACGCCCCTGACACCAGTGCCAGGTAAAGCACCCGCTCACCGGGCTCCAGCAGGTAGACCAGCCCCACCGAAGCCCCGGTGTCTCGCATGACAGCGGCCATGCCGGCGTCCAGCTGCTCCAGCCCAGGACCGGAGGATGCATCCGTTCCAGCAGGCTGCGGCATACCACTCACCTGGCAACAGCGTGTGACGAGACGTCGCGATGGACTGCGAAGCACCGCCGGGGTACCTCGGTGCGGACTCCCGGGCCCCGGCCGATCCGAGCCGCTCGGGAGTCCAGGGGACCACGGAACCTCGGGCCCGGCCGGTGAACACCGAAGCGGTCACGCGGCCCGTCGCCCATACACGGACGATACGTCCGCTCCATGGCAAGGGCACCTGGCGGCACGGCCGGACCGTGGTGCCGGGAAGTACTACACCGTGCCGGCCGGTCACCGAACGCATCGGAGGCGATCACGCCAGGACACGTGGTGAATGAAGAGACGAAAGTCCGGCAGCGGAGCGACAGACGGTGGCGGTCATGGCTCGGCCGGTGTGGACCGCCGCTGCGGCCGGTACCCGGGACGCAAGAAGTCGTGCCCCGCCCCTGGCGCGATACGGCGCCGCCGTCCTCCACCGGGAGTTCCGATGCGCTCCCCTGCTGCCGGCTCGAACGCGCGACAGGCCGTCGTCTTCAGAACGCCGCCCTGAGGGCCGGGAGCAGCGTCTTCGCCGACCAGTCGAGGAATTCGTGCTGGCTGTCGCCACCGATCTGGACGAGGGCCGCATCGGTGAAACCCGCCTCGAAGAAGGGGCGTACGGCGTCCACGAAGTTCTCGGGGTTGTCTCCGCAAGGGATGGCGTCGGCCACGTCCTCGGGGCGAACGAACTTCGTTGCGGACTCGAAGGAGTCCGGGTGCGGGAGTTCCGCGTTGACCTTCCAGCCGCCCCCGAACCATCGGAACTGTTCATGGGCCCGCCGCACCGCCTCCGCACGGTCGGTGGCGTAACACACCGGCAGTTGCCCGATGCGCGGCTTGCCTTCCCCGCCGTGCCGGTCGAATGCGGCGAGCAGATCCGGCTTCGGCTCCGTCGCGATGACGAAGTCTCCCAGGCGCCCGGCGAGGGAACAGGACTGTTCGCCGGACACCGCGATGCCGATGGGAGGTAGTTCTTCGGGCAGGTCCCACAGTCGTGCGGAATCGACGTCGTAGTGGGCGCCGTGGTGGGTGACATGACCGCCCTCGAACAACGCGCGGATGATGCCCACCGCTTCCTCGAACATCTCGTGCCGCACATCCACGGGCGGCCAACCGGCCCCGACGACATGCTCGTTGAGGTTCTCCCCGGAACCCAGTCCCAGACGGAACCTGCCTTCCGACAGCAACTGCATCGTCGCTGCCTTCTGCGCCACCACTGCCGGGTGATAACGGAACGTCGGGCAGGTCACGTACGTCGTGAGCGGGATGCGTGAGGTCGCCTGCGCGGCGGCCCCCAGTACGCTCCAGGCGTAGGACGAGTGGCCCTGAGAGCGCAGCCACGGAAAATAGTGGTCCGAGGTCACCGAGAAGTCGAAGCCCACGTCCTCCGCGTGCACAACATGGTCGACCAGCTCACGCGGTGCCGCCTGCTCGGTCATCATCGTGTAGCCGATGCGCATTGATGGTTGCTCCCTTGCCTGCGGAATGCTCTCGTCCGTGTGCCACATGCTCTCGGGCGTGGCTGCGAAAGCGACGGACCCACGCCGGACGGTCGGCTCGGCAGGTGCTGCTCGCCGGTTTCCCACAGGAGCGGGATCGACACCCTCGGACCGCCCGCCGGGGCGATCGCTGCGGGGCTGCGCCCCACGCGGCGGAGCAACCGCCTGCTGCCCCGAGGCCGGAGGCGTTCACGCATCTGGAAGGCTGGGCGCATGACGTCAGGCAAGACCGGGGAGTTCACAGCCCAGCGCTCCAGGATGTTCGGCCTGGCCTACCAGTTGCTCGGTTCCGCCGAGGAGGCGGAGGACGCGGTGCAGGACGCCTATCTGCGCTGGAGCAACGCCGACCCCGATACGATCCGGCACCCGGGGGCCTGGCTCGCCAAGGTCGTCACCAACCTCTGCATCAACCGGCTCACCTCGGCCCGTTCGCAGCGCGAGCGGTACGTGGGGCCGTGGCTGCCGGAACCGGTGTTCACGCAGGACGGTTCGCTCGGCCCCTTGGAGTCCGCCGAGCAGCGTGACGCGGTGTCGACGGCGCTGCTCGTGCTGCTGGAGCGGCTCACGCCGACGGAGCGTGGGGTCTACGTGCTGCGCGAGGCGTTCGGCTACGGCCATCGGGACATCGCCGGGGTGCTCGACCTGAGCGAGGCCAACTGCCGCCAGGTGTACCGCAGGGCGGTACAGCGGGTCGCGACGGACGAGGCCCGCTTCACACCGACCCCCGAGCGGCAGCACCAACTCGTCGAGTCCTTCGTCATGGCCGCACGCGACGGCGACCTGGCAGGGCTGGAGGAGCTGCTCGCCAAGGACGTCATCTGGTGGAGCGACGGCGGGGGCAAGGTCACGGCGGCGCGGCGCCCCATCGTCGGCCGGGAGAAGGTTCTGCGCTTCCTGGGCGGCGTGCAGCGGTTCGCGGGCGGCGTGGGCCTCACGGTCGCCGAGGTCAACGGCGCGCCGGCGCTGGTGGCGCACGCGGCGGAGCAGCTCATCGGCGTCGCCTCCTTCGAACTCCGGGACGGCGTCGTCGCCGAGGTGCGGGTCGTGATGAACCCGGACAAACTCGTGCTCGCGGGCCGTCAGTTCGCCGCGATGGCGCTCCGAGGCGTCACCCACGGATGAGTGCGGTCACGAGGGGCTGTCACATCTGCGGAGGCTCGTCGGTTCTCAGTGGATGACCGGCGCTCCGGCAAGGAGCGCACGCCTCCCGAAGGGACGACCACTGCAATGACCACATTCCTGGTGACCGGCGGCACAGGAACGCTCGGCCGGTTCGTCACCGAGCAGCTGCGAGCCGGGGATCCCACCCGGGCCGGGGGCTCCGGCGGCGGGAACGAGGTACGCGTACTGAGTCGGCACTCCCGGCCTTACGCCGTGGACCTGCGCGAGGGCACGGGGCTGGCCGCGGCGCTCGCGGGCGTGGACACGATCGTGCATTGCGCGACGTCGCCGCGCGGCGGAGACGAGCAGGCGGCACGACATCTGATCGAGGCGGCCGGGCGGGCCGGGGTGCGGCATCTGGTGTACGTCTCGATCGTCGGCGTCGACCAGGTGCCACTCGGTTACTACCGGACCAAGCTCGCCGTCGAGGGGCTGATCGAGGAGTCGGGGCTCGGCTGGACCATCCTGCGCGCGACACAGTTTCACGACCTGGTGCTCAAGGTCCTGCAGGGCTCGGCGAAGCTGCCGGTCATGGTGCTCCCGGCAGGGGTCTCCGACCAGCCGATCGAGGTCGCGGAGGTTGCCGCCCGACTGGCCGAGCTGGCGACCGGGGCGCCCGCGGGACGGGTGCCGGACATGGGTGGCCCCGAGGTCCGTACGTTTCCGGAGCTGGCCCGCGCCTATCTGCGCGCGAGCGGACGACGCCGTCCCCTGCTGAACGTGCGACTCGGGGGCAAGGCCTACGGCGGATTCCGGGCGGGCGGGCATCTCGCCCCGGAGCAGGCCCTCGGCAAGGTGACGTTCGAGCAGTTCCTGGCGGGGCGTTTTCCTGTGCGGGGCTGACACCCGGACAGGGCGTGTGGGCTCGCGAACTCTGCCCTGCCGGCCTACTTCAGCACCGGCAGGGCTTCCCACCTGCGGGGTGCGCGACGCCGGTCGAGCCAGAAGAGGTATCCGCGCAGGTACTTCTCCAGCCCGTTGTCGATGTACGCCACGAAGTCCAGGTGTCCCTGGGCGGCGTCGTGGTAGTGCCCGTGAAATTCGGCGGATCCGTTACTGCCCCAGTTGGGGTGGGTGTCGGCGCCCCAGTCGGCCGCGATGGCCAGGGCCCACTCGCGAACCCGTTCACGGTCGCGCCACCAGGCAACGACAGTGGCAGGGGTCCAGTGGTCGTCGCCGTCCCAGGCGTATCCGCTGTACAGCTCCAGGCAGGCAGCCGAGACCAGGGCTTGTGTCTCGGCCTCGTTCACGGGCTGCCGGTAGACGAATTCCGTCCCGAAGCCGCCGCCGAGGTCGTCGTCGTAGGCTATGTGGTTCGGCGCGTCCAGCCGACCAGTGGCCATGGAGTCGGTGGCGGCACCGTAGAACGGGCCCGGGACATTGCGCCAATTCCGTTCCGCCCAGCGGCCGGTGAAGACGTCCCTCGTCGGAGCCGCTGCGGTGACGAGCCGCCGGGCTGTGGGCAGTGGGTCCCAGTAGCCGTGCAAGACGCCCCCTCCTCGGTCGAAAACGAGCCTGAGAAGATCATCCTCTTCCGGTCGTCGAGTCCCTCGGCGGGGTGGCTCAGCTCACCCGGCCAGAGCCACGTCCGGACCCCGGGCGCGCGAGTCCGCCGGGGCGATCACCGGGTCGATCTCCCGCCGTAGCGGCATGAGGTGCGCCACAACCACCGCTGAGCAGTGATCCACAGAAGGGCACCATTTGCCCGGTTCTGCAGCTTTCACAGCCATTCCACTCATCCAGATTGCCCATATATGTCCATTATCGCGAGGCCAGCCGCGGGCACCACGGCCCGCGCCCGCCCCCCTTCCGCGCTCGGCTCCCCCTCTGGTAGACGTGGCTGCTCCCGTTCGATGTCACCCGAAAGCACCCCCATGAACCAGGGCCCCGCACCCGACCACGTGACCTTCACGATCGACCTCACCACGGAGGAGGCCCGGCGACGGGCCGAGGTCGTGGCGGCGCTCGGCCCCGACTGGGACCCCGTGGCCGCCCTTCGTTCCGAAGAGGCGGCGCACGCGCTGCTCTACTCGGGCCTGGACGCCGACCAGCAGCAGATCCTCGACAAGCTCGTGGCAGCCGGCGTGCTGCCCCGACCGGAGCAGGGTCATGCGGCTTCCCATTGATCCCCAGGCCGATCGCGCCCGCCGGGCCTGGGTGGCCTGCCCGGGGTGCGACGACGCACGTGACTGCACGACGTGCTCCGAGCGGCGCAACTGCTCGGAGCACTGGCGATACCTCATCGCGAACAAGGGGCCGCGGGTCCATCTGCAGTGCCCGAACTGCACGCACACATGGACCCTCGACACCGCCCGCGGGAGGGGCCGCCGCACCGTGGACTGACGGTCAGCAGATCCGCGGCAGTTGTTCACCGAGCGGCATGTCCACGACTCGCGTGCCGCCGAGGCCGGTGCGTGCCACCACCATCCCCGGATGCGCATCTACCACCTCGCCGATCACCGTCGCCTCCGCTCCCAGAGGGTGCGCGCGCATGGCCGCCAGGACCTTCTCCGCGTGTTCGCGCGGGACGAAGGCCACCAGCTTTCCCTCGTTCGCCACGTACATCGGGTCCAGGCCGAGCACGGCGCACGCGTTGGCCACGGGCTCGGGAACCGGTACGGCCCGTTCCTGAAGGACGACCCCCGTGCCCGAGGCGGCCGCGATCTCGTTGAGCGAGGCGGCCAGTCCACCGCGTGTCGGATCACGCAGTACGTGCAGATCCGGCGTGACGGCGAGCATCGCGTCGACGAGTCCGCCGAGGGCGGCGCAGTCGCTCTCGATCCCGACCCCGAACTCCAGGCCCTCCCGCACGCTCATGATGGCAACACCGTGCGCCCCGATGGCGCCGCTGACGATCACCACATCGCCGGGAACGACGCGCTCGGGCCGGAGATCGACGCCATGGGGGATCAGACCGATCCCGGAGGTGTTGATGTAGACGCCGTCACCGTGGCCGGCTTCCACGACCTTGGTGTCTCCCGTCGCCACCTCCACGCCGGCCGAGCGGGCCGCCGCTCCGAGGGTTTCCGCGATCCGGGTGACGACATCGATCCCGACGCCCTCCTCGAGGATGAAGCCGCAGGAAAGGTACGCCGCGCGTGCGCCGCTCATGGCGAGGTCGTTCACCGTTCCGTTGACGGCCAGGTCACCGATGCTGCCGCCGGGGAAGAACAGGGGACGTACCACGAAGGAGTCGGTGGAGAAGGCCAGCCTGGCACCGCCGAGTTCGAGCGCGGCCGCGTCGGTCGTGGCCGACAGAGCCGGGCCCCCGAATGCAGGGGCGAAGATCTGCTCGACGAGTTCGGCGGACATGGCGCCGCCCCCGCCGTGCCCCATCACCACCCGGGGCCGGTCGCGCAGCGGTGCCGGACACGTCCAGGCGAGCATGTCGGGTGCGCCCTCCCGAGGGGCAGCACTGGTGGTGTCAGACAACGGAACTGCCCTCCAGGGACGGGGACTTCTGCGACGGGGTGCCGAGGTCGAGCCGCCGGTAGAGGTAGTAGGCGGCGCACGCCCCCTCGCTGGAGACCATCGTGGCTCCCAGCGGGTTGCGGGGGGTGCACGTGGTGCCGAACGCCTCGCACTCGTGCGGCTTGAGCAGGCCCTGAAGGACTTCTCCGCTGCGGCACTCGGCGGGCTCGCGCGTAGCGATGCCCTCCACCGAGAAGCGGTGCTCGGCGTCGTACTCGCGGTACCGCTCGGAAAGCCGCCAGCCGCTGTCCGGGATGACGCCGATCCCGCGCCATGCGCGGTCGGTGACCTCGAAGACGTCGTCCAGCATGGCCTGGGCGGCTCGGTTGCCCTCCGGTGTGACGGCACGCGGATACGCGTTGTCGACCGTGTGCTCGCCGCGCTCCAGCTGGAGAACACTGCGCCGCACCCCTTCGAGGATGTCCAGCGGCTCGAACCCGGTGACCACGATGGGAACCCGGAAGCGGGCGGCGAGTTCGGGATACTCCCCCGTACCCATCACACTGCACACGTGTCCCGCGGCGAGGAAGCCCTGCACGCGGCAGCTCGGGGACTGCATGATCGCCTCGATCGCCGGAGGGACCCGTACGTGCGAGACCAGCAGGCTGAAGTTGCGGATGCCCAGCTTGCGCGCCTGATGGACCGTCATCGCGTTGGGCGGTGCCGTGGTCTCGAAGCCGATGCCGAAGAAGACGACCTCACGGTCCGGGTTCTGCTCGGCGATCCGCAGCGCGTCGAGCGGTGAGTACACCACCCTGACGTCGCCGCCCTGTCCACGGACCTGGAAGAGATCCCGGTCCGAACCGGGGACGCGCAGCATGTCCCCGAAGGAACAGAAGATCACACCGGGGCGGGCAGCGATGTCGAGCGCCTTGTCGATCACCTCCAGCGGTGTCACACACACCGGGCAACCCGGGCCGTGGATCAACTCGATCTCGTCCGGCAGGAGTTGGTCGATCCCATGACGGATGATGGTGTGCGTCTGACCGCCGCAGACCTCCATCAGCGCCCAGGGCCGGGTCACGGTTGCGCTGATCTCGTCGAGCAGCCGCCGGGCCAGCTCCGGATCCTGGAACTCGTCGATGTACTTCACCGCTGCGCCTCCCCGGCCGCACCGTCGTGCGCCGCCCGTTCGTTTCCCGTCGCTTCGGCGGCCGACTCCCACGGGTCGCCGAACTCCTCCTGGAGCATGCCGAGGGTCTCGAACAGCTCCAGCGTCTTCCTGGCCGACTCCTCGTCGAGGCGCTGCAGCGCGAACCCGACGTGGACGATGGCGTACTCACCGACCTTCAGGTCCGGCAGGTACTCCAGGCACACCTCCTTGACCACTCCGCCGAAATCGACTGTGGCCATACGGGTGCCGTCCCGGTCCTCGACACCCAGCACTCTTCCGGGTACCGCCAGGCACATGTGTGTCTCCTCACTGTTGCTCTCCTGGTCCCGCGCCGTCAGCCGGCTCGGCCTGCACGCGGGCGGCCACGACGAGCTGGCCGAGAGCCAGTCCCCCGTCGTTCGGTGGGATCATGCGATGGCGCAGCACGGTGAAGCCGTCCTGCCGCAGGCCGTCGGCGCAGGCCGAGGACAGCAGCACGTTGGCGAACACCCCGCCGGTCAGCGCGACGGTCTCCAGCCCGAATTCCTTGCGGGCGGCGACACAGACCGTGCGCACCAGGCGGGCCACGCCCCGGTGGAACCGCGCCGCGATCACGGGTGCGGATGTACCGCCGCGTACGTCGTCGACGGCCGCCGCGAGCAGCGGCGCGGGGTCGGCGACGAGCGGCACGCCGCCTCGCTGCCCCAGCCGGAACGTGTAGCGCTCGTCGTCCTCGGCCTCCGCGCGCAGCGCCGCGGCCTCGAGTTCGATCGCGGCCTGCGCCTCGTACCCGGCCTGGTGACAGACGCCGGCAAGGGAGGAGACGGCATCGAACAGACGGCCCATGCTGGATGTGGGTGCGCAGTTCAGTCCGCGCGCCAACTGCTGTTCCAGCAGAGGAAGTTCATCGGGCGGGCAGGCCACGGTGCACGGCAGGTCGGGGCTCCGGGCGATGCCCGCGGCGTGCAGATGCGCCAGGGCCATCCGGTAGGGGCGCCGCACTGCCGCGTCTCCACCGGGCAGCGGAACGTAGGCGAGGTGCGCGAACCGGGAGAAGCCCGCGTAGTCCGCGAGGAGGAACTCGCCGCCCCACACCGCGCCGTCGTGACCGTAGCCGGTGCCGTCGAACGCGACGCCGATCACCGGGCGGCTGCCGTCGAGGCCGTGCTCCGCCATGGCTGCGGCGACATGCGCATGGTGGTGCTGCACCTTCACGACCGGGCGGCCCGCGGCGTTCCGCCGCGCCCACCGGGACGATCGGTAGGCCGGGTGGCGGTCCGCGGCAACGAGTTCCGGCCGCACCCCCGTGATCGACTCCAGTTGCTCCTCGGCGCGTGCGAAGGCCTGCTGGGTGGCCAGGTCGTCCATGTCCCCGATGTGAGCCGACAGCCACGCCTTGCGGCCGCGCCCCAGGCAGAAGGTGTTCTTGAGATCGCCGCCCACGGCGAGGGCGGGTGCGACCTCGACGGGGAGTGTGACCGGCAGTGGTGCGTGGCCCCGGGACCGGCGCAGCATCAGCGGCTCTCCGTCGCAGACGCGTACCACCGAGTCGTCGCAGGGCACATGGATGGGACGGTCGTGCAGCAGCCAGGCGTCCGCCAGACCGGCCAGCCGGTTCAGCGCCTCGGTGTCGTCGGTGACGATGGGCTCGCCCGAGAGGTTCCCGCTGGTCATCACCAGCAGGCGAGGCACGTCCGGGTCCTGCGACCCCAGCCCGAGGAGCAAGTGGTGCACCGGGGTGTACGGGAGCATGAATCCGAGGTCCGGGCTGCCCGGTGCGACAGCCGCCGACGGGACGGCCCCGGGCCGCGGCCGGGCGTCGTCGCGACGGCGCATGAGAACGACGGGGCGGACGTTCGCGGTGAGGAGCTCACGCTCCACGGGCCCGATGCGGACCAGGGGTTCGATGTCCGCGAGGTCCGCTGCCATCATCGCGAACGGCTTGTCGCCGCGTGCCTTGCGGCGGCGAAGCTCGGTCACGGCCTCGTGGCTCGTCGCATCGCAGGCGAGGTGGTATCCGCCCAGGCCCTTCACGGCGAGGATTCCACCGGCCGCGAGCAACCGCCGGGCTGCGGCGACCGGATCGTCGCCACCGAGGGCAGGGTCACCGGCCGGTGCGGCCGGCGTTCCGCGGTCGGCCGGGCCGGTGACCAGCCGCAACCGGGGGCCGCAGCGAGGGCAGGCGACGGGCTGTGCGTGGAAACGCCGGTCGGCCGGATCCTCGTACTCACGCGCGCAGTCCGGGCACATCGGGAAGCCGGCCATGGTCGTGTGCCGACGGTCGTACGGCAGTCCGGTGACGATGGTGAAGCGCGGGCCGCAGTGTGTGCAGGTGACGAAGGGATGGAGATGGCGGCGGTCGGTGGGGTCCGCGAGTTCGTCGAGACAGTCCCCGCAGGTGGCCGTGTCGGGGGAGACCAGTGTGCGCACCGGTCCGCCCGCGAGTGAGGGGACGATGGCGAATCCGCTGCCGCCGGTGGCCGGCACCTCGGTCGTGTCCACCGATTCCACCTCGGCGAGGGGCGGTGCGTCGGGGGCAATGCGTGCGCAGAAAGCCGCAACGGCGGCGGGCTCACCCTCGACCTCCGCGATGACGCCGTCCGACGTGTTGGTCACATGACCGGAGAGCCGCAGCCCTGTCGCGAGGGCGTAGAGATAGGGCCGGAACCCCACTCCCTGGACCACGCCCCGCACGACCACCCGGCTGCGCCGCACGGCCGCGGTCCGGGTGGCGGGCTGCGAAGTGATCACGCGCCGGCCTGTGCCATCACCGGGGCATGGACCGGGGTGCCCTCGGCCGCCGACAGGGCCCGATCCAGCAGACCGCCCGTCCCTTGGGCGCTGCGTACCGAGGTGAGAAGCACCTCGACGCCGGGGTTGACCTGCTGCACATTGCGGCGGAAGCCCGTCTCGTCGAACTCGGCGGCATCGGCCATGTCGGTCTTGGTGACGACCACCAGCTGCGCGAGACCGAAGGCGGTGGGGTATTTCAGCGGCTTGTCCTCCCCTTCGGTGACCGAGGCGAGGACGACCCGCAGCGACTCGCCGAGGTCGTACGAGGCCGGGCACACGAGGTTGCCGACGTTCTCGACGAACAGCAGCCGGGTGCCGTCGGGAAGCCAGTCGTGCAGGTGGCGCGCGAGCATGTCCGCCTCGAGGTGGCAGAGCCCGTCGGTGAGCACCTGCTTGACGGGTACGCCCGAGCGGGCCAGGCGTTCGGCGTCGTTCTCGGTGGCCAGGTCGGCGGTGAGTGCCGCGGCGCTGATGCCGCGTTCGCGGGCCAGCAGCAGCTCGCGCTCCAGCAGGGCAGTCTTTCCGCTTCCGGGGCTGGAGAGCAGATTGACCACCGTGGTGCCCCGCGCCGTCAGTTCGCTGCGCAGAATCTGTGCTGCGGCCTCGTTCTTGGCGAGCACCGCACGTTGCAGATCAACTACTCGGCACATGATCGGCTCTCCTGGGGAATCGGTTCGCTCGGTCGTTCACGGGCTGTGGCGGGTTCGGCCCACCGCACTTCGGAGATCCGCAGTTCACGGCCGGAGACGAGCTCGCCGGTGGCCATGCCGCACGCGGGGCAGAGCAGTTGCGGAGGCATCCCGACGTCCCAGTCGCTCTCGCACGGCTCACAGCGCGCTCTGCCCGGGACTGTACGAATGATCAGCTCCGCGCCTTCGAGGACGGTGCCTGCGCAGGCCAGTTCGAAGCAGAAGGTGAGCGAGTCGGGAACCACGCCCGCCAACTCGCCCACCTCGAGCCGGATGCTGCTCACGCCGACGGCCCGGCCGGAATGCGCCGCCTGTTCGACCTGGTCGATGACGGCCAGCGCGATGGACATCTCGTGCATCGGTCTCCGTCCTGCGCCTGGGGCTGCCTTCTCCGGCGCCATTACAGGACGGACATGCCGCGACCGGCCGACCGGCGCGCCGGGAGGCGGCGGTGTGTGGTCCGTTCGGTCCACCCGTCTCCCGGCCGGTCCGGTTCACCGACGCGGGAAACCTCGCCGTGGCGGGCGCGGACCCATCGGCCCACGTCCACCACGGCACCGCGCGGCACCGGACAGCGGTGCCTCACATCCTGCGGATGCGCAGGTAGCGCCGGAGGTCGGGGAGGACTCCCACGACGAACGCGACGGCCGAGGCTACGGTGACGGCGGCAGCGCCGCCGATGAGGGTCTTCTTCATCGGTTCTCCTTCGTGGATACCCCCGGCTTCAGCCGGGGAGAGCCGTTCGATTGCCAGGGCGGAGCGCCTCGGCGTTGTCTGTGGCGGCCGGTACGTTGGTCATGTGTATCTGCGGTATTCGTTCCGGATCGAGCCGACACCGGGTCAACGCATCGCGCTGGCCCGTACGTTCGGCTGCGCTCGGGTGGTGTACAACGATGCCCTGGCTGCCCGTAAGGCTGCCTACAAGGCGGACAGGTCCCGCATCGCGACAGGGGCCCTCGCCAAGCAGGTGATCACCGACGCGAAGAAGACGGCCGAGCGCGGATGGCTGGCCGGAGTGTCGGTGGACGCCTTGCAGTCCTCACTTCGCGATCTCGATACGGCGTACTCGAACTTCTTCGCGTCGGTGTCGGGCAAGCGTCGTGGGCGGCGGGTCGGGCTCCCGGTGTTCAAGTCCAAGCGCGAGGCCCGGCAGTCGGTCAGGTTCTCGAAGAACGGGTTCCGGCTGCGGGACAACGGACGGCTGAACCTGGCGAAGATCGGTGACGTGCGGGTGCGCTGGTCGCGCCCGCTGCCGTCCGCCGCGTCCTCGGTAACCGTGATCAAGGACGCGGCCGGCAGGTATTTCGCGTCGTTCGTCGTGGACGCGGCATCCGAGCCCCTGCCCGAGACGACAGCCGAGACAGGTATCGACCTCGGTCTGTCCGCCTACGCCGTCCTCTCCGATGGCACAGTGATCGACAATCCGCGCTTCCTGCGCCGCGCCGAGCGACGCCTGAGGAGGGCGCAACAGACCTTGAGCCGGAAGGCGAAGGGGTCGAAGAACCGGGCCAAGGCTCGTATCAAGGTCGCCCGCGCACACGCTCGGGTGGCCGACGCACGCCGGGACTGGTGCCACCAGCAGACTACGAGGCTGATCCGCGAGAACCAAGCGGTCTACCTCGAAGACCTGGCGGTGTCCGGCCTGGCGCGCACCCGTCTCGCGAAGTCCGTCCACGACGCGGCATGGTCCACCTTCCGGCGCTTGCTTCAGGAGAAGGCAGGCCGCCACGGGCGTCACGTGGGCGTGGTGTCGCGGTGGCTGCCGTCGTCCCAGACCTGCTCGGTGTGCTGGGTCGTGGACGGGAAGAAGCCCCTGCACGTGCGAACCTGGACGTGCCAGGCGTGCGGAACCTTGCATGATCGTGACCTCAATGCGTCGCGTGTGATCCTCGCCGCCGGGCAGGCGGAGAGGCTAAACGCCCCTGGAGGACCGGTAAGCCCCGGCGTGGCAATCCCACGCCAGGCACGGCCCGTTGAACGGGGAACCCACCCGAAGGACCAGCCGGTGACCACCGGCAGCCAGACGGGAATCCCCGCCCCCTAAGGCGGAAAGGATGCCAAGGTGTTCTCCGTATCGCGCTTCATACGACGGCTCCCTGCCGCACCAGTTCTGTCACCATGCGGACTGCTTCCGGCACCGCGGCGGCCACGTGCAGGCTGAGCCCGATGCCTTCGTCGAGGCAAGCCGGTTCGCATCCGACGACGAAAGTTCGCCTCGGTGGACTGGCCCCAGTACCCGCGCACAGGGTGTCCAGCAGGGCCAGGACGGCGTCCGGCGACATGCGGTGGCCGTCGAGGGGCACAGCCTCCACGGCCTGCGGGCCGGCAGGCGTTCCGGCGTCGATCAGGTACAGAGTGCCCGCATCTCCTCCCCGCGCTGTCGCGTCGACGAGGACGAGCGTGTCGTACCCGTCGAGGAGTTGGTAGGCGAGATGGACGCCGCGCACTCCGATGTCTGCCACCTCGACACCGAAGGGCAGTTGCTCCTCGGCAAGCCGTCGCACGGTTTCGACTCCGAAGCCGTCGTCGCCGAGGAAGATGTTGCCGACGCCGGCCACGAGGGTCCGGGCGGATCCGGGTTCGGTGCCGCTCACGCGTCCTCCAGTGCTTCGACCTCGTCGGGCTGGAAGTAGAGGAAGCGGCCCTGCTCGCGACGGATGTCGGCACCGGGGTCGTCCTCCACGGTCACGGCGATGTGCACGCCCCCGTCGACGTCGTGGAGGACGGCTTCGACCAGGGCACTGCGACCGCTCACGAACAGGTCCTGTGCGTCGGTGTGCCGCAGCCGCGGGCGCAGTACGACTCTGCTGCCGGCGCGCACGGCACGGCCGTCGACCAGCACATGGTCACGAGCCGGATCGACGCTCGTGTCGCCGCCGGGGTCCCACCAGGGGGTGTCCGGGCGCAGGACGCCCTGCGTGGTCTCCTCGTGCGGTGCTGTGACTTCCCGCAGGCTGCGCACCGCTCCGTGCAGGCGCTCCAGGACTTCCGGTGGCATCGAGTCCGCCAGGTCGATCACGGCCGCGGCGCGCGGGTCCGTTCCTCTGGCCTCGCGCTTCTCCTCGTCGGTGAGGGCAGCGGTGCGCAGGGCGAGGATCTCGTCGATCTCGGTGGCGTCGTACAGCGCCCCGGGGCTTTCGGGTGCGATGGCCGGGTGGTCCTCGAGGATGATGGGCGAGGAGAGCACGAGGTCGCCGCGGCCCGGTTCGCCGGCGAGGACGGGCCAGGTGTGCAGATTGCGGCAGGCTGCTGCGGCGCCTTTGGCCCATTCCGGCGGGTCGGTCATCGAGAGGAACGCTCCGGCGTCGAGCTGCAGGAGGGTATGGCTGGCGACCAGCGAACGAGGCAGGGCGGCATGCCGGTCGCCGCCCTGTTCGGCTCTCCAGGCGCTGGTGTTCTCCACGGTCACCGAGAGGCGCTGGGCGCGGTAGGGCCCGTCGAGTTCGGTCGCCGAGAGCCGCACGGCGCCGCTGATCTCCTCGCGACGGCGGATCAGGCGGCCGACGATGCGCCCGTCGGCGTCGGCGACCGGTTCGGTCTCCTCGGCGGACGGCCGGGTGAAGTGATGGACCGTGCCCTCCCCGGCCAGGTCCTCGACCGGGACGACGAGTGCGACCTTCTCCTCGACACCCTCGTCCCACGGGACCAGGACCCGGTCCTCCAGGCGCAGTTCACGTACCGGCGCGAACGTGCCGTCGTCGCGGGCCTCCTGCACGACGCGGCGCTGCGCGTGGAGGAACCGGACCTCCACGGCGAGTTTCGCTCCGCGTTTGGGTTCCATGAGGCATTCGGTGTGCTGGAAGTCGTGTTCCTCCGTCGCGGCACTCCAGGCCGGTGGGACGAGCACGCCGAACTGCCAGCGGAGCTTGTTCTTCGCGGCCGATGCCCGGTACGGGTAGAGCACATAGCCCTCGAAGAGGACAGCGTCCGCGACCTGCCGGGCTACGGCGAGTCGGTCCTGCGTCTCGGGTGTGAAGGTGACGGTCATCCTGCCCTCTCCCCCGCGGTGTCGAGCAGGTTCTCGACCGTCGCCTCCCATGAGGGCAGCGCCCGTCGCGACCGGTAGGAGAGCAGCGCGTCCATCGCCTCTCTGGGGAGCCGGATCCAGCCACAGCCCGGGAAGTGCTGCTCGATCATCTCCTGCCATACCTTCACCGGCATCCGGTGGGACACCTCTTTGTCCCAGGGCACGGGTTCGACGTGGAATCCGCCCGCGCCGGTGAAGGCGGTGCCCGAGAACAGCATCAGCAGCGGCACGTCTCCGTCGGACAGTGCGCGGAAGTAGCGTGATGCCGCGATGTCGGTGTCGTAGGTGCAGGGCACGACCAGGTCCGTCTCGATCTCGCCGGTGAAACCGGGGACCATCACGGAAACCTGCGCGAACTGCACCGGGTTGAGGCTGCTGCCCCACCGGGAGCGCTCGCCGAACAGGTCGGCCAGCGCCTCGGCCTCCGCGTCGTCGTATCCGCGCCGGGCCGGTTCGATACGGATCTGGCAGCGCAGCGCGAGGGCGTGCACCCGGGTCCCCTCGGACGCCGTGATCCGAAGCCGGAACACGAGGGTGGGTCCTGCCGCGTAGGCGTCGGCGCGCACACCGGTGCAGCCGAAGGAGAACTCGGTCACGGCCGGCTCCCCTGCGGGTCGCGTGCCCGGTCGCGTACGTGGAGGAAGAAGGCGTCGAGGTCGGCCCGGGCCTCCGCGCCGCCGTCGAAGCCCTGCCAGCGCAGTCGCATGCGGCCCACCAGTTCGTAGCAGATGTCGATCGGCACGAGGAAGCACTCGGTGAGGCCCTCGTGGCGGCGCAGCAGCAGGGCCTCCACATCGGGTTCGAGAAGTGCAGCAAGTTCGGTCGCGGCGAGCACCGACTGCCAGGACGACTGCTCCAGTTCGCTCTCGGTCGCTCCGGCAGGGCTCGGGTAGAGCGCCACCAGCCGGTCGAGAGCGGAGTTGTGGAAGAAGAAGGCCACTCCGACCGGGATCCGCAGCGCCTCCCAGGCGCCGTCGTCGATGCGGTGACCGGGGTCGCTCAGATAGCGGCCGGGGACCGCCCGGAAGCGGCCCTGCCGCCCGCCCGAGCGGTCCAGCAGCTGGGCGCAGGGACCGCATGCGCAGGCCAGTGCCCGCTTCTCGATGTCGACCAGATGCGGGTGACGCTCAGGTGACAGGGGCGCTGCGCACAGTTCGCACCGGTCCTCGCGTGGCCGCCGCGGGGTGGTGAAGCGGCGAAGGCCCGTCGGTCCCTGCGGGCGGCGTGAGTGCCCCGTGCCGATCAGGTGCCCGCTCACGGCGCGGTGGCCGATGAGCGGGCGTCCACGCCGGCGAGCGACGGGCCGGTGCCGATCTGGAGCAGTGTCGGCTCGCGCGAGGCGCCCGCCGGTTCCAGTTCGACGCCGGTCACCTCGGGCGCGAAGCACGCGAGCGCGTCCACGGCTGCCTGGCGGACGGACTCCTGGGTGCTCGGGCATCCGCACCCCGTCGAGGCGGTGACCCTCAGCCGCAGCGTTCCTGTCGCCGGGTCGAACCCCGCGTTCTCGGCGGGCTGCGGGAGGCTGCGCAGGGCGCGGGCGATGCGCGTGGGCACATCCTCCGGGTGCAGTCCGTGCAGATTCAGCAGGCCGGAGACGAGCTCGTCGCCGAGCAGCGCGCTCAGCGCGTCGGGGGACGTCGGGGTGCCGGGACGGTCGAGGAGCTCGACGAGGCGGGTGAGCCCGGCGCCGTAGAACTCCATCAGGGTGCGCACGAGTTCCTCCGCCGCAGCGCTGGTCTCGGCGTCACCGGTTCCCGCCAGCCGGTCGAGCACTTCCTCGACCTGCCGGCCCGCCTGCTCCGCGGTCGCCGGGCTCATCCGGCGAGACCGCTCAGGCCGGTGGGCACATGCATCGACTTCACCGTCTTGCCGCCGCCCACGTACATGTGGACACCGCACGGCAGGCAGGGGTCGAAACTGCGCACGGCGCGCATGATGTCGATGCCCTTGAAGTTCTCGGGCGGGTTCTCCTCGAAGATCGGGGTGTTCTGCACGGCGTCCTCGTAGGGGCCGGGGGTGCCGAAGGTGTCCCGCGTGGAGGCGTTCCACGGGGTCGGCGGATAGGGGTGGTAGTTGGCGATCTTGCCGTCCCTGATGACCATGTGGTGCGACAGGACGCCTCGTACGGCCTCGGTGAAGCCGACGCCGATGGACTCGTCGGGCACCTCGAACTTCTCCCAGGTCTGGGTGCGTCCGGCGCGCACTTCCTCGAGTCCCTTCTCGGCGCAGTGCAGGGCGACGGCGGCCGCGTACGCCTGGAAGTAGGTACGGGCACGGTTGCGCTCCAGCGCATTGCTCCACTGCGGGATCTTCCACTCGAAGGTGGTCTCCGGCTTGGTCATCGTGCGGGGCAGGTTGATGAGGACGCTGTGGCCGGTGGCCTTGACGTAGCCGATGTCGACGAGGCCGGACAGGGCGGTGGACCACAGACGGGCGATGGGGCCGCCGCCGGTGTCCAGCGCCAGGTGGTCCTTGCCGTCGAACCACCGCGGGGACATGACCCAGCTGTACTTGTCGTCGAAGTCCCGCTTCTGCGGGGCGGGAATGGTGTGCTGGTTCCAGGGGTGGCGCGGGTCGACCGGGTTGCCCAGCGGGTCGTGGGTGACGAACTGCTCCTGGCCCTGCCAGTCCTCGTAGTACGAACTGCCCAGCAGGATACGGATGCCGAGGTTGATCTCGGTGAGGTCGTTGGTGACGAGTTTGCCGTCCACGATGACTCCGGGGGTGACGAACATCCGCCTGCCCCAGTCGGTCATGTTGGCGTAGGTGAAGTCGCAGTACTCGGGGTCGTTGAGCGCACCCCAGCAGCCCAGCAGGACGCGACGGCGGCCGACTTCCTCGTATCCGGGCAGCGCCTCGTAGAAGAAGTCGAAGAGGTCGTCGTGCAGCGGGACGACGCGCTTCATGAACTCCACGTAGCGCATGAGGCGGCTGAGGTAGTCGGTGAAGAGCTGCACCGACGCGACGGTGCCGACGCCGCCCGGGTAGAGCGTGGAGGGGTGGACGTGACGTCCCTCCATCAGGCAGAACATCTCCCGGGTGTAGCGGCTCACCTGGAGCGCTTCGCGGTAGAACTCGCCCTCGAGGGGGTTGAGTGAGCGCATGATGTCGGCGATCGTGCGGTAGCCGTGGTCCGCGGCGTGCGGCGCCTCGGTGCGCTCGGCCAGTTCCAGGACACCAGGGTTGGTCTCGCGGACCATCTTCTCGCAGTAGTCGACGCCTACCAGGTTCTCCTGGAAGATGTTGTGGTCGAACATGTACTCCGCGGACTCACCGAGGTTGATGATCCACTCGCCGAGATGCGGCGGCTTCACGCCGTACGCCATGTTCTGCGCGTACACGGAACACGTGGCGTGGTTGTCGCCGCAGATTCCGCAGATGCGGCTGGTGATGAAGTGTGCGTCACGCGGGTCCTTGCCCCGCATGAAGACGCTGTAGCCGCGGAAGACCGAGGACGTGCTGTAGCACTCGGCGACGCGCTTCTGCTTGAAATCGATCTTCGTGTGGATACCAAGACTGCCCACGATCCGGGTGATGGGATCCCAGGCCATCTCCACCAGGCCGGTGCCGTCACCCGTCGTCTTCGCCGGAGATGCCATTGTGTGTGCGATGCCCTTCGTCAGCTCTTCGACTACGCGAACAGCAGGGTGGGTTGGGGTCGTGAGGGTGGTGGGAGTGTCACCAGGGCGGCCGGTAGCCCGTGGTGATCTCCTCGCCCGTGTGCCGCCACTTCGGCTCCTTGTCCACGGTCCTGGCCGTGATCGTCCGGAGCCTTCGGATCACGGAGCCGTACACTCCGCTGGCAGTGCTGGAGACCTTGCCGCCGGGCGGCTCGTCCATGAACGGCATGAACTTGTCCGGGAATCCGGGCATGGTGCACGCGATGCAGATACCGCCCACGTTCGGGCAGCCGCCGATGCCGTTCATCCAGCCACGCTTGGGGACGTTGCACTTGACGACGGGGCCCCAGCAGCCGAGTTTGACCAGGCACTTGGGCGAGTCGTACGTGGTAGCGAACTGTCCCTGCTCGTAGTAGCCGGCCCGGTCGCAGCCCTCGTGGACGGTCGCGCCGAACAGCCAGGTGGGACGGAGCTTGTCGTCCAGCGGAATCATCGGCGCGGATCCGGCGGCCTGGTAGAGCAGGTACGTCAGAGTCTCCGCGAAGTTGTCGGGCTGGATCGGGCAGCCGGGGACGCACACGATCGGGATGCCCGCATGGGACTTCCAGTCCCAGCCGAGGTAGTCCGGCACACCCATCGCGCCGGTCGGATTGCCGGCCATGGCGTGGATGCCGCCGTACGTGGCACAGGTGCCGATCGCGACAACCGCCAGCGCCTTGGGCGCCAGCCGGTCGATCCACTCGCTCGTCGTGATGGGCTGTCCGGTCTCCGGGTTGTCGCCGAAGCCGCACCAGTAGCCCTCCTGCTTGATGGCCTCGTTGGGGATCGACCCCTCGACCACCAGAACGAACGGGTCGATCTCGCCCCGCTCCCCCTTGAAGAACCACTCGATGAACGTGTCGGCGCCCCCGACCGGACCGCACTCGAAGTCGATCAGCGGCCAGTGGACCGCGATCTTGGGCAGTCCGGGCAGCCCGGCCAGGGCGATCTCCTCGATGCTGGGCTGCATGGCAGCGGTCAGGGCCACCGAGTCGCCGTCACAACTCAGCCCCGCGTTGATCCAGAGGATGTGGATCGGCTTCTCGTCGCTGCCGGGAGCGGCGGCGCCCTGTTCGTCGACCGTGGTCGGCGTTGCTGCATTCATGAGTGGCCTCCTGGGGAGGTTTGCGGCGATGGGTCTCGTGTTGGCCTTCGTTCTTGCTAACAGTCGACGGGCGCGCCCGCCTCCGCACCCGGTCCGTTCGAGTGCCCCGGGTGCGGAGACTCCTTGCGGACGAACGCCCGGCGCAGGGCGTGGTACGGCGCGTCGGGATCGGAAAAAGTGCGCAGCATGCGGGCCAGTTCCTGCTCCCTGTAGGCAGCCAGGGGTGTGGCGGACTCCCGGCGCTCGTGTTCCTCCTTCTTCGCGGCGAGGCGGAGCTGAGCGCCGGGAAGCAGTGCGAGGCGTGCCGCCAAGCGGGTGACCTCGGCGGTGAAAGCCTGCGACCCGCAGTCGACGATCCGGTCGACCAGTCCCGCGCTCAGCGCGGCGACGGCGGACATCGGCCGGGCCTCCTCGGTGAGCCGCTCGGCCATGGGAGCGCCCACTCTGCGGGGCAGCGTGTACGTCCAGTACTCCGACCCGTACAGACCCATGCGCCGGTAGTGCGGGTTGAGGACCGAGCCCGAGCGGCACCAGACCTCGTCCGCGGCCAGCGCGAGCATCACCCCGCCGGCGGCTGCATTGCCGCCGATCGCGCTGACGACGAGCCGGTCGGTGGTGGTGAGGACCGCCTCGACGAGGTCGTTCATGGCGTTGATGTTGGCCCAGGACTCCGCGGAGGGGTCTGCCGCGGCCTCGATGACGTTCAGGTGGATGCCGTTGGAGAAGAAGTCTCTTTGACCCCCCAGCACCAGGACGGAGGTCGGGCGGGAGCACACCGTCCGATAGGCGTCCAGCAGGCGGCGGCAGTGGCTCGTGCTCATCGCTCCGCCCGGGAACGAGAACGACAGGACGCCGACCGGGCCCTCCTCCCGGTACCGGATGTCGGACCAGGTCCGCATGCCTGCCGACGACCGTGACTGCGTGGGCAGATCCGGCAGCACGGGCAGCCGGTCGGCGAGAGCCACGGTGGCGGGCAGTTTGCAGGCCCGCGGCCGCCCGGGCCCGCAATGGGCCCGGAGCTCGGGAATCCACACGGCGCCGTCCACCGTGGCGCGACAGACCCCACCCGCACGGGTGGCCAGGAGATCGCCGGGCCGGCCGCGCAGGCCGTCCTCCGGATGACCGCCGTGAAGAAACCACTCGGCACCGAGCAGCTCGTCCCGTACGCCCGGCTGGGAATCGGCGCAGCGCAGTTTGCGAAGGACCGTCTCGGTGGTGTCGTCGTCCCAGGAGATCCTGCGCATCTCCTGGCGGAAGTACGGGCGCGTCCGCACGCCGCCGACCGCCGGGCCGACGGTCGCCTGCGGTCGGGGGGCACAGGTGCCGGTGGCGAAACGCTCGACCGCCAGAAGTACGGCGTCGACAGCGGCGTCCGAGACCTCGTTCCGGTAGAGGTCGCTCTTGGCAACCTCCGGCACGCGGAAGTCCGACGTGGCCCATACGTCGCCTGCGTCCATCTCCGCGTCGGCCTGGAGCACTGTGACGCCCCACTCGGCGACGCCCTCGTGGATCGCCCAGTCCAGGGAGGACGGTCCACGGTCACCCACGGGTCCCGGATGCACGATGAGGCAGGTGCGCGCCGACCACACGTCCTGCGGCACGACGGCCTTCAGCATGGGTGCCACGACCAGGTCGGGCTCGTGCCGGAGCACCGCGGTACGCACGGCAGCACCCTCGGGCGTCACCTCCACGGGGACGGCATGCCCTCGGTCGCGCAGTTCGGCCTGAACGCGCTGCGTAAGGCTGTTGTAGGCGCTGGCGACGAGCAGAATGCGCATGGCGGCCCTCCCGCGGTTGCTGTGGCCCTCGGTCGGCGGTCACACCCGGCCGCCAGCGATCGTCGGACATGTTCGTCCGCGAATGCCGACACCGAATCCCCCACCTCACCCGTAAGAGGCGCGATTCCCACCACATGGCCGCCGCGCGGATCCCCGTCGCAGGATCCCACCGCGGGGTCATTTCAGGAGGAGATTCACCGAAATGCCGAGTCCCTCAGGGAATGGGAAAATTCTGCTACAACCGGGTGCGCACGGGTGTGCCCATGACACGGGACAGGCAGGTCGGCGCATGGCCAGGAAACCGAAGTCCTCTCAGCCCTCTCACGGCGACGGCCCGAGTCGGCACCGGGGCACCGAGCAGCACGGATGGTCTCCCGACGTGGACGAAACCCGACAGCAGGACAATCCCAGCGCCTCGCGCTCGTTCCATCCTGAGGAGCACGCACCGGCCCCCGGCAAGGGGCGGAAGGTCTCCAAGGAGGAGAAGCGTGGCGTCCCCGGCGACACGGCGAAGAGCACGAGCGGACGCGGCGAGGAGTACGGCAAGGACTCCGAGAAGGGGATGCGGGACACCGGCAGCAAGGGTCGTTCGCAGCGTCCCAGCGGAACGAAGGACGACTCCGCGTTCACGGGCGTGGACCCGGACGACTCCTCCAATCAGAAGCGGCCGGGCTAGGGTCTTTCGTTTGGATCAGGCCGGAGCCCGGCCTGATCCAAACGAAAGGCCCCAGGGCGTCCGGATCTTCCGGCAGTGCCCTTGGCTCACCGTCGGCTCCTTGTCCGCGTTCTCCACCGGAACGCCGGCGGTGGCGCCTGCCCCGGGGCGGCCCGCTCGGGCTGCCGTCCGACCTCGCCGATCAGCCGGGAGCGTGGGGGCGCATGAGTTCATGGAGGCTCGATGGCCGTACGACACCGATTGATCCACCGCACTCCGCAGCAGGTGTGGGCCGTCCTGGCAGACGGTGACCGCTACGGGGAATGGGTGGTCGGACCGTCCCGATCGAGGGAGCACGACGGCACCTGGCCCGAGGAGGGCGCCTCCCTCACGTACACCGTGCAGCTCGGACCGTGGCAGGGCGAGGGGCGGACAGTGGTGCGGTACAGCGAACCGCCGAAACGACTCGAGCTCGAGGCTTTGAGCGGCCCGCTCGGCACGGCGAGGATCGCGATCGAGATCAGGCCGTGGGGCGAGGACACGTTGGTGATCCTCGACGAGCATCCGCTGCAAGGGGCCGGCGGCACGCTGCACAACGCGGCGGCGGACGCGCTGCAACAGCTGCGGCATCGCACCATGCTCAAGCGCCTCGCCGAGACGGTCGAGCGGTCTGTTCCCGCAGTTGGGCGATGACCCCGGCTGCCGGTACCCGCCATGGCCGAGCAGGCCGCCGCCCGCGGCAGGCCCCACCCGCAGGTGTGGCCGTCGGCCGCCGCCACCTTGGCGGAATCGCCCTGCCCCGCCCTGCCCCGATCGTCTGCCCCTGCCGACTCCTCTGCCATCCTGGCGCAGTGCAGAAGCCGGCCTCCGTCACGCCTGACGCCCCCACCGCCATACACACCCCGCTCCTCACCCAGCAGTGGCTCGACCTCTGCTTCATCCACTGGGCCGTCGAGCCGGGCGCCGTGGCGGACCTCTTGCCCAGCGGGATCGTCCCCGACACGCACGACGGGGTCACCTACATAGGCCTGGTCGCCTTCCGTATGCATCGCGTCGGATGGCTTCGGCTGCCCGGCGTCCCGTACCTCGGGTCGTTTCCGGAAACCAACGTGCGCCTGTACTCCGTCGACGCGCACGGCCGGCGCGGTGTGGTCTTCCGGTCGATGGACGCGTCACGGCTGATACCCGTGGTGATGGGGCGCGTCGGCTTCCGCCTGCCGTACCTGTGGTCCCGGATGAGCGTCCGGTCCGACGGCGACACCGTCACCTACACCAGTTCCCGCCGCCGGCCCGGCCCGCGCGGTGCGTACAGCCGCATCACCGTGCGGCCCGGTGAACGCATCGAGGAGCCCACGGACCTGGAACATTTCCTCACCGCCCGCTGGGGCATGCACAACGCCTTCTTCGGCGGGGCGGCCTATCTGCCCAACCACCATCCGCGGTGGCCCCTGTACCGCGCCGAACTGATCACGTGCGAGGAGAACCTGATCGCGGCGGCCGGACTCCCCGTGCCGAGCGGTGACCCGGTCAGCGTCCTGTACTCCCCCGGCGTCCCGGTCCGCCTCGGCCGCCCGGCCCGGCCGGCGGGCATCCCTACGCCATGAGGTCCGGGGCTTCCTCGCCGCGGCCCGCCGGGCGGCAGAGGCGATCCCGGGCGGCCTCGTACGCGCCCCGCGTCACCCCGTACGCCGCTCACGCCCCTGCCCGCACCGGTCGCCTGAGCAGGTAGACGGCCGCGATCGAGACCAGGGCGGCCATGCACGCGATGAATACCAGCCCCGCGCCCTCCAGGCCGATCGGACCCACCAGTACCCCAACTCCGACCACCGGCACGGAGATACCCGCGTAGGCCACGACGAACAGCGTCGAGATCACGGCCGCGCGGCGGTCGGCAGGTGACGCCTCCGCCACCGCGGACAGCGCTCCGCGGAACGCCAGTCCCTGCCCGAACCCGCCGACGAGCGCGCTCAGCACCACCAGCGACAGCAGGTCCCACCACAGCGCGCCCGCGAGCAACACCAGCCCGGCGAAGAGCGCTGCGGAGCCCAGCGGCAGCGATCGCGGCACCCCGGCCCGGCCGACCGCCAACTGCCCGGCGGTCGAGGCGAAGAAGGCCAGCGCGACGACCGACCCGCTCACGGCGTGATTGTCCACGTTCAGGGACTCGGACAGGAACGCAGGGCTGACCGACGTGAACACTCCGAACAGAGCGAAACCCACGAAGGAGGCGATCGCCGCAGGCCCGAACACCGCCCGCACCTGGGTGGGCACGCCGGGCCGTTGCGGCCGGACCGTGCTCAGCGGCTGCTGCTCCCCCACTGTCTCCGGGAGCCCCAGCAGGACGGCGGCCGCGCCGACGACCAGTGAGAGGTGCACGACGAACGGCAGGTACAGCGGCCAGGGAGCGTACTGCGCGAGCACTCCGGCGAGCAGCGGACCGCAGCCCAACCCGCCCATGTTGGCGGCCGTCGCCACGAACGTGGCCCGGGAAGCGCCGCCGTGCGGTGCCAACTCGATCACGTACACCGTGGCGGCCCCGGTGAACAGGCCGGCGGACAAGCCCGACAGCAGCCTGCCCGCATACAACCAGCCCAGCCCTGTGGCACACAGGAAGCAGACGGCGCTGGCAGCCGCGAATCCCAAGCCCGCCAGCAACACCGGCCGCCTCCCCACGGCATCCGAGGCGTTGCCCGCCAGCAGCAGCACGCCGATGACGCCGAACGCGTACACGGCGTACACGACGGTCACCGTCAACTCGGAGAACCCGAACTTCTCCTGGTAGAGGCTGTAGAGAGGGGTCGGCAGCGTGGTGCCGGCCATGCACACCAAGAACACCGACCCGGCGAGCAAACACCGGCGCCACCCTCGACGATCACCGTCCATGCCGCCGACGGTATCCCCGAGCACCGCGCCGGGCCCCACGCGGCGTGCCCGACGCGCCCGGCGGTCGCCCGCGGCCGCCGGCAGGCGGCATCAGGCCGGGAATGCGGTGGACTCGCTCACGTGGGACCAGGAATCGAGCTCCTGCGACTGGGTGCCGAGCTTGTCACGGATGGCCGCAACAGCTTCCTCGCCAAGGGCGAGACGCAGTGGGGGTTCGTCGGCTTCGACAGCACGAAGAACTGCCGCAGCGACTCGCGCCGGGTCGTTGGGCTGCTTCCCGGCAATGCCCTCGAACCACTCGAGAGCGGCTCCGACGCTGTCGGAGTAGTCCCTGATCATGGGTGCCCGGACCGTCGCGTGACTGCCGAAGCCGCTGCGCACGGGACCCGGCTCGATGATCGTCACGCGGAGACCGAGATGGGCGACCTCCTTCGTCAGCCCCTCGCACATGCCCTCCACAGCGAACTTCGTTGCCGCGTATGCACTCTCCCCGGCCAGCGCGGGGGCTGCGCCTTCGAGGGAGGACATCTGCACAATGTGCCCCGAACGCTGGGAGCGCAGTTGTGGCAACGCGGCACGGATCATGTGGAGCGATCCGAACACATTGGTTTCGAACTGTGCCCGCAGTTCGTCGTCCGAGAGTTCCTCCAGGGCACCGAACAATCCGTAACCGGCGTTGTTGACCACCACGTCGATGCGGCCGAACGCCGCAACCGCCTCGGAGACCGCGTTTCGCGCGTGTGCGGGGTCGGTGACGTCCTGTCGCACCGTGACGACACGGCCGGGAAGCGCTCGGCAAGGCCGGTGACCCGTTCGGGGCTGCGTGCGGTTGCGACCACGCGCCCGGCACCCTCCAGTACCGCTTCCGCCAGGCTCCTTCCCAGACCCGCCGAGGCTCCGGTGATCAACCAGACCCGGCTCGTTCCGGTCGAAGTGCTCATGTGCCCATGATCTGTGCCGCGTCGTGTGCGGCGCGACCCGAGCCCTGCGCAGTGAAGGCCGGCCCGTCCTCCGCGTTCCGTGCGAACGGCCACGTCAAGCGCCGGGAGGAATCATTTGACCTCAATCTTGGTTGAGGTCCTAGCGTGCTGGGTGTGCCCCGGGCCACGCCGGCCGAGGGGCCCGCGTCGGCCAACAAAGATTCCGGAGTCGCCCCCGTGGACATGGAAGTCACCGCGTGGACATCGCTGCACAACGCGATGAACGCCCAGCAGGACCGGAGGCCGTTCTCCCGGGCCACCCTGCGCCGTATCGCCTCCTTCGCCCAGCCGCACCGCGGGGAGCTGTGCCGCTTCCTCCTGCTCAGTGTGGTCACGGCGCTGCTCGCCGTGGCCACACCCGTGCTCGCCGGTCGCGTCGTCGACGCGATCGTCAAGGGCCAGGAGACAGGGACGGTCACCCGGCTCGCGCTGCTGATCGCTGTCATCGCCGTCGCCGAGGCCGGATTGGGTCTGCTCACCCGTTGGCTGTCGGCCACCCTCGGCGAGGGGCTGATCCTCGATCTCCGTACGGCGGTCTTCGACCACGTCCAGCGGATGCCGATCGCCTTCTTCACCCGCACCCGCACCGGCGCACTCGTCAGTCGGCTCAACAACGATGTCATCGGGGCCCAACGGGCCTTCAGCAACACCCTGTCCGGCGTCGTCTCCAACACCGTCACCCTGCTGATGACGCTTGCCGTGATGCTGACCATCTCCTGGCAGATCACCCTGCTCGCTCTCGTACTGCTGCCGGTCTTCGTCATCCCCGCCCGCCGGATGGGGTCCCGCATGGCCAAGCTGCAGCGTGAGGCCGCCGATCACAACGCCGCCATGGGCACCCAGATGACCGAACGGTTCTCCGCGCCCGGCGCGACTCTCGTCAAGCTCTTCGGACGCCCGGCCGACGAGTCCGCCGAGTTCGCCGTTCGTGCACGCCGGGTGCGCGACATCGGCATCCGTACGGCCATGGCCCAGTCCGTTTTCATCACCGCCCTCACCCTGGTCTCGGCCCTGGCGCTGGCGCTCGTGTACGGACTGGGCGGCTACTACGCATTGCGAGGCAGCCTGGACCCGGGAGCCGTCGTCGCCCTCGCCCTGCTCCTCACGCGTCTCTACGCCCCGCTGACCTCGCTGGCCGGCGCCCGTGTCGAGGTCATGAGCGCCCTGGTCAGTTTCGAGCGGGTCTTCGAGATCCTCGACCTGGAACCACTGATCGCCGAGAAGCACGACGCCCGCCGGGTGCCGGACGGGCCGGTGTCCGTGGAGTTCGACGAGGTCCGCTTCGGCTACCCCTCCGCCGACAAGGTCTCCCTCGCCTCACTCGAAGATGTCGCCACCCTCGACTCCCGTGGTGGCGCCGAGGTGCTGCACGACATCTCGTTCCGCGCCGAACCCGGGCGGATGGTCGCACTGGTCGGCTCGTCCGGCGCGGGCAAGTCCACGATCGCCCAACTCATGCCGCGGCTGTACGACGCCGACGCCGGTTCCGTACGGCTGAACGGCATCGACGTACGCGACCTGACCTCGGACTCGATCCGCGAGACGATCGGCATGGTCACCCAGGACGGCCATCTCTTCCACGAATCGGTGCGCGCCAACCTGCTCCTTGCCCGGCCCGGGGCAACCGAGGAGGAGATCTGGGACGCTCTGCGCCGGGCCCGACTGACCGGACTGGTGGCCTCGCTGCCCGACGGCCTGGACACCGTGGTCGGCGAGCGCGGCTATCGGCTCTCCGGTGGCGAACGCCAGCGGCTGACCATCGCCCGGCTGCTGTTGGCCCGCCAGCGGGTCGTCATCCTCGACGAGGCAACCGCCCACCTCGACTCCACCTCCGAGGCCGCCGTACAGGAAGCCCTGGGGGAGGCGCTCGAGGGCCGCACGGCCGTGGTCATCGCGCATCGGCTCTCCACCGTGCGGGCAGCCGACCTGATCCTGGTTGTCGAGGGAGGCCGGGTCGTCCAACGCGGAACCCACAGCGAGCTCATGGCTGCAGGCGGGCGGTACGAGGAGCTGTACCGCACCCAGTTCGAACGCCCAGGGGCGGATGAGGCGCGCACGTCCACCGACGTCCACTGACCTGCTCCGCCTCTCACCGAGGGTGGCAGGTCTCGCCTTCCGTCGGTCTGCCGTCATCCGCCACACGACATCGATGCCGACCTCAGCAGGGGCCCCCGTTGCCCGACCGGTGGGGAGGCACACCGACCGGGCCGGTGGGCGGGCCGTCGAGCAGTGGTCAGCCGGTGCGTACCGCGGTGATGGTGAAACGCTCGACGTCGGCGACGTGCCCGCCGGTGGATGCGACGACCGTGAGCACCGGGTCCCTGGCTCCGGAGAAGGACACCGACACCTTCCATGGCTGGTCGTTGCCGCCGGCCGCAGTGCAGCACGCGGAGGTGCCCAACGGCGCAGCGGACGACGGCTGGTGAACCGTCACGCGGATGCTCTCATCCACCCCGGTGATCCGCCCGCCGGTCACCACCGGGGAGCGCACCAGCGACCCGTACGCGGGGGTGGTGAGCGAGAACGTCGTGTCGTCGGTGCCGACGACCTCCCACGGGGCGTCCTTTCCGGTGCCGTAGCGCACGAGGTGAATCACCGCTGCGGTGCCGCTCTCGGGTCCGGTCGGTGCGACACCGATGCGGGCCTGCCGACCACGGACCGAGCGGGAGGACACCCGGTCGATCTCCTTGAAGCCCAGGTAGCCACGGGTGAAGGACAGCGCGGTCTGCTCGGGGTCGAGATGCCAGGGCTGGTGGCCGCTGGAGCGGTAGGCACGCTCCCACGCCTCGGCTTGGGCGAGCGTGGCGAACGGCCACACCGGCTGGAGGCTCAAGGAACCGAGCGGTGGTGTGCCGTGGGGAGCGGGCGTGGTCGGTGCTTGCGTGCCCGCCGGGGTGGTCGTCGGCGGCGCGGAGGGGCGGGGCGTTGCGGACTGCGCGGAGGTCCCCGTTGCGGCGGACGGCGATCCCGATGCGCCCGGGGACCCGTCGGAGCCGCTGCAGGCGGTGAGCATCAGGCCTGCCACAGCCGTTGCGGCCAGAAGTCGGAACGGGAGCCGGATGTTCATGAGTGCCCCAGGCGTGTGGACTGGACCGCCGATACGGCCTGTTCGGCCAGTGTGCCACCAGTCCGGCCCCTGTCACAGAGGGCCGTGTCGTCCTGCCGGCCGCAGCCGACGCCGACGGGCCGACCGGCGTGACACGGGCGACTTGAACGTGTTCAATAGGGCAGCGGCCGCCACGGTGGACGGCGCGCTCCCCGGCGCCTTTGGGCACAGGGCCTCACCCATAGACCGACAGGGAGACCGCATGCCGCTCGGACGCAGGCACGCCCGGTCCACTGCCTTTGCCGCAGCGGCCGGCTACGTCGCCCTGGTGACCGTCGCCTCCCTCGCGGCCGGCGCGACGGGCGAACAGGACGGCTGGGCCGCACCGCTGTATCTGGCGACCTTCCCAGGGTCCACCCTGGTCACCGTCCTCGTGTACGCGCTGGCATCTGCCATGGGCGCCGAGACGTCGACGGCCGAACACCCACCCGGCACGTTCGACCTGCTGATCCCGCTCGCCGGCGGAGCGCTGGTGAACGTTCTCCTGCTCTGGGGTGCCGTCGCCTTCGCCCGGCACTTCGCGCGCGAGGCCCGCGCCGCCCGCGACCTCCGCCGTACGGCCCGCCGCGGCGACTGAGCGCAACAGCTCGCCCTTACGGGCCCGGCGCCTGGAGGGAGGCACGTGCGCCCTCCCGGCGCCCTGGGCCGGCAGCCACGAATCGCCGCGGCAGCAGTCGCAGGGGCCGGCCGTGCACGCTCAGCCGGCCCGATGCGCCACGGGCTGTTGTGCCATGCGCCGGGCGACGAGCGACGCACGGATCTCACCCGCCCGTACGGCCGTGTTCGACAGCAGCGTCGAGGTGATGCCGTGGGTGTGCTCGGTGCCGCCCTGGAGATAGATGTCCGACGTGACGTTCGTCAGCGTGGCGACCCGATGGTCTCGCCCCACCACCAGGGCGTCCTCCTCGTCACGCAGGCAGAGTTTGGTGATCTCGCCGAGTCGTTCGCCGATGCCCCGCGGCTGATAGCCCGTCGCATGGACCAACAGGTCGGCGGTGAGCACGTCGCGCTCTCCGGTCGGCAGGTACTCCACCGTGATGTCGAGTCGGTCGCCGCTCGTGTCGACCTCCCGGATCCGGGACACGTTCAGCATCCGCAGCCGCTCGCGGCCCTGGACCTTCTCCTGGTACATCGTCCTGGACAGGGCCTCGATCAGGTCCATGTCCACGACGGAGTAGTTGGTGCCGCGGTGGTAGTCGAAGAGGGACTGCTTCACATCCCGCGGCGCCTGGTAGTAGATGTCGACCGCCTCGGGGTCGAAGATCCGGTTGGCGAACGGGCTGTCGTCGGCCGGTGTGTAGCCGTACTTGGCGAAGACCGAGCAGATCTCGGCGTCCGGGAAGCTGCGGTGCAGGTAGTCGACGGCTTCCGCGGCGCTCTGTCCGGCGCCGAGCACGACGGCGCGGCGTACCGGTGTTCCGTCGCCTACGAGTTGGGCCACACGGGGCATCAACTCGCTGTTGTGCCAGATGCGGTCGGACAGAACGGTGTCCGGCGGGAGGTGGGGTTCCATGCCCGTGGCGATGCACAGGCTGCGTGCGCGGCGGACGATCAGGCGTTCCGGGTCGGCCGGATCACGGCCGGCGACGTCGAACCAGCGGACCTCGCCGCCCTCGGTCACCGGCTTCACCGAGACGACTTCGGCGGAGTACTCCACCAGGCCGGAGACGCGGGCGGCGGCCCACTCGAAGTAGTCGTGGAACTCGATGCGGAGCGGGAAGAGCGTCTTCTGGTTGAGGAAGTCGACCAGACGTCCCCGCTCGCGCAGATAGCACAGGAAGCTGAAGTCGCTGGTCGGATCGCGCATCGTGACAAGGTCCTTGAGGAACGACACCTGCATCGTGGCGTCGTCGATGAGCATCCCGCGGTGCCAGCCGAACCGCGGCTGCTTCTCGAGGAAGCCCGCCTTGATGCGGTCGTCTTCGGCGACTTGTGCGTTGTACTCCTGGACGGCTATTGCGAGAGCAAGATTCGACGGCCCGAACCCAATGCCCAGAACGTCGTAGATGGTGCCCGGCCCACTCTGCAGTGTGTTCACCGCGTCATCGCCTCCCTAAGCACGCATATGTTAGATAAGGTTAGCCTTACCTTGCAATGTCTGAGGAGGAATCACATGCGGGTCGTCATGTTCGGCTACCAGACCTGGGGCCACCGCACGCTGCAGGCCCTGCTGGACTCCGAGCACGAAGTGGTCCTCGTCGTCACCCACCCCAAGAGTGACCATGCCTACGAGAAGATCTGGGACGACTCCGTGGCCGACCTGGCGGAGAAGCACGGCGTGCCCGTGCTGCTGCGCAACCGGCCCGGGGACGACGAACTGCTCAGCGCCCTCAGGGACGTCGAGCCCGACATCATCGTGGCGAACAACTGGCGCACCTGGCTTCCCCCGGAGATCTTCGACCTGCCTCCGCACGGCACCCTCAACGTGCACGACTCGCTGCTGCCCACCTACGCGGGCTTCTCGCCGCTGATCTGGGCCCTGATCAACGGCGAGCCCGAGGTCGGCGTGACCGCCCACCGCATGGACAGCGAACTCGACATGGGCGACATCGTGCTCCAGCGCTCCGTGGCGGTCGGCCCCACCGACACCGCAACGGACCTCTTCCGCAAGACCGTTGACCTCATCGGCCCGATCGTCCACGACGCGCTCGCGCAGATCGCCTCCGGCACGGCGGTGTGGACCGAGCAGGACCGTTCGAAGGCCAGCTTCTTCCACAAGCGTTCCGTGCGGGACAGCAGGATCGACTGGTCCTGGCCCGCCGAGGACCTGGAGAGGTTCGTCCGCGCCCAGTCCGACCCCTACCCCAATGCCTTCAGCCACCATCGCGGGCAGCGGATACGCATCGTCTCGGCATCCGTGTCGGAGGGACGTTACGGAGGCACCCCCGGGCGGATCTTCATCCGCGAGGGGGACGGAGTCGTCATCGTCGCCGGTGCGGACGCGCGCTTCGGACGCAACCGGGGCCTGCTGCTCAGGCGGGTGAGGACCGAGGACGGTACCGAGTTGGCCGCAACCGACTACTTCCGCACGATGGGCGGCTATCTGACGGACCGTCCGTGATCGGCTCACGACGACGGATCGTCCGTGACCGGCTCGCGATGACGGACCGTCCGTGAACGGCTCACGATTGTCCGTGAACGGCTCACGATGACGGTCCGTCCGTGACTCACCGGCCCGGCGGGGCGGGCCCGTTGCCCGCCGTGTCGGCCCGCCCCGGTGTCAGCCGGCCGACCCGGTGACGGCGACCGCGTCCGCACCGGCGTCCGACGCCGCATGCAGGACCGTGTCCGCGACCTCGTGGTGACGCCCGATCGGAATGATCATCGGCGTGCCGCTGACCGGGTCCGTGGCGACCTGGCAGCGCAGCCCGAAGACCTCCTCCACTGCGGCGGCGGTGATGACGTCCCCCGGCACCCCCTCGGCGACGATCCTGCCTTCCTTCATCGCGATGACGTGATCGGCGTACCGGCAGGCCTGGTTGAGGTCGTGCAGGACCATGACGACGGTGCGCCCCTGGTGCCTGTTGAGGTCGGTGACCAGGTCCAGCACATCGATCTGGTGGGCGAGGTCGAGATAGGTCGTCGGCTCGTCGAGCAGCATCATCGGTGTCCCCTGCGCCACGGCCATCGCGATCCAGGCGCGCTGACGCTGCCCGCCGGAGAGTTCGTCGACGGGGCGGTCGGCGAGCGGAGCCATCGAGGTGGCGCGCAACGCGTCGTGAACGGCCTGTTCGTCGGACCTGGACCACTGCCGCCACCAGGTCTGGTGCGGCGAGCGGCCCCGCCCCACCAGGTCGATGACGGTCAGTCCTTCCGGCGCGACCGGCGACTGCGGCAGGATGCCCAGCCGCTGGGCCAGTTCACGGGTCGGCACGGACTGGACGGAACGGCCGTCCAGGAGCACCTGGCCGGCCCTCGGCGCCAGCAGGCGCGCCAGCGCCCGCAACAGCGTCGACTTGCCGCACGCGTTCGCCCCCACGATCGCCGTCACACGGCCGGGAGGTATCGCCACGTCGAGGCCGTCGACGACGACGCGGCTCTCGTACGCCAGCCGCAGGCCTTCGGCCCGCAGATCGGGGCCCGCGGGGTCCACAGACTTCGATGACACGTGTTCAGCCTCCTGAGCCGGCGCGATTGGCACGGACGAGCAGCCACAGCAGTACGGGAGCCCCCAGGACCCCCGTGACGATCCCGACCGGAAGCTCCGTACCGGAGATCAGCTTCCGGGCGATCAGGTCGGACGCGAGGACGGCGAGCGCGCCGGTGAGCCCCGAGGCCACCGGCGGCGGCCAGGCCGTGCCGGCCAGCCGCTGGGCGATCTGGGGCGCAGCGAGCGCCACGAACGCGACCGGGCCGGCGACGGCCGTGCCGAAGGCCACGAGCCCAACTCCCGTCAGCAGGACGGCGAGGCGGACGGGCTGCACCCTCGTCCCCAGCCCGCGCGCGACGTCGTCGCCGAGTTGGAGCGTGCGCATCAGCCGGCCGAGCAGCAGGGCCGCGGGCACGAGAACGGCCATGGCCACCGCCAACGATGCGACCTGGTCCCAGCCCCTGCCGTTGAGGTTGCCGACGAGCCAGCCGAGTGCGGCCTGCGCCTGGAACCGCTCGCCCCGGGCCATCAGATAGTCGGTGGCGCTGGTGCAGATCCAGGCGATGCCGATGCCGACGAGGACGATGCGGTAGCCGGTGGTGCCGCGCTTCCAGGCGAGGGCGTAGACCAGCAGTGCGGCGGCCAGGGCCCCGAACAGACCGAGGGCCTGGGTGCTCAGGCCGCCGTCCCAGCCCAGCACGATGCCGGCGACGACCGCGGCGCCCGCTCCCTGAGTGATGCCGATCATGTCGGGGCTGGCCAGCGGATTGAGCGTCATGGTCTGGAACAGCGCGCCGGAGATGCCGAATGCGATTCCTACGAGGAGCCCGGCCACGGCCCGCGGCAGGCGCAGTTCCTGGACGATGAGCAGGGTGCCGGCATCGCCGGTGCCCACCACGGCGCGCATGACGTCGATGAGCGAGAAGGGGATGTCCCCGACGGTCATCCCGAGACAGAACAGCAGGAACGTGGCGGCCGCGAGGAGTGTGCTCACCCACACCAGGCGTGGCCGCAGCACCCCGGAGACGGGCGGGACGGACAACCGGAAGGTGACGCGGCCGGGGGTACGGGACAGGAGATCGGTCATGCTCACAGCTCCGCGAGTCGTCGGCGGCGGACCATCGCGATGAAGAACGGGCCGCCGATGAAGGCGACGAGGATGCCGGCCTGGATCTCGGTCGGCCGGGCGAGAAGGCGACCGGCGATGTCGGCGGCCAGCAGCAGGCAGGGGGCGAGTACGGCCGACAGGGGCAGCAACCAGCGGTGGTCGGGGCCGACTCCGGCGTACTGGGCGAGCACCCGGGCGATGTGCGGGACGACGAGGCCGACGAAAACCACCGGGCCGATGACGGCGACGGCGCCGCCGGTGAGCAGCGTGACGGCGAGTACGCCCTGGATCCGGGTCAGGCCCAGCCGCAGGCCGAGCGATGCGGCGACGTCGTCGCCGAGGGCGAGGCTGTTCAGCGCCGGGGCGCAGGCCAGCGCGAGTACGGCTCCGACGGCGAGGAACGGCAGGACGCGCACGAGGACTTCGTCGCCCTGGTTGGCCAGCGATCCGGCGGACCAGAAGCGGTAGCGGTTCAGCGCGTCCGGGTCGGTGAGGGCGATGGCGCTGGTCAGGGAGAACAGCAGGGAGGTGACGGCGACTCCGGCGAGGGCGAGTTTGACGGGGGTGGTGCCCGACCGTCCGAGTCCGCCGAGCAGGTACACCAGGACGCTGGCGGCCAGTGCCCCGGCGAACGCGAACCAGATGTAGCCGTAGACGGAGCCCAGTCCGAGGACGCCGACGGAGAACACGATGGCGAACGCGGCGCCGGCGCTGACGCCGAGCACTCCGGGGTCGGCGAGCGGATTGCGGGTCAGTGCCTGCATCAGCGCGCCCGACAGGCCGAGAGCGGCTCCGGCCGCGAGACCGAGGGCCGTTCTCGGAACGCGCACGGACCAGATGACATTCTCGATCCTGGTGCTGGGCGCGTGCCCGGCGAGGGTGTCCCACACCTGGTCGAGCGGAACGCTGAGCGCTCCGAAGGCCATCGACAGCACACACAGGGTGAGAAGGGCCGCGGAGGGCAGCGCAACGAGCAGCGCTGCGCGCGGTCTTCCGGCGCCGATCACCGAGCTCCCCCCCACGTCAACTTCCTTAGGTTAGGCACGCCTTAAATGTAGGGCAGTGCCGTCGCCGGGCCCACCGCCGCATGAAAGCCTGTTGGATTAGGTAATCCTTACCTTAGTATGACGCCGACCGACCCCGGCCGGGAGCCGGGAACGACTGCTGGGGAGGCTCGGCCACCGTGTCCGGTTCTGAAGAAGTCGTGGCGTACTGGCGGCAGTTGCTCACACCGCTCCCCCAGGAGACGGCGCTGCCCGCAGACCGGCCCTACCCGCCGGCCGCGACGGCCGAGCGTGCGGTCCGGACGCGGCCTCTGGGGCTCGACGCCCCGGACGAGACCCTGCTCGGTGCGTATGCCGCACTACTGCACCGCTACAGCGGCGCCCCCGAGGTGACCGTGGGACACGGCGGAATGCCCGTGCGCGTCACCTGCGACGGCGAGCCCGCATTCGACGAGCTCGTACGGCGCGCGGCGGCGGCCCGCGACGAAGCCGAGGCCCACCCGATCGAGCTCACCGCCCTCGTCGACGAGCTGCGCCCCGAACCGACGCGCGGCGGTGGCCTGTTCTTCAACACCGCGTTCGCCACCGCCTCGCGGCCGTTCACCGGGGCACCGGGCCCTGTCGACCTGATGCTGGAGGTACTGCCGGGCGAGGTACGGGCGGTCTACCGGCCCGACCTCTTCGAGGACAGCACCGTCGACCGGCTGCTCGGCCACTACGCCACCGTGCTGGCCGACGGCCTGGAGCACCCCGCAACTGCCGTCGGCGCCCTGACACTGATGACACCGGACGAGTACCGGCACGTCGTCGTGGAGTGGAACGCCACGGAGCACACGGTGCCTTCGGCCACCTGGCCCGAGATGTTCGCCGACCAGGTGCGCCTGCGCCCCGACGACATCGCCCTGGTCTTCGAGGACGAGCGGCTGACCTACGCCGAACTGAACGAGCGGGCCAACCGGCTCGCCCACGCCCTGATCGCCAGGGGCGCCGGTCCCGAGCGCATCGTCGCGCTGGCCCTGCCCCGCTCGGCCGAGCTGATCGTCGCCGAGGTCGCCGTGCTCAAGTCCGGCGCCGCCTACCTGCCGATCGACCACGACTACCCGGCCGACCGGATCGCCTACATGCTCGGCGACGCCACGCCGGTGTGCCTCGTGACGACGGCGGACACGGCTCAGGACATCCCCGAGCACGAGGGCATGGCGCGTGTGGTGCTCGACTCCCCCGCCGACGTGGCCGAGTTGGCGGGCCGCCCGGTCCACGACCCTGCCGACGCGGACCGCGGCGGAGCGCTCACCGTCCTCAACGCCGCGTACGTCATCTACACCTCGGGATCGACCGGCCGGCCCAAGGGCGTCGTCCTCGCCCACAGCGGTGTGGCCAAGCTCGTGGCCACCCAGAGCGAACGCTTCGGCATCGGCCCGCACAGCCGCGTCCTGCAGTTCGCCTCGCCCAGCTTCGACGTGGCCTTCTGGGACCTGTGCCTCGGCCTGCTGTCCGGCGGCCGTCTCGTCGTCGTCCCGGCCGAGCGCCGGGTGCCCGGCGCACCGCTCGCGGAGTACGCCCACGACAACGGCATCACCTTCATGATCCTGCCGCCCGCCCTGCTCGCGGCCATGCCGGAGGACGTGCACCTCCCGGCGGCCGCCACCCTGCTGGCGGGCACGGAGCGGGTCTCCCCCGAACTGGTCGGCCGCTACGCACGCGGCAGGATGATGTTCAACGCCTACGGCCCCACCGAGGCGACCACCAACTCCACCCTCGGACTGTGCGACCCCGACACCCCGGCCGGATCCGTGGTCCCCATCGGCGGCCCCGACCCGGGCACCCGCGCCTATGTGCTGGACGCCCGTCTCCAGCCGGTCCCGGCGGGTGTACCGGGTGAGCTGTACCTCGGCGGGGCCGGACTGGCCCGTGGCTACCTCGACAGGCCCGACCTCACCGCCGAGCGGTTCGTCGCCGACCCCTTCAGCGACCCCGGCACGCCGGGCGAGCGGCTCTACCGCACCGGCGACCTGGTGCGCTGGAAGGCGGACGGGCGCCTGGAGTTCCTCGGCCGCGCCGACACCCAGGTCAAGATCAGGGGCTTTCGCATCGAGCCGGGCGAGATCGAGTCCGCACTGCGCCGCCACCCCGCCGTGGACCAGGTCACGGTGGTCGCGCGCGAGGACCGGCCGGGCGACCGGCGCCTCGCCGCGTACGTCGTGCCCTCGCTCGACGCCCGGCCGGGCCACGACGAGACCGAGCAGGTCGAGGAGTGGAAGGACCTGCACGAACTCCTCTACGGCGCCGCCGGGTCCGAAGGTTTCCGCGAGAACTTCGCGGGCTGGAACAGCATGTACGACGGCCTCCCGATCCCGGTCGCAGAGATGCGGGAGTGGCGGGACGCCACCGTGAACCGCATCCTCGAACTCACAAGCCCCCGCCGCGTCCTGGAGATCGGCGTCGGCAGCGGTCTCCTCCTGTCGCGCATCGCACCCGGATGCGAGACCTACTGGGGCACGGACGTCTCGCACGAGGCGGTGCGGGCGCTGCGCGCCCAGATCGACACCGTCCCGGAGCTGTCCGGCCGGGTCGAGCTGAGCGCCCGGCCCGCGCACGACACCGACGGACTGCCCGAAGGATTCTTCGACACCGTCGTCATCAACTCCGTGGCGCAGTACTTCCCGAGCTCCGACTACCTCGCCGACGTCCTGCGCAAGGTGTCCTCGCTGCTGGCGCCCGGCGGCCGCGTGTTCGTCGGCGACGTGCGCAACCTGCGCCTGCTGCGCACCCTGCGCGCCGCCGTGGAGGCCCGGCGCGCCGACGGCGAGGGCGAGACGGACAAGGCCGCGCTGCGCGCCGCCGTCGAGCGGTCCGTGCGCTGGGAGGGCGAGCTGCTGCTCGACCCCGACTTCTTCGCCGGGCTCGACGGTTTGGACGCCGAGGTACGGATCAAGCGGGCCGGCCACCACAACGAGCTGAGCCGCTATCGCTACGACGTCGTGCTGCGGCTCGGCGACCCCGCGCGCACCGCACCCGCCGAGCAGGAGGTCCACTGGTCCGAGGCCGCGGGCATCCCCGAGGTTGCCGCCCTGCTCGCGGACCGGCCCGGCCGGCTGCGGCTGACGGCGGTGCCCAACGCCCGCCTCACCGACGACCTCTCCGCGCTGCGGCGGCTGGAGGACAGCAGCCGCCCGGCCGCCGTCGGCGTGGACCCGGAGGAGCTGCACGCCGTGGGTGCCGAACACGGCTACCGCGTGGCCGTCACCTGGAACGGTGACGCCGACGAGGGCTCGCTGGACGCCGTCTTCACCCGGAGCACGGACACCGGCGGCGCTGTCGACGGGCTCTACCGTCCCGGCGGCCGGTGCCCGCACGCGAACCGGCCCGTTCCGTTCCGCGACGTCGGCGCGCTGATGAAGTCCCTGCGCGCGCACGCCGCCGAATGGCTGCCCGACTACATGGTCCCCTCCGCCTTCGTCCCCCTGCACGTCCTGCCGGTCACGCCGAGCGGCAAGCTCGACGCCAAGGCCCTGCCCGTACCGGACTACGGGGCGCTCAGCTCCGGGCGACTCCCGCGCACAGCCCGCGAGGAACTGCTCTGCCGCCTGTACGCCGAGGTGCTCGGCCTGCGCTCGACAACCGTCGACGACGACTTCCTCGCACTGGGCGGCGACAGCATCACCGCCATCCAGCTGCTGGTCCGCGCCCGGGAGGCCGGACTGCGGCTGACACCCCGGGACGTCTTCCGCCACCGCACGGTCGCGGCGCTCGCCGAGGTCGCCGTCGACCTGGCCGAGACCCCCGCGGACACCGCTCGCTCCCCGCTCGTGGAGCTCTCCCCCGGCGAACTCGCCGAGATCCAGGGCTCCGAGCCGCTCGCGGTACGGGAGCTGTTGCCGCTGACGCCCCTCCAGGAGGGCTTCTTCTTCCATGCCCTGGTCGGCGGGCCCGGCGACGACGCCTACGTCGTCCAACAGGTGCTCGACCTGTCGGGTCCGGTCGACGGCGGGATGCTGCGCCGCGCCGCGCAGGCGCTGCTGGACCGGCACGCGCCGCTGCGTGCCGGCTTCCGTCAGCGTTCCGACGGCACCCCCGTGCAGATCATCGTCGGGGACACCGCACTGCCGTGGCGCGAGGTCGACCTGTCCGCGCAGGACGGCGCGGTACGCGAGACGCTGGCGGAAGCGGTGGCCGCGGACGAACGTGCCGCACGGTTCGACCTGGGCCGGCCGCCGCTGGTGCGCTGCGCCCTGGTCCGGCTGGGCGCCGAGCACTGCCGTCTGGTGCTGACGTTCCACCACATCGTCGCGGACGGCTGGTCGTTGCCCGTGCTGCACCGCGAACTCATGGCGTACTACGGCACACCCGAGCCCGGCCTGCCCGCGGTCACCCCGTACGCCGACCATCTCGCCCGGCTCGCCCGCCAGGACCGGGACGCCGCCCGTGACGCCTGGCGCTCCGCGCTCGCCGGGGTCGACGAACCGACGCGTCTGGTCGCGTCGCCGCCGGACGGCGGGCCGCTGCGGCCCGGGCAGGTCCGTGTGGAGCTGTCCGAAAGGACCACCGCGCTGCTGGCCGAACGGGCACGCGAGCACGGTGTCACGCTCGGCACCGTGGTCCAGGCGGCCTGGGGGCTGCTCATCGGGCGAATGACCGGACGCCACGACGTGGTGTTCGGCACGACCGTCTCGGGCCGCGACACCGAGGTCGCCGGCATCGAGTCCATGGTGGGACTGTTCATCAACACCCTGCCGACACGCTTCCGCTGGCAGGCCGCGGAGACACTCGCCGCTCTGCTCACCCGGCTCCAGGACGAGCAGGCGCATCTGCTCGACCATCAGCACCTGGGGCTCGCCGAGATCCAGCGCATTGCGGGCCCGGCGGGCAGCGGCGAACTCTTCGACACTCTCGTCGTGTTCGAGAACTACCCGTCCGACGGGGACCTGCGCGACGCCTCCGGCTCGGTGCGGATCACCGGCCACGCCTTCCACGACGCCGTGCACTATCCGCTCGCCCTCATCGTCAAGCCGGGCCGCAGGCTCGACCTGCGGCTCAAGCACCATGCCGGACGCCTCGACGCCGACACCGTCCGCGCCCTGGGCGACCGGCTGGCGCGGATCCTGGAGACGGTCGCGGCCGACCCCGGGCCGGCGGCCGCATCGGTGGACCTGCTGTCCCCGCGGGAGTGGGAGGCTGCCACGAGCGCCGGGGACGAGCACACCGTCCCGTCGACCACCCTGCCCGCGGCCGTCGCCGAGCAAGCCGCCCGCACACCGAACGCCACGGCCGTCGTCTTCGAGGACGAACGGCTGACCTATGCCGAACTGGACGCCCGGGCCGAGGCGTTGGCCCACCGGCTGAGCGCCCTGGGCGCGGGCCCCGAATCCTTCGTCGCGGTCGCCGTACCCCGCTCGGCCGAGCTGATGGTGGCACTGCTCGGCGTCCTGAAGTCGGGCGCCGCCTATCTGCCGGTCGACCCCGACTACCCGGCCGACCGCGTGGCCCACATGCTCGCCGACTCCGGTGCGGCACTGGCCGTCACCGTGCCCGGCACCGCGGGCACTGTGCCGCGGACCGATGACCTCACCGTGCTCGTGCTCGACGCGGAGACCCACAAGGTGCCGGAGCGGGACGCGTCCGTCCGGGTGTCGCCGGCCGGACCGGACGATCCCGCCTACCTCATCTACACCTCCGGCTCGACCGGCCGCCCGAAGGGCGTCGTCGTCACCCACCGCGCCATCGTCAACCGTCTGGCCTGGATGCAGGACGCCTACGGGCTGCGGCCCGACGACCGCGTGCTCCAGAAGACGCCGTCGAGCTTCGACGTCTCCGTCTGGGAGTTCTTCTGGCCGCTGCTCCAGGGCGCGGCCGTCGTCCTCGCCCGGCCGGACGGACATCGCGACCCCGCCCATCTCGTCGATCTGGTCCGTGAACAGCGGGTCACCACACTCCACTTCGTGCCGTCCATGCTGGACGCGTTCCTGCGGGCGGACGAGGTCACCGGGGATCCCGCCTGGTCCGCTTCGCTGCGCCGTGCCTTCAGCAGTGGCGAGGCGCTGCCCGTGTCCGCCGCGGCGCGGTGGCAGGCGCTCACCGGCGTACCGTTGCACAACCTGTACGGGCCCACCGAGGCCGCCGTCGACGTCACGCACCACACCTACGACGGGGACCAGGGCCCCACCGTGCCCATCGGACGACCGGTGTGGAACACGGGCCTGCGTGTGCTCGACACCTGCCTCCGGCCCGTCCCCGACGGAATCGCGGGAGAGCTGTATCTGAGCGGTGTGCAGCTGGCGCGCGGCTACCACGCCCGCCCCTCGCTGACGGCCGAGCGGTTCACCGCAGATCCGTACGGCCCGCCGGGGAGCCGGATGTACCGCACCGGGGACCTGGTGCGACGCCGGGCGGACGGTGTGATCGAGTACCTGGGCCGCACCGACCGTCAGGTCAAGCTGCGCGGCAATCGCATCGAACTCGGCGAGATCGAGGCGGCCCTGGTACGCGAGCCGGAGGTCGCCCAGGCCGCCGTGACGGTCCGCGACGACGCGCTGGTCGCCTACGTCGTGCCCGCAAGCGACACAGGCCCGGACGCGGCAGGGCTCCGTGAGGCCCTCACCGCCGTGCTTCCCGCTCCGATGGTGCCAGGCGCCTTCGTCGTCCTCGACGCCCTGCCGCTCACCCCGAGCGGCAAACTGGACCGGGCCGCGCTGCCCGCTCCGTCGACTGTACGCGCCGCCGCCCGCGCCCCGCGTGATGCCCGCGAACAGGTGCTGACGGAGATCTTCGCCGCCGTGCTGAAACTGCCCGAAGTGAGCATCGACGACGACTTCTTCCTGCTCGGCGGCGACAGCATCAGCTCCATCGGCGTCTCCAGCCGCGCGCGCCGCGCCGGGCTCGCGCTGAGCCCCCGCGACATCTTCGAGCACCGCACCCCGGCGGCGCTGGCCGCCGCCGCAACGGTCGGCGAGGACGGGTCCGCCGACGGGACGGCCGCCTCCGCCTTCTCGCTGACGCCCGAGGAGCGCTCCCGCGTGGAGCGGCTCGCGCCGGGCCGGATCGAGGACGTGTGGCCGCTCGCGCCGCTCCAGGAAGGCCTGTTCTTCCACTCCACGTACGACGACAGCGCGCTGGACGTCTACACCGTGCACGAGTCGTTCGACTTCGCGGTACGCGTCGACGCCGAGCGTCTGCGGACGGCCGCCCGCGCGCTGCTCGACCGCAACCCGAGCCTGCGCGCCGGTTTCACGAGTGAAGGACTGCGCGAGCCCGTGCAGTTCATCGTCCGCGATCCGCAGATCCCGCTCGAAGAGGTCGACCTGTCCGCGCTCCCGGCCGCCGAACAGGACGTACGGCTGAGCGCGTTGATGGACGAGGAGCGCTCCCGGCGCTTCGACCTGACGCGGCCCCTCCTCTTCCGGATGCTGCTCGTACGCCTCGGCGACGACCGGGGCGACCGGCTCGTCGTCGGCCGCCACCTCATCCTGTGGGACGGCTGGTCCGCCTGGCTCTTCCTCGACCAGCTCTTCGCGCTGTACGAGAGCGCGGGCGATCCCGCCGGGCTGGAGCGTCCCGGTTCGTACCGTGACTATCTGACCTGGCTGGAGCACCAGGACGACAGCGAAGCCACGGACGCCTGGCGCCGCGCCCTTGACGGCCTGGAGGAGCCCACGCTCCTGGTGCCGTCGGCCGCGGACCGCGGACTGGAACCGGTGATCCCCGAGCACTTGGAGACCGTGCTCCCCGCAGGGTCGGGCGCACGGCTGCGGGAGTGCGCGCGACGCCACGGCCTGACACTCAACACGCTGCTCAACGCGGCGTGGGGACTGACGCTCGCGAGCGCGACAGGCCGCAGTGACGTGGTGTTCGGCACCACCGTGGCCGGACGGCCCAGCGAGGTGCCGGACGTCGAGAACGTGATCGGCATGTTCCTCAACACCGTCCCCGCGCGCATCGCCTTCGACCCGCGCGAACCGGTCCTGGACCTGTTGCGCCGCGTCCAGGGCGAGCGGCTGGAGCTGATGCCGCACGAATACCTGGGGCTCGGTGTGCTCCAGGCCGAGACGGGTCACCGGCGGCTCTTCGACACGCTGTTCGTGCTGCGCAACGCAGACACGGACGAGCGCCTCGCCGAACTGCGCGAACGGCACGGCGCGACCGCCGTGGCCAATGTGGATGCCACCCACTACCCGGTCAACCTCGTCGTCACCCCCGGCGAGAGTGTCCGCGTCACCCTCGCGTACCGTCCCGACCTCGTGGAGGGGCCCGATGCCCAGGCCCTGCTGGACCGCTTCGCCCTGTGGCTCGACCGGCTGGTCGCCGACCCGTCGGCGCCCGTCGGTTCCCTCGATCCGCTGCTGCCCGCCGAGGCCGCCGCGCTGACCCACGAGGACGCGGCAAGCCGCGAGCCGGTGCCGCACGAGACGGTGGCCGACATGCTGGCCGCCCAGGCGGCTCGGACCCCGGACGCCACCGCCCTCGTCTTCGGGCAGCAGGTCCTCACCTACGCCGAACTCGACGCGCGCTGCAACCGGATGGCCCGGCTGCTGATCACGCGCGGCGCAGGCCCCGAGACGGTCGTCGCCCTCGGCCTGCCGCGCTCCGTCGACATGGTGGTGGCGCTGTTCGCCGTGCTGCGCACCGGCGCCGCCTATCAGCCGCTGGAGCTGGACCACCCGGCCGACCGGCTGTCGCTGATGCTTCAGGACGCCCGGCCGCTCCTGCTGCTGTCGAACGCGGCCGTCTCCGGGACCCTCACGGGCACGGTCCCCCGGGTGCTGCTGGACGATCCCGGCACCGCCGCCGAACTGGCCGACTGCTCCGCCGCCCCCGTCGAGGTGCGCTTCAGTCTGGAGCACCCGGCCTACGTCATCTACACCTCCGGCTCGACTGGCCGCCCCAAGGGCGTCGTCACGCCGTACCTCGGTCTGACGAACATGCAGCTCAACCACCAGACGGAGATCTTCGCCCCCGCCATCGCGTCGGCGGGCGGGCGCCGACTGCGCATCGCGCACACCGTCTCCTTCGCCTTCGACATGTCCTGGGAGGAGCTGCTGTGGCTCGTCGAGGGACATGAGGTGCACATCTGCGACGAGGAACTGCGCCGCGACGCCACCGCGCTCGTCGCGTACTGCGAGACGCACCGCATCGACGTCGTCAACGTCACGCCGACCTACGCACATGTGCTGATCGAGGAGGGTCTGCTGGAGGGCCACCGCCCGCCGCTGGTCCTGCTCGGCGGCGAAGCGGTCACCGAGACCGTGTGGAACACGCTGCGGGACACGGAGGGGACGTACGGCTACAACCTGTACGGGCCCACCGAGTACACCATCAACACACTCGGCGGAGGTACGCACGACAGCGCGACGCCCACCGTGGGCCGCCCCATCCGCAGCACCCGCGCCCGCATCCTCGACACGTGGATGCGGCCGGTGCCGGACGGGGTGGCGGGTGAGCTGTACATCGCGGGTGTGGGTCTGGCGCGCGGCTACCTCGACCGGCCCGGTCTGACCGCCGAGCGCTTCGTCGCCGACCCCTACGGCCTGCCCGGCGAGCGCATGTACCGGACCGGCGACCTGGTGCGCCGCCGCGCGGACGGCAATCTCGACTTCCTCGGCCGCACCGACGACCAGGTCAAGATCCGCGGCCACCGGGTGGAGCTGGGCGAGATCGAGACGGCGCTGGCGCAGCATCCGCAGGTCGCGCAGGCCGCCGTGGTCGCCCGTGACGACACGGCGGCTCCCGGCACCCAGCGCCTGGTGGGCTATGTCGTACCGGCCGAACCGGACGACGAGGCACGGGAGACGGCCGAGCGCGAGCAGATCGGCGAGTGGCAGGAGATCTACTCCGCCGAGTACAGCGAGATCGGCACCGCGGTCTTCACCGAGGACTTCGCGGGCTGGGACAGCTCGTACGACGGACAGCCCATCCCGCTGGAGCACATGCGCGAGTGGCGCGCGGCCACCGTGGAGCGGATCCGCGAGCTGCGGCCGAAGCGCATCCTGGAGATCGGCGTCGGCTCCGGTCTGCTGCTCTCACAGCTCGCCCCCGACGCCGAGTCCTACTGGGCCACCGACTTCGCCGCACCCGTGATCCGCAAGATCGGAGAGGACCTGAAGGCCGATCCGGAGCTGGCGCACAAGGTGGAATTGCGGTGCCAGCCGGCCGAGGTCACCGACGGGCTGCCGACGGGCTTCTTCGACACGGTCGTCATCAACTCCGTCGTGCAGTACTTCCCGAGCCTGGATCATCTGCGCAAGGTGATCCGCGGCGCGATGGGGCTGCTGGCACCGGGCGGCGCGCTGTTCCTCGGCGACGTACGCGATCTGCGACAGGCCCGTGTGTTCCAGACAGGTATCCAGCTCGCCCGCGCGGGCACGGACACCGATCCGGAGGCCCTGCGCCGGGCCGTGGACCGGGGCCTCGCACTGGAGAAGGAGCTGCTTGTCGACCCGGACTGGTTCGCCACCCTCGGTGTCGGCGCCGAGGTGCGCACCAAGGCGGGACAGCACCACAACGAGCTGACGCGGTACCGGTACGACGTGGTGCTGTACGACGACCAGTCGGCACCGGATGACGCACTTCGGCTGAACGACGCCCCGATGCACGAGTGGTCCGGGCCCGGCGCGCTGCTTGCCGGCCTCGAAGGACTGGAGCTGCTTCGGGTACGGCGGATTCCGGACGCGCGGACGGCGGGCGACCTCGCTGCGATGCGGGCGATCGACGCCGGGCGGGTGCCGGGGACGGTGTCGGCGGGTGTAGAGCCGGAGGAAGTGCGCTCGCTGGGCGCGGCCCACGGTCACCGCGTCCTGACCACCTGGTCGGACGAGCCGGGCTTCTTCGACGCGGTCTTCGTACGGGGTACGGCCTACCGGCGCACAGCCGACCTGCACCTCCCGCGCCCGGACAGTGGCGTCGCCCCGTACGCCAACACTCCGACCGCCACACGCGGCAGCGGGGCCCTCGTACGGCGGCTGCGCGACGACCTGGGTCAGCGGCTGCCCGGCTACATGGTCCCGGCCGCTTTCGTGGTGTTGCCCCGGCTGCCGATGAATGACAACGGCAAGCTCGATGTGCGGGCGCTACCGGATGCCGAGCCTGCGGTCGCCCTGTCGGAGGGGCGGGGCCCGGAGACTCCCGTCGAGGAAGTGCTGTGCCGGCTCTTCGCCGAGGTGCTGGGGCTGCCCCGCACCGGTGCGGAGGACAACTTCTTCGACCTGGGCGGCCATTCCCTGCTCGCGACCCGGCTGATCAGCCGGGCCCGCACCGAGCTGGGCGCGGAACTGGCCATCCGCGACCTGTTCGAGGCGCCCACCCCCGAGGTGCTGGCATTGCGGGCGGAGGACGGACGGCCCGCGCGGCCCGCGCTGCGGCCGGTGTCCGAACGGCCCGCGCGCATCCCGCTGTCGGCGGCCCAGCGGCGGCTTTGGCTGGTGGAGCGCCTCACCGGCGGCGGTGTCGCCTACAACTTCCCCCTCGTCTTCCGACTGCGCGGCGAGCTGGACCTCGACGCGCTGCGGGCGGCGCTGGGTGACGTGACAGATCGTCATGAAGGTCTGAGGACACGATTCCTGGAGTCGGACGGCGAGCCATATCAGTGGATCGTGCCGCCGGGCCGGGCCAAACCCGACTTCCAGGTCGCCGATGTCACCGAGGGAGAGCTGGCGGCGCGCATTGAGGCGGCTCAGCGGCGGCCGTTCGATCTGAGTGCGGAACTCCCCGTACGGGCCGAGGTATTGAGGCTCGACCCCAGCGAGCACGTGGTGGCGCTGGTGCTGCACCACATCACCACCGACGAGTGGTCGGACCGGCCGTTCCTCGGTGATCTCACCAACGCGTACCGGGCCCGTCTCGAGGGCCGCCCCCCGGAGTGGGCGCCGCTGCCGGTCCAGTACGCCGACTACACCCTGTGGCAGGACACGCTGCTCGGGCAGGTCGGCGAAGCCCAGCTGGCCCACTGGACCGAGTACCTGCGCGAGCTGCCGGAGGAGCTGTCGCTGCCTCTCGACCGGCCCCGGCCGGACGAGCCCACCGGACGTGGTGGCAAGGTCCGCCTGGACCTCGCCGGCGACACCGGCCGCGCCTTGCGCGAACTGTCCGGCGCCACGAACACCAGCATGTTCATGCTGTTCCAGGCGGCCACGGCGGCGATGCTGCACCGGCTCGGCGCCGGGGACGACATTCCGCTGGGGGCGCCCATCGCGGGGCGCACGGACAACGCGCTCGACGACCTGGTCGGCTTCTTCGTCAACACGCTCGTCCTGCGCACCGACCTGTCCGGCAGCGAAGGGCATCTCACCTTCCGTCAACTCCTGTCGCGAGTGCGGGAATCCGCCTTGAAGGCGTTCGAGAACCAGGACCTGCCCTTCGACCACGTCGTCGAGGCTGTGAACCCGCCCCGGGTCGCCGGCCGCAATCCGCTCTTCCAGGTCATGCTCGGCTACCACTACCGGCCCGACGGCGACCCGGATGTGCTCGGCATGCCGACCGAGTGGTTCGACATGGACACGGGCATGGCCAAGTTCGACCTCCACTTCACCTTCGTGGACGAGGTGGGCCAGGACCGCCTCACCCTGCTGCTGGAGTACGCACTCGACCTGTACGACGAGACGACGGCCCAGCGGCTGGCCCGCCGCCTGGTGCGACTGTTGGAGCAGGTGGCCGCCGACCCCGACCTACCACTACGGGATGTGGAAGTCCTGGAGGCAGCCGAGCGGGAGTCGGTGCTCGTCCGGTGGAACGACACCCGGCACGACGTACCGGCAACGACCCTGCCGGAGCTGTTCCGCGCGCAGGTGGCGCGGACGCCGGACGCACTCGCTCTCGTGGATGACGAACAGCGGCTGACGTACGCCGAGTTGGACGTGCGGGTCGACCGGACTGCACAGGTCCTGGCCGGAATGGGCGTGGGCCCGGAGCGCACGGTGGCGGTGGCGTTGCCGCGTTCCGTGGACCTCGTCGTCGCCCTGCTGGCGGTACACCGCGCAGGCGGCGCCTATCTGCCGCTGGATGCCGATCAGCCACGGGAGCGACTCGCCCTCATGCTGGAAGAGGCACGGCCTGTGTGCGTCATCGAGGACGCGCTGCCGCAGGGCCCGGAAGGTGAACTGCCCTCCGTGTACGACCCGTTGAGCCCCGCCTACGTGATCTACACCTCCGGCTCGACCGGCCGCCCCAAGGGTGTTGTCGTCCCGCACGAGGGCATCGTCAACCGGCTCCTGTGGATGCAGGACGCATACGGCCTCGGACCCGAGGACCGGGTGCTTCAGAAGACCCCGTCCGGCTTCGACGTGTCGGTGTGGGAGTTCTTCTGGCCGCTGATCACCGGGGCCACGCTGGTGGTCGCCCGGCCGGAAGGCCACAAGGATCCGGCGTACCTGGCGGCGCTGATCCGCGAACAGGGCGTGACGACCACACACTTCGTGCCGTCGATGCTCCACGTGTTCCTGGAGGAACCGGCCGCCGCCCGGTGCACGAGTCTGCGGCGGGTGATGTGCAGCGGTGAGGCACTGCCCCTACCGGTGGCGGAGCGCTTCCACGAGGTGCTCTCGGCCGAGCTGCACAACCTGTACGGGCCGACGGAGGCCTCCGTCGACGTCACCGCCGGCCAGGTGGTTCCCGGGGCCGACCGGGTGGTGATCGGGCGTCCCGTGTGGAACACCCGGGCCTATGTCCTGGACGCGGCGCTGCGACCGGTGCCGCCGGGCGTTGCGGGTGAGCTGTATCTGGCAGGCGTCCAACTCGCCCGTGGCTACCTCGACCGCCCGGTCCTCACGGCCGAGCGATTCGTCGCGGACCCGTACGGCGGCCCGGGCGCCCGGATGTACCGCACGGGCGACCTGGCCCGCCGGTGGCCGGACGGCACGCTCGACTTCCTCGGCCGCACCGACCACCAGGTCAAAATCCGTGGCGTGCGCATCGAGCCCGGTGAGATCGAGGCCGTGCTCGCCCGGCACGAGTCCGTGGCCCACGCGGTCGTCGTACCGCACGAGCAGCGGCTCGCCGCGTACGTCGTCCCCGCCACCGGAGAGGGCACCGACTCGGAGACGCTGCGGGCCCACACCGCAGCGGCCCTGCCCGAGCACATGATCCCCGCGGCCTTCGTCGTCCTCGACGCGCTGCCGCTGACGCCGAACGGCAAGCTGGACCGCCGGGCGCTGCCCGCGCCCGACTTCGCGGCGGCGAGCGGTAACGGCGGCCGGGCGCGCGATCCCCGTGCGGAGATCCTCTGCGGTCTGTTCGCGGACGTCCTCGGCGTGGACCAGGTCGGTGTGGACGACGACTTCTTCGCCCTGGGCGGCCACTCACTGCTCGCCATGCGGCTGGTCGCCGGGCTCCGGGCGGCGTTCGGGGCCGACGTGTCGCTGCGTACGGTGTTCGACGCGCCGACGGTGACCCGGCTCGCACAGCGGTTGGCGGGGGGCTCCACGGCCGATGTCCGGGCCCGGCCGGCGCTCGGGGTGCGGACGCGTCCCGAGCGGCTGCCGCTGTCCTCCGCGCAGCAGCGCCTGTGGGTGCTGTACCAGGTGGAGGGCCGGAGCGCGACGTACAACATCCCCTCGGCCTGGCGGCTGACCGGTGAGCTGAACGTCGAGGCGTTGCGGGCGGCGGTGCACGATCTGGTCGTCCGGCACGAGACGCTTCGCACGATCTTCCCCGACGAGGAGGGGCGGGCCTACCAGCGGGTGCTGGACGCGGACGAGGTGCGCGTGCCGTTCGAGGTGGAGGACACGGACGCCGGTCAGCTGCCCGAGCGGCTGGCCCGGGCGGGCGCGTACGGCTTCGAGCTGGACCGTGAACTGCCGTTGCGCGTCGATGTGTTCCGGACGGGCCGTGAGGAATGGACGCTGCTGCTCCTGCTGCACCACATCGCCGGTGACGAGTGGTCGGAAGGGCCGCTGAACGGGGACCTGGCGGCCGCCTACGGAGCCCGTACGGCGGGACGGACGCCCGAGTGGTCGCCGTTGCCGGTGCAGTACGCCGACTACACGCTCTGGCAGCGGGACGTCCTCGGTGACGAGAAGGACCCGGAGAGCCTGGCGGCACGTCAGATCGCCTACTGGCGGCAGGCGTTGGCCGGGCTGCCGGAGGAGCTGGCGCTACCCGTCGACCGGCCGCGTCCGCTGGAATCGACCTATCGGGGTGGCGCTGCCGACCTGTCGCTCGACGCCGACCTGGCTGCGGAACTGCACCGGTTGGCGCGCGACAACGGCGTCAGTGTGTTCATGGTGATGCAGGCCGCCGTGGCGACCCTGCTCAGCAGGCTGGGTGCGGGGCATGACATCCCGATCGGCAGCCCGATCTCCGGGCGGACGGACGCGGCCCTGGAGGACCTGGTCGGGTTCTTCCTCAACACGCTGGTGCTGCGGACGGACACTTCCGGTGAGCCGACGTTCCGGGAACTGCTGGCCCGGGTGCGCGAGACCGACCTGGCTGCCTTCGACCACCAGGAGGTGCCGTTCGAGCGGCTGGTGGAGGTCCTGAACCCGGCTCGGTCGCTGGCCCGACACCCGCTGTTCCAGGTGATGGTGGTGTATCTGGCGGCCGGCGGAGAGGACACCGGGCTGCCCGGGCTGCGGGCCCGCCGGGACGAAGTCGTCAACACCACCGCGAAGTTCGACCTGTCCTTCGACTTCGTGGAGCGCGGTGACGGCAGCGGTGTCGACGGTGTGCTGGAGTACAGCGCCGACCTGTTCGACGAGGCGACCGCCCGGTCGTTCGCCGACCGGCTGCTGCGCATCCTGCGGGCCGTGGCGGCCGACCCGGACCTTCCGGTCGGCCGGATCGGCATCCTGGGCGACAGCGAGCGCCGCAGCATCCTCCACGACTGGAACGACCGGCCGCTCACGGCGCGGCCGACCACCGTGCCCGCCCTCTTCGAGGAGCAGGTGCGCAGGTCCCCCGACGCGCCCGCGATCGCCTCGGACGGCATGGAACTCACCTACGCGCAGGCGAACGCCGAGGCCAACCGGCTCGCAAGGCTGCTCGTGGCGCACGGCGCCGGACCGGAGCGGTTCGTCGCCCTGGCCCTGCCGCGCACGGCCCACACCCTGCTGGCGATCATGGCCGTGCACAAGGCGGGCGCGGGCTATCTGCCGCTCGACCCGGACGGGCCCGACGACCGCACGCTCGACATGCTCGACGACGCCGATCCGGTGCTCGTCCTCAGCACCGCCGCACTGGCCGGTGAACTGCCCGCCGGTTCTGGCGTCCCCGTGCTCGTGGTGGACGACCCCGCGACCGCGGCACGTGTCGCCGCCCAGGGCACGAGCGACCTCACCGACAGCGAGCGCATGGCCCCGCTCGTTCCGCAGCATCCCGCGTACGTCATCTACACCTCCGGTTCCACGGGCCGACCCAAGGGCGTGGTGGTCACCCACGAGAGTGTGGGCAACCTCTTCCACAGCCACCGGGAAACGCTGTACGAACCGGCCGTCGCGGCCACCGGCAGGCGTCACCTCCGGGCCGGCCACGCATGGTCGTTCTCCTTCGACGCCTCCTGGCAGCCGCAGCTGTGGCTGCTCGACGGGCACTGCGTCCACGTGGTGTCCGAGGAGGTCCGGCGCGACCCGGAGCTGCTCGCGAAGGCCGTCGTCGACCACGGATTCGACTTCCTGGAGGTCACGCCGTCGTTCTTCGCGCAGATGGCGGAGACCGGGCTTCTGCGGGACGGACGCTGCCCGCTCTCGGTGGTCGGCGTCGGCGGGGAGGCCGTACCGACCGCACTGTGGGAGCAGCTCGCGGCCCTGCGCGGAACCGAGGCGTTCAATCTGTACGGGCCGACCGAGTCGACCGTCGACGCCCTGGTGGCACGGGTGCGGGACAGCGAACGGCCGCTCGTGGGAAGGGCGGTGGCCGGCACCAGGGCGTACATCCTGGACGCCTCGCTGCAGCCGGTGCCCCCCGGTGTCACGGGTGAGCTGTATCTGGCGGGCGGCGGCCTGGCCCGCGGATATCTGGGCAGCCCGGCGCTCACGGCGGAGCGGTTCGTCGCCGACCCGTTCGGCGGGCCGGGCTCGAGGCTGTACCGCACCGGCGACCTGGCGCGCTGGACGGCCGAGGGCCGGATCGACTACCTCGGCCGCGCCGACGATCAGGTCAAGATCCGCGGCTTCCGCATCGAACTGGCCGAGGTCGAGTCCGCTCTCGCCGCTCATCCGGCAGCCGGACAGGTGGTCGTGACGGCACGTCAGGACGGCCCCCGCAAGCAGCTGGTGGCGTACGTCGTCCCGTCCGCCGGTCAGTCACCGGATCCGGGGCAGCTGCGCGGCCATCTCGCCGCGCGGCTGCCGGACTACATGGTCCCGGCGGCCGTGGTCCTGCTGGACCGGCTGCCGAAGCTGCCCAACGGCAAGCTCGACCGCGCCGCACTGCCCGCCCCCGACTTCTCCGCCGTCTCCTCGGGGCGGCAGCCCGCAACACCCGTGGAGAAGGCCCTGTGCGCGGTCTTCGCCGAGGTGCTGGGGCTCGAACAGGTGGGCGCGGACGACGACTTCTTCACGCTGGGCGGCGACAGCATCGTGGCCATGCAACTGGTCAGCAGGGCCCGCGCGGCAGGTGTGCGGATCACACCGCGGCTGGTCTTCCGGCACCGCACGGTGGCAGGGCTGAGCACGGTCGCCGAGCTCACCGGCACGGACCACCCTGCGCACACCTCCGACGACGGCACCGGCAGGGTGCCCCTCACACCGGTCATGCACTGGCTGCGGGAACTCGGCGGCCCCTTCGGGAGCTACCACCAGGCGGCACTCGTCCGCACTCCCCCGGATCTGGACAGCACCGCTCTGACCGCGGTGCTCCAGGCGCTGGCCGACCGGCACGACCTGCTGCGAGCCCGGCTCGTGCGGCCGTCCGCCGACGACACCGAGAACTGGGTCCTGGAGGTTCCGGAGGCCGGGCGGCTCGACGCCGGTTCGTGGACCGAGCGGGTCGATGTTGCCGGTCTGGACGCCGAGAGCTTGCGTTCGGCGGTCGCGGAGCACGCACACATCGCCCGGGCCCGTCTCGACCCGGACGCGGGCGACATGGTCAGGGCCGTGTGGTTCGACGCGGGCACACAGCCCGGACGTCTGCTGCTGATGGCCCACCATCTTGTCGTGGACGGTGTGTCCTGGCGGGTGCTCCTGCCGGACCTGGCCGCTGCCTGGCAGGACGTGGCGGCGGGCAGGCCGGCGCGGCTGGAGCCCGTCGACACGTCGTTCGCGAGCTGGTCAAGGCTTCTGTCCGAGCTCGCGCAGGACCCGGCGCGGGAGGCCGAACTGCCCACCTGGACAGCCGTACTCGACGGCGGCACGGAACCGTTCCCCCTGGCACGGGAGCTGGACCCGGCACGCGACACGACAGCGTCGATGCGCGAGCTGGACCTTCGCATGCCGGCCGGACGCACGGGACCGCTGCTCTCCAACGTCCCGGCCGCGTTCGGCGCCACGGTCAACGATGTGCTGCTGGCCGGCCTCGGGCTCGCCGTTGCGGACTGGCGCCGTCGCAACGGGGGCAGCGACACGTCGGTGCTGGTCGACCTCGAGGGCCACGGCCGCGAGGAGGAACTCGCCGGGGACAGCGCGAACCTGTCCCGCACGGTGGGCTGGTTCACCAGCGTCTTCCCCGTCCGTCTCGACCCCGGACCGGTCGACCTGGCGGACGCCTTCGCCGGCGGCCCGGCCGCCGAGGAGGCGGTGGCGCGCGTACGGGAGCATCTGGCCTCACTGCCGGCGAACGGCGTCGGCTACGGCCTGCTGCGCCATCTCAATCCGCGCACCCGCGAGGTACTGGCGCAGCGGGAAGCGCCCCGGATCGAGTTCAACTACCTGGGCCGCTTCGGCATCCCGGAGGCGGCGGACTGGTCGTACGCCCCGGAGGAGGACGTGGCCGACATCGGCCCGGAGCCCACGATGCGCGAGGGCCACGCACTGAACATCAACGTCGTGACCGAGGACCGCGCGGACGGCCCGGTGCTTGCCGCTCACTGGTCCTGGCTGGAGGGCCTTGTCTCCCGGGACACCGTCCAGGACCTGGCCGAGACCTGGTTCCGGGCACTGGAAGGACTCTGCACCCGGGCGTCCCGCATCACCCCCGACAACTGACCGACCCACACCATCCGTACCGAGGAGAAGGACACCATGAGCAACCCGTTCGAGAACCCCGAGGGCGTCTACTCGGTGCTGGTCAACGACGAGAACCAGCACAGCCTGTGGCCGGACTTCGTGGACGTCCCGGCCGGATGGACCGTGGTCCACGGGCCTGCGTCCCGGCAGGAGTGCCTGGAGTACATCGAGACCCACTGGACGGACATGCGCCCGACGAGCCTCGCCCGGTCGATGGACGGCTGAGGCCGCGGACGCGGGACAGCAAAGGAAAGGAGCCTGGCCGCGAGAGGACTCGCGGCCAGGCTCCGGTGCTTCCGGCTCGTCGGCCCGGTCTGCGGGCGTGCGGGCTCAGGAGGCGGGCTGCTCCACCTTCGTGGCCGGCTTGCCGTCGACAGCTGCCGCCAGCTGCGGCACCAGGCGCTCGATGACGTACGGCAGGCTGAGGACGGACACGAAGGACGTCGCGTTGCCGTAGTCGCCGGTCTCGGGGATGTAGACCTCGCGGCCGGTCTTCACCACGTTCAGGTCGCCGTACGAGGCGTCCTTGTGGAGCTTCGCGGTGTCCTTGGCGACGTCGCCGACGATCCAGACGATCGCGTCCTGGTCGAGCAGGTCGGTGCGCTCCTTGCTGATGTTCGCGCCGAACTTGTCACCGATCGCGGTGTCCAGGCCCTCGGGCAGCTTGAAGCCGAGATTGGTGAGGATGCGCGAACGCGGGTCCTGGCTGCCGAAGACGAACATGCCCTCGTACGGGGTCGCCATCACTCCGGTGGCGTTCTTGAACTCGGGGTGCTGCGTGGCGGCGGCCGCGAGCTTGGCCTCGACGTCCTCGACGGCCTTCGTGGCCTCGGCAGGCTTGCCGATCGCGGTGCCGACCTTCTTCGTCAGCTCCTGCCACGGGATGCCGTAGTCGTTGTACTCCTTGGGCTGGGCGACGACGGGAGCGAACTTCGACAGGGACGCGTACTGCTCCTTGGTGAGCCCGCCGTACAGCGCGAGGATCAGGTCCGGCTTGAGGGCCGCGATCTTCTCCACCTGGGGTCCGGTGCCCGTGTCCTTCAGCACGGTCGGCACGGCCTCGCCGCCCAGCTTGTCCGCGGCCCACGGGCCGATCGCGCCCTTGTACTCGCCGAGCCACTCGGTGGTGCCGACCGGTACCTTGCCGAGCGCCAGGACGGCGTCCTGGTCGGTGAGTCCGACAGTGACGATCCGCCGGGGCTCGGACTTGATCGTGGTCTTCCCGTACTTGTGCGGGATCGTCACGGGGAAGGCGGAGTTGCCGGACGCGTCCTTGCCGGTGGATCCGGACGTGTCCGATCCGGAGTCGCCGCCGCAGGCGGTGGCGGTGCCCAGGAGCAGCAGGACGGAGGCGAGCGCGGCAGCGAGCCGGGCGGCTCTGAGGGTGCGGGCCATCGGTGGTCCTTCGGTTCGGGTTCCTGTGGAGCGGTGACGTGCGGGGGGTGGGTTCTACGAGCCGTTGTCTCGGCTGTCCGACCACGCCGCCCACAGGGCGGCGTAACGACCTTCGGCGTTGCGCAGTTCTTCGTGGGTGCCGGTCTCGACGATCCGACCGCCGTCCATGACGACGATGCGGTCGGCGGTCGCCGCCTGGGTGAGGCGGTGCGCCACGATCAGCGCGGTACGGCCGTCCACCGCGCAGGCGACGGCTTTCTCCAGGGCGCGTGCGCCGGTGCTGCCGGCCTCGGCGGTGGCCTCGTCGAGGATCGCGACGGGCGGATCGGCGAGGATCAGCCGGGCGAGCGCGAGTGCCTGCGTCTGGGCGCTGCTGAGCCGGTGTCCGCCCTCGCCCACCACGGTGGCCAGGCCGTCGGGCAGCGCTTCGGCCCAGCCCAGCGCGTCGACCCGGTCGAGTGCGCCGCGCAGTTCGCCTTCGCTCGCGCCGGGCTTGGCCAGCCGGAGGTCGTCGGCGAGCGATCCGGCGAAGACATGGGTCTCCTGGGTGATGAGGGCGATCGTGCGGCGGGTCGTGGCGGGTCCCAGCTCGTCGAGGAGGGCGCCGCCGAGCCGCACGGTGCCGGACGACGGCCGATGGACGCCCGCGATGACCTTGGCGAGGGTGGTCTTGCCTGCCCCGCTCGCCCCGACGAGGGCGACCCGCTCGCCGGGCCGCAACGTCATGTCGATTTCGTGCAGGACGGGATGTCCCGGCTCGTACGCGTGGCCGAGGCCGGTCACGGTGATCGAAGCGTCGCGCGGCGTCGCGGGCCTCCCGGGCTGTTCGGGGAGCGGCTGGTCGGCCACCCCGACGAGGCGGGCGAGGCCGGCGGCGGCCGACTGGGCGTCGTCGATGAGCACAAGGGCGGAGTTGATGGGGGTGAACAGGCTGTGGAAGTACAGCGCGGCGGCCGTCGCCGTACCGAGCGACGCGCTCCCTTCGCGCACCAGCCAGAAGCCGGTGCCGAGGACTGCGGCGAGCCCGATGAACTCGCCGAGGTGCAGGCGGCTGTAGAAGCCCAGTACGAGCTGGACACCGCGCATGGTGAGCTCGACCACGGACCAGGAGCGCCTGCCGACCCGCTCGGTGTGCTCCCCCTCCAGCCGGTACGCCTGCACGGTGGTGCTGCCGCCGATGGTGTCGAGCAGTTGCTGCTGCTGGGCGCCGTTGGCGATGCGCTGCTCGGCGTAGAGCGGTACGGCCCGCCGGACGTACCAGCGTGCCGTGTACACCTGGACGGGGACGGCGAGGAGAGCGGCGAGCAGGAACCTCCAGTCGAGCACCGCGAGGGCGCCGAGGGTGAGAACGATGGCCAGCAGTGAACGGGCCAGCTCCGGAAGGGCGTTGCGGACGGCGTCGGCGATGAGGGACACGTCGCCGGTGACGCGTACGGTCAGATCGCCCGCGCCCGCCTTCTCCACCTGCTCCAGGGGCAGGCCCAGGGCGCGTTCGACGAACCGCTCGCGCAGCCGGGCCAGGACGGTTTCGCCGAGCCGGGAGATCAGGGAGAGTCCGAGTCCCGTGGTGAGCCCCTGGACGACTGCGACAGCCACCAGCAGCACCACGGTCGTGGTGATCGCGTCCGGCGGCCTGCGGTCGGCGGCCAGGTCGACGACGCGTCCGAGCAGGGGCTGGACGAGCAGTCCGACGGACGTCGCGCCGACCATTACGGCGAAGCCGGCGAGAGCCGGCAGCCGGTGCGGGCGCAGGAGTTCACCGACGGCGGCACGCGTGCGTACTGCGGTGGCGGTCGGCAGCAGTTGACGGGCCGGCTCGCTGTGCCGGTCGCTCTGCTCGGCGCTCGTGTGTTCCTCGTTCTGCGGATCCGTCTGTCGCTGTGTCATGAGAGCACTGCCGAACGGTAGGAGATGCGGTCGCGGACGAGTTCGGCGTGCGTGGCGCCGGCCGTCACGTGCCCGCCTTCGATGAGGACGACCCGGTCGGTCACCGCGAGGAGTGCGGGGCTGGTGGTCACCATGACGGTGGTGCGGTGCCCGCGGATCTCGCGGATCCCGTCGGCGATCCTGGCCTCGGTCACCGCGTCGACCGCGGTGGCCGGGTCGTGCACCACGAGGACGGGGGTGTCGGCCGCCAACGCCCGGGCGAGCGCCACCCGCTGGCGCTGTCCTCCGGACAGGGAGCGCCCGCGCTCGGTCACCGCCGTGTCGCCGCCCTGGGGCAGTGTCCGGGCGACCTCGTCCGCGCCCGACGCGGCGAGCGCCGGCCCGATGTCGGAGGCGGGGGGTGCGGCGGCGGAGACGTTGGTGACGAGTGTGCCTTCGAAGAGGTCGGCGTCGTGTTCGGCGACCAGGATCACGGTGCGGATCTCCGCGGGGTCGAGGGTGGTGAGGGGCACGCCGTCCAGTTCGACCGTGCCCTCGTCGGGGTCGGCGCGCCGGGCCAGGCAGCGCAGCAGCGCAGTCGCGTCGGCCGGGTCGGGGGTGACCACTCCCACGATGTCGCCGGGTGCGATGTCGAGGTCGAGGTCTCGGAGCGTGCCGTACGTGACGCCACGCAGACGGATCCTGCCGTCGACCGGCTGCGGCAGCCGGCCGCCGCCGGGGAGCACCGCTGCGTCCGCGGCGAGCACGTCGGCGATCCGGGCCGCGGAAGCGCGGCCCTGCGCCAGTTCCGAGTTCACCCAGGAGAACTCCGACAGCGGGCCGAGGAGGAACAGGGCGAGCCCTACCGCCGATACCAGTTGGCCGAGGCTGATGTCGCCCTGTGTGGCGAGGCGTCCGCCGACGAGGGCGACAAGGGCGATGAACACGCCGGTGAGAGCGAGCACCAGCCCGTTCTGCCAGGCCCGCGCGCGTGCGGCGCGCAGGGTGGCTGTCAGGGACGCGCTGCTGGTGTGGCGGTAGCGTGCGACGGCGGCGGACTCGGCGCCGATGCCCTTGAGTACCCGAAGTCCGGCCACGAGGTCGGCGGCGATGCCCGACGCCTGTGCGGCACGCTCCTGTTCGGCCTCGCTGCGGCGCTCCAGCGGCTTGCTGAGCAGATGGCCGAGCCACAGCAGCAGGGGCGTGCCGAAGAGCACCACCAGACCGAGCGGGAGCGAGATCTGCACGAGGACCACCGCGCTGACGAGCAGCCCTGTCATAGCCGAGACGCCGACGATCACGGCCATGTTGACGGCGCCGACCCGCTTCGCGTCCTCGGTCGCGATGTTCGTGAGCTCACCGGGAAGCCGTCCGCTGTCCGCGCCGCCCATAGGGGAGAGAATGCGGCCGACGAGTTCGGTCCTGAGCCGGTGCGCGGAGGTCTCGGCGGCGCGTTCTCCGGCGCGCGCTCCGAAGCGGAAGCTGAAGGACAGTCCGACGTAGACGACGGCCAACGCCGCGATGCCCAGGAGGAGTCCCCCGCTGTCGCTCTCGGCGACGCCCTGGTCGATCACGACGCCGATGAGCACCGGGACCAGCGCTTCACCCGCCTGATGCCCCGCTCCCAGCACGGAGCCGAGGACGACGTCGCGGCGCTGCCTCATGACGGCGCGCCGCAGAACGTGCCGCCCCGACAGGCCTGTTGCCCCCACCGCACCCCTCCGGACGTGCTTGGCGTGCCTCATGGACCTAGGTCGTGTCCGCAGGGTCTCGTGCCGTCCGCGACGGGCGGACGACGGTACGTTGCGGACGCTCCCGAGCACGAGAACTTAGGTAAGGCTAGACTAACTGGAGGCTGATGGACCACCTTTCGGCGAAGACGGCCACAGCTTCGCCGGTCGCGCACAGGGGCCGGACAGCGCCCCTCAGCCGCATTCCGGGCGGGCGGAATCCCGAGGAGCGTGCACACCTCTCCCGCCGTCGAGACTGACCAGCCGGTAGTGGTGCTCGTACTTGGATTTCCCGCGCCGGTCGGCCCTCTTCGACCGCGCCCGCCTGGCAGCCGCCACCAGCGCCCCGACCTCGGGATTCTCCCTGCGCAGCCGGTAGAGCGCGCTCTTCGACATTCCGACGAGCGCGGCCGCGGGCCCGTGAAGCGCTCCACCGCGCACGGCCGTCAACAGCACACGAAGGGAGGCCGGGTTCAGCGCCGAACCCGAGTCCGGGTCGTGGGCGCGGGCCATGGAGGTCGCGGCGGCCATGGCCGCCGCGAAGGAGGGGTCCTGCGCCTGCCAGGCGCGCAACAGCCGCTCGGAGACGCCGCCACGGCGCAGCCTGGCGGGCCCAGACCGAGCGCGGCCGCCCGGACCGCGTCGGCCATCCGCGCGGCGGTCTCCTCACGCAGACTCGGAGTGCTCCGCAAGGCATGGAACAGGGCCCGGTCGACATCCTCTTGCGCATCCAGGTCCGCCACCACACGATCGGCCCACGACTCCAGCCGTTTCGCGGGGTCAGCTCGTCGGTCATCCACTCGCCAACACCTTCTTAGGTTAGCCTCACCTAAGCATAGTCCGGAGCGAGATGACGACCCGTTCGAAGGAGAGGATCTCTTCGTGCTCTGCACCAGGTTGACCAACGCCCGTGTCATCACGATGGACCCGGCCCGCCCCACCGCCCGGGAGATCGGCATGTGGCGGGGACGCATCGTGGGCCTGGACGAGGAAGTGGCCGGACTGCCCGCCCGGCGTGTGCTGAACCTCGACGGGGCGACCGTGCTCCCGGGTTTCATCGACAGTCATGTGCACCTCGCCTGGACAGGGCTCAAGGCGCAGGTGCCGAGTGTCGCTCCGAGCAGTCACGTCGACGACGTCCTCGACGCCGTCTCGCGCGCCGTGGCCGACACACCGCCGGGCAGCTGGGTGGACCTGGGCGGATACGACCAACGCCCCCTCGACCGGCCGCTGGGCGCCAAGGAACTGGACGCCGTGAGCCGGGGACGCAAGGTGTACCTGGGGCACATCTCGGGCCATGCCTGCCTGGTGAACACCGCAGTCCTGGAACTTCTCCCGAAGGAAGTCGCGCACACGGACGGCTTCCTGGCGGAGGAGGCCATGGGAGCGGCGCTCCGACTGAGGCCGCCGCACTCACTGGCCGAGCTCGCCGGCGCGATCGGGACAGCTGCGCGGATCTGCCGCAGCGAGGGGGTGACGGCATGCGTCGAGGCGGGCATCGGAAGCGAGCTGTTCGCCCACAGCCCCGTGGAGGCCGCTGCGTACCAACTCGCCCACGAGTCGGGCAGGTTGCCGGTACGGCTGCAACTGATGGTCGCGGCGGACGCCCTGAAGCCTGTCACCACCGCGCAGGAGGACCTGACGTCCCGCGCCTTCGGGCTGGGGCTGCGCACCGGATTCGGGGACGGCCGGCTCTCGCTCGGCGCCCTGAAGATCTTCACCGACGGCGGCATGATGGCGCGCACCGCCGCACTCACCGAGCCCTACCGGGGCACGCAGTCGGCCGGACAGCTCCAGCTGCCTGCCGAGCAGTTGGAGGAGAGGATCGTCCAGGGCCATCTGGCGGGGTGGCAGCTGGCGGTACACTCGATCGGCGATCGCGCAGTGGACGTGGCACTGAACGCGCTGGAGCGAGCCCAGCGCCTGCACCCCCGCCCCCACGCCCGGCACCGCATCGAGCACGCCGGCCTCGTGCGCCCGGACCAGCTTCCCCGGTTCGCCGCGGTAGGGGCCACCGCGGTCATCCAGCCCAGCTTCCTCCGGTACTTCGGCGACGACTACGCCGCGATCATGGGCGAGGAACGTGCGCCGTGGCTCTACCGCGGCCGGGGCTTCCTCGACCACGGCATCCGCCTGGTGGGAAGTTCGGACCGCCCCGTCGCCGACGGCGCGCCGCTGCGTGCGATCCAGTTCATGGTGGAACGGGCATCGGAGTCGGGGCAGGTGATCGGTCCGGCCGAAGGCATCGGCGTGGACGAGGCGCTGCGCGCGTACACCACGGACGCCGCGTATGCCTGCCACTGGGAGGACAGCGCAGGGAGCCTCGCCTCCGGAAAGCGTGCCGACCTCGTTGTCCTGGGGGATGATCCGCGGCGTGTGGCCACGTCGAGGATCGGGGAGATCGAGGTGGTGCAGACGTTCCTCGAGGGGAGCGCGAGCATGTGACCGCAGCTCATGGGCCGTTGCCGGGCAACCGGCGCCCCGCCGATGGCCCGGCCCGCCGTTCGGGGCCTCGTGAACGTCCCGCCGATCCCCTCGGCCCGACAGCATCGCGGGTACGCGCAGAGGCGGCCACCGGAAGATCCGATGGCCGCCTCCGGCGTGGTGCGGCGGATGCTACTCGCAGGTGCCCGCGAACGTCGCGCGAGTCACCACGTCCGTCGCCGCGGCCGTGGTGTCCAGCCAGGCGATGCGCTGTCCGTCACCGAGCGACGGCGCCAACTGCGCACCGGAGGAGCAGGACACGGAGCGGAAGTTCTTCAGCCCTGCCAGCATGTCCGCCGTCGTCGAGACGTTGATCTTTGTCGGACCGTTCCAGACGCCGAGAGCGGCCCAGGCGTCGTACGTCGAGTAGGCGAAGTACTCGTCGCTGACCGAGAACTGGGCCGAGGACAGGCTCGTCGGGAAGGCCAGGTTCTTCATCTGGGTCACGTCGGCGGCCGGCGTCGATCCGATGTTGTCCAGCGGGATCAGGAACCCGCCGCTCACGCGGTAGAAGACCCGGCCCGCGGCAATCTGGACGTCCGAGATCCTGTTGAACAGGAAGCCGGAGATCCGCTTGTTCTGGGTCGTCCCCGTGGCGATGTCGTGGACGTACAGGTACGTCCCGTCGACGCCGGCCCAGGCGATGGTGCCCTTCTTCATTGCGAGGCGCGCGGCCTTGGTACCCGCCTCGGGCGTCACGTTGACCGTAGTGCCGTCGGCCTTCCGGAGCATCACGTCCTGCTCGCCGTCGGCGGTCGTGCTGATGTACGCGAGGGCGCCGTTCTCGGTGACCGGCTCGGTCTCGCCGGCGTCCGGGGAGTCCACCAGTCTCTTGATCGCACCCTGCCCGTTGGCACCCGCCCGGTAGATGCCGACACTGTCGGCGGAGATCCGGGTGAAGACGACCCGCTCGTCGTCGAGGGACGGGTCCATCAAGTAGGCGTTCCGCTGTGCCAGTTCATGCTGGGGCTTCTTGCCGAAGCGGCCGACCGTGATGCCGAACGCGGCGCCACCCCTGTCCCAGGCGATCGCGTCACCATGACCGATGGCGTAGACATCGCCGCTGATCAGGGCGGCCTGCTCGTCGATTCCGCTGTAGACCTCGTAGGCGGGCAGGACGTCGGCGCTGATGGTGGTGCCGTCATGGGTGCCGGACCTGTGCTCCCATCCCTGCTCGATGCCATGGTCGTCGAAGGCCCGGCCGATGGCGTCGAGCTGGGCCCGGGAAACCTTCAGGGACTTCGCGGCGAGTGTGACCGCGTTGCGCATGTCGGTGAAGCCGGACAGCGGGGTGAGGTAGTTCTGCGTCGCACGGTAGGTGATCCGGTCGGCGAGATCGGCACCGATGCTCTTGCGGATGTCCCACAGCGCGCCACCGACGATGGTGGAGTTGGAGTGCACACCGCCGTTGTCGAAGTCGAGCGTCATGAGCTCGTAGTCCGTCTGCGCGTTGCGGCCGTCGTTGAGGTCGCGCAGCGCGCACTCCTCCAGAGGCACAGTGCCGTTGCAGAGGTACTCGCCGACGAGGCCGGACGTCGGATCGCTCATCGCGACACCCTTGTCGGCGGTTTCCATGGCGTTGCCGAAGTAGTCGGAGATCGCCTCGTTGAGGGCGCCCGACTGGTTCAGGTAGACGAGTCCGGCGGAGTGTTCGGTGACGCCGTGGGTCATCTCGTGGCCCACCACGTCCAGGCCCACGGACAGCGGCACGCCCTTCATATGGCCGTAGACCATCATCGAGCCGTCCCAGAAGGCGTTGGCGTAGTCCCTCCCGTTGCTCGCGACGTTGACAACGGAGTGGATCGTGCCGCCCTTGCCGTCGATGCCGTCACGGCCGAGCTCGCCCTTGAGGTACTCGTAGACCTTCGCCGCGTTCAGGTGCGCGTCGACCGCACCGGAGGAGGTTGCTGCCGTCGAACCGGTCACTCCCGGAGGTCGCCGGCTTGATGTCCTCGGAGACCGGGCCGCCCGCCACCAGCAAGTAGCTCTTGCGCTCGGCGTCGTACGCGCGTATCTGGCCGCCGGTCCGCGCGCACATGGCCCGGGTGGAGTCGACGAGCGTGTACGAGCCGTTTGTCTCCTTGTTGACGTTCAGCTCCGCCTCGGAGCCGTCCGCGCGCACGCCCGTACCCTTGGCCGGCGCGACGTCCGCGGCGTCGATGTTGTTGTACGAGAGGGCGATGCCGCCGATGTTCGCGTCGACGTACACCTCCTGGCGCACCGGACTGCCGTCCGCCTCGGCACCCGTGACGGTGAAGTGCCAGGCCAGCGTGCCCCCTCGGGCGTCCGGCAGGACGATCAGGCCATGGCCCTCGGTCCTGGCGCCCTTGACCCGCGAGAGCTTCCCGTCGAGGGAGAACATCCGCTTCTCCGCGGCGGCCTCGGAAACGCTCGGCGTGGTGGGGACCGACAGGTCCGTGAACAAGGTGCCTGTGGCGGACGTGACGCTCTGGCCTCCGTCCGCCGCCTCGGTCTGCACGGCATACGCCGCGCCGAAAACAGGCACCCCGTTGTGCTTCTGCCGGAAGCGGACGGACGACTGCTTGCCGTCCTTGCTGGTGCTTTCGGTCTGAAGGTCCGTCACCGGAACCTTGTACGTGTCCTGGTGAGCCTTCAGGTGCGCCCGTGCGGCCTGTGCCGGCGTACCCTCGCGGACCGTGTCGTCAAGACGCTGAGTCATCGCAGGGGCGACCGGCACCCCGTCAGCGGCCGTGGCCGTGGCCGGCAGTGCTTCCTCTTCGGCCCATGCCGGCGACATCAACGGCAACGATCCGGTGGCCGCCGCGACGACCACTGCCGCGGCCACAAGCCGGCGAAGCCGGCCTTCACTTCTCGAGAACACGCAAGCCCTCCCCTAGTGCACAGGTGCATGAACTCGCCCCGCTGCGTGGGGTACGGGGGGTTCATGCCTTCGGTGCCCCAGATGCTTCGGCATGATCGGTGGGGGGTACAAGAGATGCCTCGAGGCGTGAAACCGCCGAGGCGTAAATACGCCTCAGACGGCGCCGTTTACACACTGCTTCGGGTTGGATTGCGCTTCCGCACCATCCATCCAGCCGCTGCGCGCCGTATGCCAGCCGAGCTGGAAGCGGGTGGTCGCACCCACCTCGACCATGAGGGACTGCAGGCGACGCTGGACGGTGCGGTGCCCCATGCCGAGTTGGCGGGCGATGGCCAGGTGAGTCCCACGTACAGCAGGGAGACGATCTGGCGGTCCACAGCGTCGAGTCCGGGTCCCTCGGCGTGCCCGGCCCGGGAGTCGGCGCCGGAGGGAAGCAGGCGCCAGCCCCTGAGGAAGTGCGCTTCGAAGAGAGAGGTGAGTGCCGTGAGCAGCCCGGTACCGTGCACGACCAGCGCGACCGGATCGACGCCGTCCCGCTCGGGGGCGAGCGGCAGCAAGGCGATCCGCCGGTCGACGATGATCAGTTTGATGGGCAACTCGTCGACGACGGAGATGAGCTGGCCCTGGGCGGCGTAGGCGGTGACGGCCGCCGCAGTTCCCGGATGCGCGAGCCAATCCCGCTCGATGACGCCCCGGATGGCGACGCCGCGCCGGATCAGTACGTCCTCGATCTCGTCGTGGTTGTCCTCGTAGGTGATCACCTCGTGGACCTCCAGCGGGATCAAGCTGCACACCTCGACGGTGGCCTGATCCTGCAGCAGCAGAAGCCTGCGCCGGATCGCCGCAGCCCCCGACAGCACCTCGATCGGCGCTCCGGAAGCATGAGCCTGGGCGGCACGGTGCCGTTCGGCGAGGGTCGTCACGAGCGATTCGACGCGGTGCAGGGCCGCTCGCCGGGTTTCCAGCAGCGGCCCGAGAGCGAGCACCGGGGACGAGGCCCGGTAGTGAAGAACGGCGTCACCGGCTGATCGGACGCTGGCGAGACCGCGATCGACAAGGACGTCGAGGGCGCGTGCCACGTCGTCGGCGCACCCCGTCGACTCCCCTGCGAGCTCACCGGGTTCGCTGTCGGGCCGGTCGACGAGGAGCCGGTACACGGCGTCCTCCATCGGCTCCAGACCAAGGAGCATGAGCAGGGATGCCTCTGCCACGTCCGGCGCGGCGTGGGGACCGTCCGACGGGCGAGGGCGGTCGGCGCTCAGTGCCGGCCCTCGACGCAGTGACACCGCGAAACACCGGCCCTGCGAAACCGATCCACGTCGCCGTACCGGAGCGACCCGGACCCTCCTCCACCCTTGGCCACCCGTCCCCGCCCTCTTGTCGTCGTGCGGCTGTCGCCGAGGTGATCACACTATCCAGCCGGCCCGGCGGGCGGAACCACGGCTTCCAGGGCGGCCCGAAGGGCGTTCCGGTGCGCCCGGCGTCTCTTCTCCTCGGGAATGTGTCGCACGGAGCGACATGGGGATGAGCGGCCGAAACCGGAGCAGACGAGAAGCACGGGCCGGACGCACTGCATCGGTTCGCCGAGACAGTCGACTTCTTGTGGTGGTGAGATGAACACGGACCCGCTTCCGCCGGTAGTGGTGATACTCCCGGACGGTCAGCAGCTCAACGGCCTTCTCCACGCGCGGCTGCAGACGCAGCGAGCCTGCATGTACCAGGTCGGACTGCCCATGTGGCAGGCGACGGCCGATGAGTGGGTGGAACCGACCCAGTACGTGGTCTGGGTTCCCGCCGACCATGTCCGGCTCCTCACGGGCGTCTCGTATGAGGACGTACTCGCCCGAGGACCGGAGCCGGGCGCACAAGCGCCGCCACACGCCATGCAGGCGACGCAGGCCACACAGGTGACGGGTGCGACTGGTGCGACGGATGCGGGGCAGGCCTCAGGCGCCCCCGTGGCCGCAGGAACGTGGCGGATCCAGCGGTTGCCCCGTGAGCGCGGCCGTCCGGGGTGGAACGTGATGCACGTCCACGACTGCGAGGACGCGGACGACGGCGACATCCTCGACGTCGGCCAGGCGTTGGACGTGGTCCGGCAGCCGGGCACGCGGGTGTGTACGAAGTGCGCGGCCGCCGAAACACTCCCGCCCCTGATGTAGCCGCCCAGTCGGCGGCGGGGAACTGCGGCAGCGGCTCGCTGCACTGCGCCGCGTGTGTGACGTTCGGCCCTTGCGACGCGTCCTCGGACGGCCGGCCCGGGTCCGGGTCAGCGCGCTGTGTGCACCGCTCGACCGCCGGCGATGCCGACGCTCATGCGGGCGGGTCCGCGGGCAGGTCGGCGAGGATGCCCTTGAGCAGGCCGGTGGCTTGGCCCACCTCGATGAGGTAGCCGTCCGGGTCGCGCATGTAGCAGCGGATCTCCGCCTTGCGGTCGATGGGCTCGGTGAGGAAGTCGGCGCCCTTGCTGCGGGCTCGGGCATGGAACGCGGCGATGTCGGCGACGCGCACGTTCAGGAACGAGGAGACCGGGTCACCGGGCTCCGGTGCCCGCAGGGTGATGCCGGGTTTGTCGGGGGTGGGGCCGCCCCCGGGGTTCATGATGATCCAGGTGTTGGCGACCTTGACGATGCACGGATTCTCCTCGAGCACGACCTGTCCGCCGAGGATGTCGGCGTAGAAGGCGCGTGAGCGGGGCACGTCGGAGACGGTCAGGAAGTGCGTCACCAGCAGCCCCGTCTCCGGTGTGGGCAGATCGTCGGCGTTCATCACACCATCTTCGAATGGGCGGATGCCGTCCGCCACCGCGGCCGGCCGGGTCCAGGGCATGAGCCCCGGGACGAGCAGCACCCGCCGGCCACCGCGCCGCGTACAGCGGACAAGGTGGCCGCCCCTCTCACCACGTGTCGACGAACGGGCGGCGCTTGCCCGTGGCCGCGCGCCGTTCGGGGACCCAGCCGTCCAGCGCCGACACCACCCAGGCGCGCGAGTCCGCCGGGTCGATCACCGCGTCGATCTCCAGCGCGGCGGCCGCGTTGACCGCCTTGCCCTGCTCGTACAGTTCCGCGACCCGCTTGTCGAAGACCCGCTCACGCTCCTGCGGATCCTCGATCGCCTCCAGCTCCCTGCGGTAACCGAGCCGCACCGCACCTTCCAGTCCCATGCCGCCCAGTTCTCCGCTCGGCCAGGCAGCGGTGGCCAGCGGGGCGCGGGTGGAGCCGCCCATCATGGCCATCGCGCCGAGGCCGTACGCCTTGCGCAGGATCAGGCAGACCAGTGGCACGGCGAGGTTGGCGCCGGTGACGAACAGCCGGGAGAAGTGCCGGACCGTCGCGGTCCGTTCGGCGTCGGGGCCGACCATGAAGCCCGGGGTGTCGCAGAGCGAGACGACGGGCAGGGCGAAGGCGTCGCACAGCTGGAGGAAGCGTGCCGTCTTGTCGGCAGCGTCGCGGTCGATGGCCCCGCCCAGGTGCTGTGGATTGTTGGCGATCAGCCCCATCGGCCGGCCCTCGATCCGGACCAGCGCGGTGATGATCCCGGTACCGAATCCGGCGCGCAGCTCCAGTACGGAATCGAGGTCCGCGAGCCCTTCGACAGCCGCCCGCACGTCGTAGGCACGCCGCCGGTTCTCCGGGACCGTGTGGCGCAGCAGCCGCCCGTCCGGCGCCTCCCAGTCGTCCTGCGGACCACCGAAGTACGACAGGTACTGCCGGGCGAGGCGCACCGCCTCCGCCTCGTCCGCGGCGGCGATGTCCACGACGCCGCCCGGCACGTGCACGGAGAGCGGTCCGACCTCTTCGGGCCGGTAGGTGCCGAGCCCGCCGCCTTCGATCATCGCCGGGCCGCCCATGCCGATGGTGGCTTCCGGGGTCGCGATCACCACGTCGCAGCAGCCGAGGAGTGCGGCGTTCCCCGCGAAGCAGCGGCCCGACGCGATGCCTACCAGCGGCACGAGTCCGCTCAGCCGGCCCATCTGGTGGAACGTCGTCACATCGAGGCCGGCGACCGCGGTGGTGTCCGTGTCTCCGGGGCGTCCGCCACCGCCCTCGGCGAACAGCACGACAGGAAGTCCGCGCTGCTCGGCGACGGACAGCATCCGGTCCGTCTTACGGTGGTTGTGATGGCCCTGGGTGCCCGCGAGCACGGTGTAGTCGTACGACATGGCCACGCACGGCCGACCGCCCACGGTGCCGGTACCGGTGACCATTCCGTCCGCGGGTGTGGACACGATCAGGTCCTCCAGCGAGCGCCGGCGTCGTTGCGCGGCGATGGCCAGGGCTCCGAACTCGGTGAAGGAGCCCGCGTCGCAGAGGTCCTCGATGTTCTCGCGGGCGGTGCGGCGGCCGATCCGGTGCCGCTTGGCCACGGCCTCCGGCCGGTTCGCGTCCAGGCCGATGTCACGGCGGCGGAGCGCTTCGGCGAGATCGGGCCTGATGGCGTCGAGATCCGCGTCCGCCGTTTGCAGCCCGTCGTCCGTCTGCTCGTCCAGCGTCTCGACGACGAGCAGAGGGCTGCCCTCGGTCACCGTGTCGCCCACTGCCGCCCGGACGGCCCGTACGGTACCGGCCGACGGTGCCCGCACGACATGTTCCATCTTCATGGCCTCGACGACGAGGAGCAGTTGGCCCGCCCGCACGTCGTCGCCCGCGGCGACGTCCACCGAGACGACCGTGCCGCTCATCGGCGCGCCGAGCACCCCCTGCGCGGCGTCCGGGGAATCGGTGCGTTCCTCGGGCAGTCCCGCCGTGAGCGCGGCGAGCCGATCGGCCACGAACGCGGTGTCCGTGCCCCCGGCCGTGAAGTCGGGGTCGGCCAGTACCGCGCGCAGCAGCGGCAGCCCGGTCCGTACGCCCTCCACCGCGAACTCGCCCAGCGCACGCCCGGCCCGGTCGCACGCCGACGCGAAGTCCGGTGCGCGGACGATCACCTTGGCGAGCAGCGAGTCGTACCGCACTCCGATTTCCAGCCCCGCCCGAGCCGCTGTGTCCACCCGCACGCCACGGCCGGTCGGCACGTCGAACCGGGTCAGCATGCCGGTCGAAGGGCGTACCGTTCCGTCCGGGCCGGTCACCTCCGCGTTCACCCGGGCCTGGAGCGCGTAGCCGCGCGGGGGCTGCGGCGGGCCCGACAGGCCGAGCGACGCGAGCGACTCGCCCGCCGCGAGACGCAGTTGGGCTGCGACCAGATCGATGCCGGTCACCTCCTCGGTGACCGTGTGCTCCACCTGCAGGCGCGGATTGGCCTCGATGAAGTGGAACGGGGCTTCGTCGCCACCCGGTTGCCCGTCCCTCCGGGATCCGGGCCCGCCGGGGACCAGGAACTCGAAGGTGCCCAGACCTGTGTATCCCACGTCCTGGGCCATACGCAGCGAGGCGTCGATCAGGCGGTCGCGCAGCGCGGGATCCAGTGCGGGTGCGGGAGCGATCTCGACCAGCTTCTGGTGGCGGCGCTGGGTGCTGCAGTCCCGCTCCCACAGGTGCGTCACCGCCCCGCTCGCGTCCCCCAGCACCTGCACCTCGATGTGGCGGGCGCCCTCCGACAACCGCTCGACATACAGCTCGTCCCGCCCGAAGCCCTGCAGCGCTTCCGACCGGCAGCGCTCCCATGCGTCGTCGAGCTCCGAAGCGTCCCGCACCGCCCTCATACCGCGCCCGCCGCCCCCGCCGACGGCCTTCACCATCACCGCGCCGCCGGGGCCGAGACCGGTCAGGAACTCCCGTGCCTCGTCGAGCGTCGTCGCCCCGTGCGTACCCGCGAGCACCGGCACTCCCAGGCGCAGCGCCAGCGCCCGGGCGCGCGCCTTGTCGCCGAAGAGGCCGAGCACCTCGGCGGACGGCCCGACGAAGCCGATTCCTGCCTCCTCGCACCGGGACGCGAACCCCGCGTCCTCGCTCAGGAAGCCGTAGCCCGGGTGGACCATGGTGCACGCTGCTCGCCTCGCGACGGCCAGCACCGCCGCCGCGTCCAGATGGGCCGCCGCTCCCGTGCCCGGCAACAGGTGTGCCTCATCGGCCAGTTGGACGTGGAGTGCGCCCGCGTCGTCCTCGGCGTACACCGCGACGGTGCGCAGGCCCGCCTCGGCGGCGGCCCGCACGACGCGTACGGCGATCTCCCCCCGGTTGGCGACGAGTACGGCATCCGACCCCATCAGCAAGCCCTCCAGTCGTACGGTCCCGCCAGCGTCATTGACATTGGCGTCAACGTCAATAGGCTCGCCCCGTGGAAGGCGATCAGGAACGCGGGCAGGAACGCGGCGGGGCACGCAGGCAGGAACCCTGGGCGACCAGGACCGCACGGGACAGAACCGACACCCCGGCGCAGGGCCGGCTGCTGGACGCCGCCGAGACCGTGTTCGCACGGCGCGGCTACGGCCCGGCGACCATCGCCGACATCACCGCCGAGGCCGACCTCTCACGGGCCAGCTTCTACGTGTACTTCGCCTCCAAGGAAGAGATCTTCCGGGTGCTCGCCAAGCGGGTACGGGACGCCTTCCTCACCGCGCAGGACGTCCCGGGCGTCGATCACACGGACACCGAAGCCGTCGCCCGCGCCTCCACCGCCGCGTTCATCCGCGCCTATGCGCGCCATCTGCCGCTGCTGCGCCTGCTCGAACTGCAGGCACAGTCGGACGACGGCGTACGCGCCCTGTGGGACGAGATCCAGGAGCGGCCGGTCCGTCGCTCCGCCCGCCACATCCGCCGCCTGATGGCCGAAGGCACGGCGCACCCGCCCGCCGCTCCCCTCGCCGTGGCACGCGCGGTCGGCGGCATGAGCATCCAGTTCGCCCGCCTCGTCGCCGAACGGCCCGAGGCCTACGACGACGCGGTCAGCGACGTCACCGCCATGTACCTGCACCTGCTCGGAGTGAAGTCCCAACGCGAGGAGTAGTGAACCAGCAGTGAGCCGCACCATGACGATCGAGGAACACGTTGCCGACCTGCGTGCCCGTCAGGCGAAGGCCAGAACACGCCGGCAGCCGGACGCGGCAGTCCACCCGGCGGAACGGCTGACCGTCCCCGCCCATGTACGGCGGTGGGCGGAACGGACCCCCGACAAGCCCGCCCTCGTGTTCGAAGGCACGGAGCTGACGTACCGGGAGCTCGATTCCCGGACCGACCGGCTGGCCGGAAGGCTGCACTCGCTCGGCGTGCGCGAGGGCGACCGGGTCGCCGTACACCTTCCGAACTCGCCGCACTTCGTCGTCGCGATGCTCGCCGTGCTGCGCCTCGGCGCCGTCCACGTCCCGGTCAATCCGATGTTCCGGGCAGCCGAACTGCGTCATGAACTCCGCGATGCGGGACCGGAGATCGTCATCACGCAGGAGCAACTGCTGCCGGTGCTGGACGAGGTGCGGGCCGACACGTCCGTACGCGACGTGCTGCTGACCCGCGACTGGGAACAGATCCTGGACCACGCTCCGCTCGGCCGGATCGCCGACGACCTCGACGCGCTCGCCGCCCTCAACTACACCGGCGGCACCACGGGTATGCCCAAGGGGTGCGAGCACACACAGCGCCACATGGTCTACACGGCCACCGCCATCCAGAGCGGCATGCCGGGCGCACGGGACGGCATCGTCTCCCTCTGCTTCCTGCCCGTCTTCTGGATCGCCGGCGAGAACCTCGGCGTTCTCGCCCCGCTGGTCTCCGGCGGCACGAGCGTCCTGCTCCCCCGGTGGAACGCCGAAGCCGTCCTCGCCGCCATCGAGACGTACCGTGTCACGACCATGGCGGGGACCGTCGAGAACTACCTCGAACTCCTCGGCATACTCGAATCCGACGACCGCCCGCGCCCCGACCTCAGCAGCCTCACCGCCCCGCTCACCGTCTCCTTCATCCGCCGCCTCACCCCGGACGTCCGGGACCGCTGGCGTCGGGCCGCCGGAGAGGCGAGCGTGCTCCGTGAGGCGTCGTACGGGATGACCGAGACGCACACCAGCGACACCAACACCGTCGGCTTCCAGGACGAGAACCACGACCTGCTCGCCGAACCGGTCTTCTGCGGACTGCCCGTGCCCGGCACCGACTTCATGATCGTCGACTTCGCCACCGGCGAGCCGCTCCCGCTCGGCGAGCGCGGGGAGATCGTCGTCCGCGGCCCGTCCGTCCTCACCCGCTACTGGCAGTCGCCCGAGGCCACCGCCGCCGCCCTGCGCGACGGCTGGCTGCACACCGGGGACATCGGCAGCCTCGACGAGGAAGGCTGTCTGCACTACCTCGGCCGCGACAAGGACATGATCAAGGTCAACGGGATGAGCGTGTTCCCCACCGAGGTCGAGACGCTCCTCGCCCAGCACCCCGAGGTACTCGCCGCCGCCGTGGTCGCCGTCGACGACGAGCAGCGCGGCCAGCGGCCCTACGCGTACGTCCGCGCGGCCCCCGGCAGCACACTGACCGCACAGACCCTGCACGAGTGGGCTGCGCGGGCCATGGCCGGATACAAGGTCCCCGGGATCGAGTTCGTGGAAGCCTTCCCGATGACGGCCACCGGCAAGATCAGAAAAACCGAACTGACCGAGCGGGCCCGAACCCGCACGGCAGCCACCCGGTCGCGGCCCGCGCCATGACGTCGTCGCAACTCCGGGGCGCTCAGGCGCCCATGGACGCGCGCCGGATCGCGTCGAGGGTGCGCGTCACGTCGTCGTCGGTCGTCGACCAGTTGCTCACCGAGATACGCATGACGCGACGGCCGTGCCAGGTGGAGCCGCTGATCCACGCCGTGCCCTCGTCGAGCAGCCGGGTGAGCACCCGTTCCGTGCGATCGTCGTTGCCGAACTCGGCGCAGACCTGGGTGAACACCACGTCGTTGAGAACCCTCGCGCCCTCGATCCCGGCGATTCCGGCGGCGAACGCGGAGGCGTGTCGGCACAGCCGCTCGACGAGGTCGGCGACACCTGACCGACCGAGGGACCTGAGGGCGGCCCACACGGTGAAGGCTCTGCCGCGCCGGGAGAGTTCGGGAACCTTGTCGATGGGGTCGCCGTGTTCGGCCTGGATGAGGTAGTCGCCCTGCAGGCCCATCGCCGCCCGGAGCGCGAACGGGTCGCGCACGATGGCAAGGCCGCAGTCGTAGGGGACGTTCAGGGTCTTGTGGGCATCGGTCGCCCAGGAGTCGGCCCGTTCGCAGCCCACCGTCAGGTGTGCGTAAGCCGGGGAGGCGGCCGCCCACAGTCCGAAGGCGCCGTCGATGTGCACCCAGGCGTTCGCCTCGCGCGCGATGCGGATCGTCTCGACGAAGGGATCGAAGGCGCCGGAGTGGATGTCTCCGGCCTGGAGGATCACGATCGTGGGACCCTCCCCGCCGGCCGCCAGGGCGTTCCGCAGGGCCGTGGGCTCGATGCGTCCCTGGTCGTCCGCCTTCACCAGCTCGGGCCTGCCGAGCCCGAGGTAGCGCAGCGCCAGGTCAATGGCCATGTGGCGGTGCTCGCCGGCGACGACGTGTACGGCCGGCCCACCGACGAGTCCGTCGCGGGCGACGTTCCAGCCGGCGCGCCCCAGCACCGCGTCGCGCCCGGCGGCGAGGCAGGTGAAGTTCGCCATCGTGGCGCCTGTGGTGAAGCCGACGGCGCTCTCGCTCGGCAGGCCGAGCAGATCGAGCAACCACGCGCCTGCGATGTCTTCCGCCGCCGTGTAGGCGGGTGTCACGGCGCGCATCACACAGTTCTGGTCCCAGGCACTGACCAGCCAGTCCGCAGCCAGCGCGGCCGGTTCGGTGCCGCCGACCACGAACCCGTAGAAGCGGCCGCTGGGAAACGCGGTGAGACCGGGCTCGCAGGCCGTGACCAGCAGGTCCACCACATCGGCAGGCGTGCTCGGCCCCTCGGGCAGTTCGACACCGAGCGCGCGCACGGTCTCGTCGACCGAAGCGCGGGCGGGAACCGGGCGATCGGACAGGCTCGCCAGCCAGCGGACGGCATGGCCGTATGCCTGTCGGAGCGCCGACTCGCGCGCGTCCATACCTCGGACTATGAGACCGTCGCCGCCGCCGCGCAAGCCACGACTGACGGTCCTCCCGGACACAACCGGGTCCGCCACGGGACCCGAAGCCGTCATGTGGCCGGCCGGACAGCCGAGGTCACGAGTCTGCTCGCGCCCGACCGCTGAGCGGCGTTCCTTGATCCTTCTCGGTGGCAACGGCGGAGGCGGAGAGGAGCGTCGCACCGGCGAGGCTGCCCCAGAGGGCGGCCGGGCCGTGGGGTGCGAGAGCGGTGATGACCGCCGGGGAGACGGCGAGGCCGAAGCCCGTGGAGAGCTCGAAGCGGGCGAGGGTGCGTCCCAGAACACGGGCCGGGGCGAGGACGGTGACGAGCGCGGTGGCGCTGCCGGCATAGATGATCTCGCCGATGGTGCAGACCACGGACACCGCGGCGACGGCCGGGGCAGCCCAGCCGTGTCCCAGTGAGGTGGCGGCGAGGAAGCCGAGGTAGGACGCGCCGAGCACCACGCCGGCCAGAGCCAGCACGGTCCGCCGGGAGAAGCGGGACATCAGGACGGTGAGCGGAACCTGCAGGGTGACCACCAGCACCGTGTTGGCCACGAAGATGGCTGCCGACCACACCGGGGATGCGTTCAACTGTGTCACCAGGACCAGCGGGAGCGCGATTTCGGGGACGTTGAGGCAGAAGACGTAGATCACGTTGGCGGCCAGCAGCCCGCGCATTCGAGGTGCGGGCTCGTCGTCCGTGTCCTTGGCCGGGGCAGCTGCCGGGTGCGCGTCTACGTGGACCGACCATGCCAGGGCCGCCGCAGTGAGATAGGCGAGCCCGGTGACGGCTGCCAGCGCCTGCAACGCGGTGGCGCCGCCCGCCAGGCAGGCGGTGGCGAGGAGCGCGCCCACGCCCAGGCCGGCGTTGCGCAGGGCGCGGCCTGCCGCGAGAGCCGTGTCGCGTTCCCGGCCGTGGGCGATCGTGGCCACGAGAGCTGCGTGGGCGGCCGGCCATGCCTGGTTGCCGATGCCGAGGAAGAGCGCCGCCGTCGCGAACAGCCAGACGTTCCCCGCCGGAGTGGCCAGCAGCAGCGCCACGCCCAGCACGCGCACCAGCATCGACGCTGCCACGACGGTGCTGCGTGCGCCCCGGTCCAGCCATCGGCCCACTGCGGGCATGCACACCAGACCCACGACGATGCCGACCGTCATGGCGATGCCGGTGGCCGGTGCTGACAGCCTCAGCACCATCACCCCGTAGAGCAGCAGAAAGGGGCGCAGCATGCCGGTGCCGAGCGCGTCCACGGCCAGGGCGACGGCGTAGCGGGGGCCTCCGGAGGCACGGACGAGGGCGCGGGGCCGGATCTTGGTGGTGGTTGGCATGGCGTCAACGGTGCGTTCGGCCACACGGCTTGCTACGTCGGTTGACGGACATCGTCAACCGACGCCGTCGCCGGCCGTCCGGTCGGTGATGATGAGGGGGTGACGTTGAGGATCGACATCAGCGGCCTGCCGTCGGAGCGCCTGCGGTTCGCCGCCTCCCCGCTGGCCGAACTGACCGCGATGCTGCACGTGTTGGCCGAACCCGGGCATCATCCGCAGCTCGCCGGCTGGGCCGGGGATGTCTGGGCCGGGCTGCGGCCGGAGCTGGCCGAGCGGCTCAGGGAGGCGGAGTTCCTCTGGCGTTCCTCACAAGCCGACTTCCTGATCCCCGCCCGGCCTCGACCGACCCTCGCCGAGGAGTTGGACGACGTGGACCGGATCGACGACGAAACGTATGTGACCGCCGCGCTCGTCACCACATGCGGCAGCAACCGGGTCCACTTTGCCGCACCGTCGCCGCTCACCGATGCGAGTGCGCGCGAGCGGGCCCTGGACCTGGCCCAGGCCCGCGGCGCGCTGCAAGAGGCCTTCGCGGAACGGCTGCTCGCGGACCCGGCAGCTGTGCGGGCGCGGGTGCGCCACACCCTCGAACAGTGCGCCGAGGCCTTCTTCGACGCCGCCTGGGCGGGCGTCGCCGTGCAGCTCGCCACCGATTTGCGCCTGAAGAACGACCTGTTGAAGCGCCAGGGCATCGGGTCGGCACTCGCATCGGTCTCCGCCGCGGTCACCCTGGCACCGGACGGCGACTGCATAGTCGTGGACAAGGTGCAGGACAAGGCGACCGCCGCCCACGGCACCGGGGTCACCTTCATCCCCAGCGTTTTCGGCCGCCCGCACCTGGTGGCCGTCCACGCGCCCGGGTGGCAGCCGGTGGTGCAGTACCCCGTCGCCGAGCCGAGTCCATCAGAGCCGGTATCGCTGGAAACGGTCACGCTGCGGCTGGAGGCACTCGCACATCCGGTACGGCTTCGGCTGCTGCGCACCCTGGCCCGCGGCCCGCACACCACCAGCGAGCTGGCCCACGCCTGGGAACTTTCACGACCGGAGGTCTCCCGCCACCTCGCCGTCCTGCGCCGTGCGGGCCTGCTCACGGCCCGGCGGGACGGTCGCTACGTCCGTCACACCCTCAAACTGCCCGATCTGACGGCGCTGGGCGCCGACCTGCTGGCGGCCGTACTGCGCTGAGCAGTTCGGTCTGCCGGCACGCGGGCGACCGCCGCCCTCGCGCTCGGCGTCCTGGACGCGTTCGGCGTCGATGCTGCCCACCTGGTGGGTGCGTCCCTCGGCGGCATCATCGCCCAGCGGCTCGCCGTCACCCACCCCCACCGGGTCCTGACCCTGACCAGCCTCTCCTCCCAGCCTCTGGGCAAGGACACGGCCGTCACGGTCCGGCGCGCACTCGCAGGCGAGCCTCCGCTCCCCGGTGAACTCCCGCCGCCCGCACCCCAATTGCTGGCCGCGCTCGTCTCCACGTTCCCCGAACCGGAGGCGACGCTGCAGGAATACCTCGCCGCCAGGCTGCCACTGTGGCGCGTACTGCACGGCCCGGCACTGCCGTTCGACGAGGACGAGTACCGCGCGATGGAGGAGCAGGTGTACGAGCGGGCACGCGATCTGCAGGCCGCGCTCAACCACACGTTCGCCGGAGCGGCCGGCGAGGACCGCAGCACCGAGGACCTGGCGTCCGTCACCGCACCCACACTGGTCCTGCACGGCACCGAGGACCCGATGTTCCCGCCTGCGCACGCCGAGGCCACCGCCGCAGCAATTCCCGCGGCCCGTCTGGTCATGGTCGACGGCATGGGCCACACACTGCCCACGGCACTTGACCACCGGCTCGCCGAGGAGATCCTCCGGCACACCGCGGGCGTTTAGGCCGTTCCGCAGGTCATCGGCCGCAAGGCGCCCCAAAGGGGGAACTCCGGGTGCAGCAGCGCGGGCCGGGCCCTGACGCTGCGACGCTCGGCTCCCCGCGGCCGCGGAAGGCGCCCCCGTACCTGCCCTGACGGGCCGACGGGGCGCCTTCCCGCCGCACGACGATCTCCCAGACCGGCGGACCTCAGCAGTGGCGGTCCGCCGAACACCGAGCCGTGTCCCGGTCCCGGCGCCGGACGCGATCAGCGGGCATCGAGCTCCGCGATCAGCTTCTTCGTGGCGATGACTCGATAACTCTCCTCCACCCAGTCGCACAGCACCTCCGCCGACGGTGCGCCCTTCGGCGAAAGGGGGATCTGTACCCAGCCCGCCTTCCCCAGTCCGTAGCCGGACGGTTCGGCACCCGGGCAGGACAGAGCGTGCGCATGCATGGCCTCGTCCTTCAGCTTGACGCCGACACCCACGGGGTAGCTGCCGTCGGTCACTCCCAGAAAGACGAAGATCTTCTTATTGACCTTCACCACAGTCTCGCCCCAGGGAAAATCCTCGCCCGCGGACGGCAGTCCCAAGGCAAAACTCCGCACCTTCTCCCACTTCGCCACGACGTGCTTCGCCGGTGCCGCCATGCCGTCCTCCCGATCGCGTGACCCGTTCCCTATCACACCAGCCTCGGCTGCCGATTTCGGCCGGACAAGTCGGGGCGTGCCGAGAATCCTCGGGGTTCGGTGCCGGCCATGTCCTGGCGCTGCCCTGATCCGCGGTCCCCGCGTCATGACCGATCTCACCACCCCGGGATGCGGAAGCCGCCACGCTCCCGCATCCCGGGGCACCCGCACGGTCGTCAGACCATCACGTGCTTGACCTGCGTGTAGTCCAGCAGGCCGGCCAGCGAGAGATCGCTGCCGTAACCGGAGTGCTTGACCCCGCCGTGCGGCATCTCGGACACGGTGGTGCCGTGCGTGTTCACCCACACGATCCCGGTGTGCAGGGCCCGGGTCGCCCGCATCGCGCGGTCGTGATCCGTGGTCCACACGCCGGCGGCCAGACCGAACCGGATGTCGTTGGCCCATCGCAGCGCCTCCGCCTCGTCGGTGAACCGCTGCACCGTCACGACGGGACCGAAGATCTCCTCCTGCACGATCTCGTCGTCCTGACGCACACCGGCGACAACGGTGGCCTCGTGGAAGAAGCCGGGACGCCGGAGCCGCGCCCCGCCGGTGACGATCTCGGCGTGCTGCGGCAGACGGCTCAGCATGCCCTGCACCGAGGCGAGCTGGGTCGCGTTGTTGAGCGGGCCGTAGTCGGCGTCCCCCTCCCCCGGCGCGGCGGTACGCAGTTTCTCCGCGCAGGCGGCGAACGCGGTGAGAAAGGCGTCGTGAACACGGTGGTGGACCAGGAACCGGGTGGGCGCCGTGCAGTCCTGGCCGGCGTTGTAGTACGCGACGGCGGCGAGTTCCTCGGCGGTGGCCTCGATGTCCACGTCGTCGTGGACGATGACCGGGGCGTTGCCCCCGAGCTCCAGATGGACCCGCTTGAGGTCGGCAGCCGCAGCGGCGGCGATCTCCTGGCCCGCCCGGACACTGCCGGTGAGGGCGATCAGCCTGACGGCGCGGTGGGCGGTGAGTGCCCGGCCGGTGTCGCGGTCGCCGCAGACCACGTTGAGCACGCCCGGCGGCAGGTGCTCGGCCGCGAGCCGGGCCAGCAGGGCGGACGACGAGGGCGTCGTGTCGGCCGGTTTGAGTACGGTCGTGTTGCCGGCCGCGATCGCCGGGGCGATCTTCCACGCCGCCATCATCAGCGGGTAGTTCCAAGGGGTGATCTGGGCGCAGACGCCGACCGGTTCGCGGCGCAGCAGTGAGGTGCGTCCCTCGGTGTACTCGGCCGCGGCGGCGCCCGGCAGGTTCCGGGCGGCGCCTGCGAAGTAGCGCAACGCGTCGGTGATCGCGGGCAGTTCCTCGGTCCTGAACAGCTCCGGGGGCTTGCCGGTGTCCCCTGTCTCGGCTGCCACGAACTCGTCGGCGTGCGCTTCGATCTCGTCCGCGATGCGCAGCAGGGCCCGCTGCCGTTCGGCCGGGGTGGTCGTGGACCAGCCCTCGAACGCCGCTGCCGCCGCTTCGACGGCCGCGTCCGTGTCGGCCCGGCCGGAGCGCGGCGCGTTGCCGTGCACCAGGCCGGTGGCGGGGTCGGTCAGCTCCATCACTTCGCCGGAGGCTGCGGGAAGGTCCGCTCCCCCGATGTGATTGAGCACCGTCCGATCCGAAGGAGTCTCAGCCACGGCGCAGCGCCTCCCTGGCCGCGGCCCGTCCGGTCCGCACGGCGCCCTCCATGTAGCCGGCAACCCACTGGTCGGATCCGCAGACGTAGAAGGGCGGTTCGTGGGTTCCGTGCAGGGGGCCGACGGCCATCACGTCGCCGGGGGTCCACTGGGTGACGTACCCCTGGGTCCACGGGTCGGTGCCCCACATGCGCACGTACGTGGCGAGCGGCCGGTGGGCGTCCCCGCCGTACAGGCGCGCGATGTCGGAGAGGAGTTCGACCTCACGCAGCGGGGCAGGCATGCCGAGCAGCACGCCGAACCGCTCGGGCGGGACGAGCGCGGAGAGGATCCCCTCGTTCTGCGGCCAGGTGCTGCCGAGCACGCCTTCGCATTCGGAGAGTCCGTTGAGGTCGCGGCTGCGCCAGAACGGCTTGTCGTACGCGGCGACGAACTTGGCAGCGACCGCCTGGCGTTGGCGGTGCAGCGATGCGAGGCGCTCGTCGGAGACTCCGGTGACGGTGACCGAGCGGAGCGGGCCGACGGGCAGGGCACTGACAACGGCGCCGGCGGAGAGGGTTTCCCCTCCCGCGAGGCCTACCGTGCAGCCGCCCGGCCGTACGTCGATCGTCCGGGCGGGCGCCCCGAGCCGTATGCGGTCACCGAGCCCGGCTGCCATGCGCAGCGCCACGGTGGCCGATCCCTCGGCAATCCTCAGCCCCTCCCAGTCGTCGTAGTCGTAGTGGTCGGACTGCTCACCGCCGGGGACGGCGGCGTTCTTGCGCAGTGCGGAGAGCAGGGAGGTCCGTTCGTACGAGCCGCTCGCCAGCGCAAGTTGGCCGATCTCCCAGAGGCGTACGACGGCCGGTGTCGCCCCCTGGGAGCGGAGCCAGTCGCCGACGGAGAGCCGGTCGAGGGCCGCGGCGTCGGGGTGGGACCACGGGTCGTCCGGGTCGACGGTCCGGGCGAGGGCGGTGAAGGCGGCGGTGACCTTCTGGTGGCTGGTGTCGTCGCCGGGACCGAACCAGTGCGGCGGGTCCCCGGCGGAGATGCCTTCCGCGGTGGCGCGGACGATGGCCCCGGGCTCGGCAACGTAGCTGGGGATCGGAGTGAGTCCGAGTTCCGCGGCGAGCGCCAGGTAGGCGGTGTGCGCCCGGCCCACCACCTCGCCGCCGAGCTGGACGAGCCGGCCGTCGGGGAGTTCGGTCTGTTCCACGCGCCCGCCGACCCGGTCGCGGGCCTCGAGGACGACGACGTCGGCCCCGCCTGCGGCCAGGTCACGTGCGGCGGCGAGACCGGCGAGGCCGGCGCCGAGCACGATGACATCGTGAGTCATGGGGTGTTCCTTCGATCTGGGGAGAACATCGGGAGCGGCCGGCGGTCAGCCGAGGACCTGGCAGTGTTCCGGCTTCCAGCCGATCTCGACGCTCTCTCCGCCGCTCCAGCGGTCCTCCATACGGGAGCGGTCGGTGTTCTGCTCCAGCACGGACACGGTGACGCCGGCGGCGAGTTCGATGAGGTAGGTGGTGGTCGGGCCCGAGTAGACGGTCTCCCGGACGACTCCCGGCACCTTGGCCATGCCCGCCTGGAAGTCGGAGAGCCAGATCTTCTCGGGTCGGATCGAGAGGCTGACCCTGCTGCCGTCGGTGACATCGGGCCGGGGGCCGACGGGCAGCGCGGGGCCCTGGTCGATGACGACCTCGCCGGAGCGGTAGGTGCCGGGGACGAGGTTGGAGGTGCCCATGAACGAGGCCACGAAGCTGCTGGCCGGCCGTTCGTAGACGTCCTCCGGGGTTCCGCACTGCTCGACGCGGCCCTCGTTCATCACCGCCACGCGGTCCGACATGGTCAGCGCCTCGTCCTGGTCGTGGGTGACGAAGACGAAGGTGATGCCGACCTCGCGCTGGATCTGCTTGAGTTCGACCTGCATCCGGCGCCGGAGTTTGAGATCGAGAGCGGCCAGCGGCTCGTCGAGCAGCAGGACCTGGGGGCGGTTGACCAGGGCTCGCGCCAGGGCGACGCGCTGGCGCTGACCACCGGAGAGCGTGGGGGGCTTGCGGTCGGCCAGGCCGCCGAGCTGTACGAGGTCCAGCATGGTGGCGACGCGTTCGCGGATCTCGGGCCGGGCGACACCCTTGCGCTTGAGGCCGAAGGCCACGTTGTCCGCCAGCGAGAGATGGTCGAACAGGGCGTAGCTCTGGAAGACGGTGTTGACGTTGCGCTTGTTCGGCGGAAGGGCGGTGACGTCCTCGCCGTCGAGCAGGACGCAGCCTTCGGTCGGGTCGGCGAAGCCGCCGATCATGCGCAACGTGGTGGTCTTGCCGCAGCCGGAGGGGCCGAGGAGGGAGAAGAACTCGCCCTGTGCGATGTCCATGGAGATGTCGTGGACGGCGTAGGAGTCCCCGTACTGCTTGCTGACGTGGTCGAGCCGGACGGCGGGGGTCGGGTGCATGGGTGTCACTTCCCGGAGAGCAGGTCGAGGCCGCCGCGGCGGCCGAACAGACGCGGGATGAAGAGCGCCAGGGCGATGAGGCAGATGGATCCGGCGAGCATGAGGGTGCCGACGGCGTTGATGGTGGGCTGGACGCCGAACCGGATCGCCGAGTAGATGCGTACGGGCAGAGGCTGCGGGTCGACGCCGGTGGTGAAGTAGGCGAGGACGAAGTCGTCGAAGACGAGGGCGAAGATCAGCACCGCGGAGGCGAGGATGCTGGGGAGCAGGGCCGGCAGGGTGACCAGGCGCAGTGCCTGCCAGCGAGTGGCCCCGAGGTCCATCGCGGCCTCCTCCACCTCCGGGTTGAGTGCGGCGATCCGCGAGCGAAGGATGACCGTCACGTAGGAGATGGAGAACGTGATCTCCGCGAGCATCACGGTGCCGGTGGACAGGGTGATCCCCATGCCCTTGAAGAGCAGCATCGCCGCGACGCCGGTGACGATCTCCGGGGTGATCAGCGGCACGAGCATGACCAGGCCGGCGAAGGAGCCCAGGCGGCTGCGGCAGCGGACCAGGCCGAGGGCCAGGGCCACCCCGAGGATCAGGGAGCCGACCATGGCCACCAGGGACACCCGCAGGCTCATTCCGAGCGAGTCGAGCAGGACGTCGTCGCGGAAGAACGCCGCGTACCAGCGGAGGCTGAAGTCCTGGAACACCGTGAGGGACTTCTGCGAGTTGAACGAGAAGAGGATGACGACGCCGATGGGGAGGTAGAGGAGTGCGAAGAACGCGGCCGTGACGGCTATGGCGAACCGGGGCCGGCTGTCGGCTCCGCGTCGGGCCGGCCGGAAGAGGCGACGGCGCCCCGGAGTGCGGGCAGGGCCGGTGTCCGACTCGGCGGTGGGGCGAAGGCTCGTGCGCTTGGCCGTGCGGTGGGGTGGCCGGAGGGCGGGGCGGAGTGTCATCGGGCCGCCACCTCCTCGTCCTTGCGGGTACGCCGCAGGTAGCCGAGCATGCCGAGGAACAGGACCGCCATCAGCAGCATGGTGAGGGCGGAGCCGAGCGGCCAGTTCTGGCCTTGGAAGAACTTGTCCTGGATCAGGTTTCCGATCATGATCTGGTCGGGGCCTCCCATGAGCTGGGCGCTGACGAAGTCGCCCATGGCGGGCAGGAAGACGAGGACGCAGCCGGCCGCGGCCCCCTGACGGGTGGCGGGCACGGTGACGAAGAGGAACGTCCGCAGCGGCCCGCCGTAGAGGTCGCGGCCCGCCTCGATCAGCGAGACGTCCATCCGTTCCAGCGCCGCGTACAACGGAATGATCATGAACACGATGAAGCCGTAGACGAGCCCGGCGACGACACCCACCCCGGTCTGGAGGATCTTGGTCCCGCCGTCGGCGATTCCGACCGCGCGCAGGGCTTTCAGCAGCGGTCCGTCGTCGGAGAGCACGACCGACCAGCCGTACATCCGCACCAGGTAGTTCGCGAAGAACGGGACGACGATCGCGGCGATCAGCAGGTTCTTGAACCTTCCGCCGCGCAGCGCGATGGCGTAGGCGACCGGGTAGGCCACGACCAGACAGATGACGCAGGTGAGCAGTGCGTACCCGAGTGAGCGCAGCAGCACGGAGCGGTACGCGGGGTCGGCCATCGCCGCGATGTTGTCGAAGTTGAGCCCGAACTGCGGGTTGCCGAGCGCGTCGGTGGTGCCGAACGCGAGTGTGGCCACCAGCAGGAGGGAGCAGATGAGGAAGCCGGTCATCCAGAGGGTGCCGGGGATCATCAGCCAGGTCCACAGCCGGGTGCCGGAGGCGGAGGGTCCGCTGCGGGGGCGCGGGCCCTTCGGAGGGGTACGTGGTGCCATGTCAGCCGGCCTTCACATGGGTCCAGGCGGTGTCGCGGGCCTTTTCGCCCCGCGAGGTGCCGTTGCGGAAGAAGAGGTCGTTTTTGAGGTCGTCCGCGGTGACCAGGCACTCGGGGAACGGCTCCACCAGCGCGCTGTACGTGTCCTCCGTACCGCCGACCGGCATCGGATAGCCGATGTACTCGATGTTCTTCTTCACGTTCTCCGGGCGGAGCATGTAGTCGATGAAGAGCATCGCCGTGCCGGGGTGCTGGGCGTTGGCGGGGATGGCGTAGCAGTCGGAGTTGACCGGGGCACCTTCGCGCGCGACCTGGAAGCCGAAGACGGAGGGGTCCTTGGCCTGGCCGAGCATCGCGGCCATGTCCCCGCTCCAGGCCTGGGTCATGGCCGCGTTGCCGTTGAGGAGGTTGTTGTAGCTGTCGCTGGAGAATCCGCGCAGGTGGGGCCGGAGCGACGTCAGGGTTTCGGTGATGCGGTCGAGGTCGTCCTCGTCGGAGGTGGTGAGGCCGAGGCCGAGCTTGAGGGCGCCCATGCCGAGCACCTCGTCGCGGTCGTCGAGCACGAAGACCTTGCCCGCGGCCCGGGCGTTCCACAGGTCGCCCCAGGAGCCGGTCAGCTCGCCGAGTCGGTCCCTCCGCCAGCCGATGCCGGTCTTGTACATGGTGAACGGAACGGTGTGCGCGGAGCCGGGGTCGTACCAGGGGTCGGCGAAGTAGTCGTAGTTGCCGAACACCGCGTCGGCGTGCTTCAGCCGGGTGTGGTCGATCCTGCGCAGCGTGCCCGCAGAGGCCAGTCGCTCCGCCCATTTCGCCGTGGGAAAGATGATGTCGTAGCGGTTTCCGGCGTTGAGCTTGGCGGCCATGCCTTCCATGGAGTCGAAGTTCGACTGGATGACCTTGACGCCGTACTCGTTCGCGAAGCCTTCGAAGACGGCCGGGTCGACGAAGTCGGCCCAGTTGAAATAGACGAGGTCGCCGTCGGGCTTGACCTCGATCGGCGCTTCCGCGGCCGCCTTGTCGGCCGGGTCGGGCGCGAATCCGCAGCCGGCGACCGTGAGGCCCAGGGCGGCGGCGGTGCCCCCGCGCAGGAGCGAGCGTCGGGACAGCAGGGGTGCCTCGGGGGACATCGGTGGTCCTCTCCGTAGGGGCCGCAGGGGGACGGCGAAGGACGAGCTGTTTCAGGGCGCGGTCAAACGGTGCACGGAGCCCTGACTCCGTGCTCGACCAGGGAGCCGCGGGACGGTGGGGGACGGAACCGCCCGGACGGCTGGGACGGCTCGCTCACCGGGAGCGGCTCACTGCTCCGATCCGTCGAGTTCGGCCCGTACACGCCCGGCGAACCAGCCGACCGCCGACTCGCGACGCGACAGCGGACCCGGTTCGAAGCCCGGCGTGGTCAGTCCGTGCTGCACCCGGGCCACCAGTTCGGCGTCCTCGTCGTTGGTGATCCAGCCGATGTGGATGTTGAGCCGGCGGGCGAGGCGGGTGCGCAGGCTGGTCCCTCGGCGGGTGTAGAACGCGCCGGGTACGGCCACGCGGTCCACCGCCGTCGGGATGGCAGTCCAGGCAAGCACATGGTCGGGGTAGAAGTCGAGGAGAGTGTTGGGGTAGATCACCGCGTACCGCCAGACCCTGCGGTCGGCTTCGGTGAGGCCGGGCATGGGGGCGGCAATGCGCTGGTAGAGACGTTCGGCCCAGTTCGAGGACGGCTTGTCCCTGAGCGGCGAGGCGAACAGCGCGTACGACTTCTCGATCTCGCACGTGTAGCTCTGGTAGTCCAGCAGCCGCATGAGCCCCGGGTGGGCGACCGGAACGTGGTAGCCCTCCAGATAGTTGTCGACGGCGACCTTCCAGTTGGCGTGCTGGACCTCGGCGCCGGCCAGGTCGTGGATCCGGCTGCGGCCGACCGGCACGAGATCGGTTCCGGCGTAGTGGCCGACCGCTTCGGCGAGGCCGGCGCACTGCTCGGCGAGCGGCTGCGCGTCAGGGTCGAGATTGGCGAAGACGAAGCCGAGGAACGATTCGACCCGGGCCGGGAACAGGCCGAGCCTGGGCTTGTCCAGGCACGGGATCTGTCGGGCCTCGGGGGCGCCGACCAGACGGCCGTCGAGTTTGTACGTCCAGCCGTGGTACGGGCAGCGAATCGCCTTGCCCGACGGTTCCGGGACGGTGACCAGCCGAGTTCCGCGGTGCCGGCACACGTTGAGGTGCGCGGCTAGGTCACCGTCCTCGGTCCGCACCACCAGTACCTCGCGGTCGGCGACGGTGGCGGCGAGCCGGGCTCCCGGTCCGGGCAGGTCGGACTCGTGGCACACGAGCTGCCAGGACTTGGCGAAGATGTGGCGGGTCTCGGCGGCGGCCGTGTCGGGGTCGGTGTAGTAGCGGGCGGGCAGAGCCTGCCCGGGACTGCCTTGGCTGAGCTGATTCAGCGGTGCTTCGGGGGCTTGGGGCTGCATCGGCTGACTCCTCCATGCCGCACGGGGCGATCGGTGTTGAGGCGGCCCTGGGGCGGTCGGCGGGCTGTGTCGAAGGGAACTGAACCCGCCTTGACTAATTGGTCAGTCAGATTGCTGGGGGGTTTCCGCAGTGTCAAGACTTGTGGACTGACTAATTGATTAGTTAGCGTAGTCGCCATCGCAGATCGCCGCGATGCGTCGTTCTCGTCGTAGTCGTCGTTCACGTCGTTCACGTCGTCCTCGTCGGACCGAACGCCGCAGCCGCCCGGACGCCCCACGTCCGGGCCCGTACTGCAAGGCCCCCGTCGCACGGCATCGCCACCCCGGCGGTGTGCCAAGGGCATCGCACGTCGCCCCTTGCCCCACTGCCGGCCACGGTCCGGCCGCGCCACGGCATCCCCTTCCCCTCCCCCGGAGGCACGCATGAGCGGTCGTCGGAGTCTGGTCTGGCTCGGGCTCACTCCCGAACCGGAGCGGGAACTGCCCCCCGCCATCGCCGCACTGCGCACCGGTGCGCTCAATACGGCCACGGCGCCACCAAAACTGGCGGCCGCCGAGCGGCGGCGGGTGGAGACCTTGATCCTGCGCGGCAGCCGACGCAGCTGGCTCCGCTATCTCGCGGAGGTCACCGCCCTGGTGACCGATGTGGCCGACGGCTCCCGGCCGGGCGACCGGCGGGCCGCACTGCTCGCAGGAGAAGTGGTGCTCGACCACCACCGCATGCTCATCGGCCTGCCCGGACCCGGATACGACCGGACCGCGGCGGACCGCAGGGCCCTCGAAAGGGCGGTACGCACCCTGCGCACCGCCTCACCGGACGCACCCGATGGAGGCCGAGGATGACTGGGATCCGATCCCTGGTGCCAAAACTGCCGGGCTCCGTACTCGGCCCGGAGCCGGACGTGACCGAGACGGCCGATGCCTACCTCGCCGCCGGCGGCTACCGGGAGACGACCGGCACGGACATGCTGCTCGACCACATAGCTGCGGCCGGTCTCCGCGGCCGCGGCGGCGCCGGTTTCCCCGCCGCGGTGAAACTGCGGGCCGTCCGCGACGCCGGAGGAAGGCCGGTCGTCGTGGCCAACGGCGAGGAGGGCGAACCCGGATCGGCCAAGGACCGCTGGCTGCTGCGGGCCAGGCCGCACCTCGTCCTGGACGGCCTCGCCCGCGCCGCGGCCATCACCGGCGCCGCACGGGGATATGTGTACCTCTCCGATCCGGCGGCGGGCGACAGCGTCCGCCGAGCCCTCGACGAGTGGAGTCCCCCGATCCCTGTCGAGGTGATCGAGACCGTGCACACCTATGTCGCCGGCGAGGAGACGGCGGTGGTCCGCAGGATCAACGGCGGGCCGGCCCTGCCGACCGCCAAGCCGCCCCGTCCATACGAGCAGGGCGTCGGCGACGAGCCGACCCTCGTCGCCAACGTCGAGACCCTCGCACGTATCGCCCTGATCGCCGCATGGCCGGACCTGCGTCGGCAGATCGCCCGCACCACCCTGGTGACGCTGTCCGACGGGCGCGGTGCGCCGCTGCTCACCGAGGTTCCGTACGGCACCACTGTGCGGGCGCTCGCCGAGGCCCAGGGCACCCCCGATGCGACCGGTGCCCTCATGGGCGGACTGTTCGGCGGACTGATCGGGCCCGACTCCCTCGGCCTCGGGCTCGACCCCGACACACTGGCCCACGCGGAGACCGCCCTGGGCTGCGGAGCGATCCGCTTCCTCACCCCCGGCGAGTGCCCGGTGACGACCGCCGCCGACGCCGTCGGCCACCTCGCGGCCGAGAGCGCGCGGCAGTGCGGCATCTGCGTGTCCGGCACCGCCGCGATCCGCGAGGCCCTGCACGGCCTGACCACAGGAACAGCCGGACCCGATGCACTCCCCAAGCTCCTCCGATGGTCCTCCACCCTGCCCGGGCGGGGCGCCTGTGGCCTGCTCGACGCCGCAGCAGGCACGGCAGGAAGCCTGATCCGCGCCTTCCCCGAACTCGTCCGGTCCCACATCGGCGCTCCGTGCGCCGAGTGCGCCTCCCGTCCTCAGGACGGAGGACCCCGCCTCGCGGTGCCCGTACCGACGGTCGCGTACCCGCCCGCCGCCACGCTGCCCGGCCCCTCCCCGGTGCCCTCGCTGAAAGGAACGCCGTGAAACTCCTGCTGGACTCCACTCGCTGCCAGGGCTACGGCCTCTGCCAGGAACCCGCTCCCGACCTCGTCGAACTCGACGAATGGGGCTACGCAACCGTCGTCGCCGCCTCGGTGCCGTCCGGCGGCGAGGAAGCGGCCCGCGCATGCGCCGAGGCCTGCCCCAACTCCGCGCTCAGGCTGGAGAAGTGACATGGGCCGTGACCTGAGCGCTCTCTTCGATCCCAAGTCGGTCGCCGTCGTCGGCGCCAGCGACGACCCGGCGAAATACGGTCACGCAGTGGCCTCCCAGGCCCTGCGCGCCCCCGGCCGGCGCCCCGTGCACCTGGTGAACCGCCGCGGCGGTACGGTCCTCGGCCGCACCGCCGCCACGAGCCTCGCCGACGTGGGCGAGCCTGTCGACCTGGTGGTCGTTTCCGTACCCGGCGCCGGCTTCGAGGCCGCCGTCGACGACGCACTGGCGTGCGGCGCGCGGGCGATCGTCGGCATCACCGCCGGCTTCGCCGAGGCGGGCCCCGCCGGGCTGGCCCGACAGCGTGCGATCACGGAGCGCGTGCGCGCCGCCGGCGCCGTCCTGGTCGGCCCCAACTGCCTGGGGATCGCGGACAACACCACCGAGCTCTACCTGGCCTCCGACACCTTCACGCCCGGCGGTGTCGCCCTGCTGAGCCAGAGCGGCAACCTCGCCCTCGAACTCCAGCTCCGCTTCGCGCCGCACCGGATGGGCTTCTCCCGCTTCGTCTCCCTCGGAAACCAGGCCGACGTCACCCTCGTCGACCTCGTCGAGGACTGCGCGCGGCACGAGGCCACGCGTGCCATCGCCGTGTATGCCGAGGACTTCGGCGACGGCCGCGCCTTCGCCGCCGCCGCCGCGGCGGCGGGCAAGCCGGTCGTGCTGCTGACCGCCGGCCGCGGCAGCGCGTCGGCCCGCAGTGCCCAGTCGCACACCGGAGCCCTCACGACCTCGGCGGACGTGGTGGCCGCCGCCTGCCGCGACGCCGGGGTGGAACTCGTCCCCACACCACGGGACATGACCATCGTGCTGGCTGCCCTGAACGCCGGGCAGCGAGCGAGCGGAAGGCGGACAGCGGTCTTCACGGACGGCGGCGGCCACGGCGCCATCGCCGCCGACGCCGCCGAGGACGCCGGGCTGGACGTGCCGGAACTCGGCGCGCCCGCGCAGGAGCGACTGAGGAGCGTGCTGTGGGAGCAGTCGTCGGTCGGCAACCCGGTCGACCTGGCCGGGATGGGTGAGCAGAACCCCCTCTCGTACGCCGACACGGTCGCAGGGCTGCTCGCCACCGACGAGATCGACACCGTCCTGATGACGGGCTACTTCGGTGGCTACGCGGCCTCCGAGGGCGGTCTCGGCGGCGGCCCGGCCGGCGGTGCCGCGCTCGCCGAGGGCGAGTCGGATGCCGCTCGGGAGATCGTCGCGCACCTGAGGAGAACACCGAAGCCCCTGGTCGTGCAGTCGATGTATCCGCAGTCACCGAGCTGCCGGTTGCTGGCCGACGCGGGGATACCGGTGTTCGCCGCCACCGAGGACGCCGTCCGCGCACTGGCGGCGATGACGGGTCCGGCGGCGGGCGCCGCGACAGGGGTCACCCCGCTTCCGCCCGCAGCGGCGCCGCTGCGGGACACCGGGTACCACGGAATCCGGGCGCTGCTCGACGCCTCCGGTGTGCCGTTCCCGCCGGCACACGAGGTCACCGACGAGGCCGGACTGCTGGCCGCGGCCGAGGAGTTCGACGGTCCGTACGTGCTGAAGGCCCTGCACCTCCTGCACAAGTCCGACGCGGGCGGCGTGGCCCTGCGGCTGGCCGACCGGGCTGCACTCCTCGCCGCGTACCGGGACATGCACGCCCGGCTCGGCGCGCCCTCCTATTCCGTCGAGGCGATGGCCGACCTCACGGACGGCATCGAGCTGATCGTGGGCGTGAACCGCGACCCACGGTTCGGACCGGTCGCCATGGTCGGCCTCGGCGGAGTCCTCACCGAGACCCTGCACGACGTCGCCTTCTCGCTCGCCCCCGTCCCGGCCCGGCGTGCCGAAACCCTGCTGCGAGGCCTGCGGACCGCTGCGCTGCTGTCGGGCGTGCGGGGCCAGCCGGCCGTCGACGTGGGCGCCGCGGCAGCCGTCATCGAGCGCATCACTACCGTCGCCGCCGCGCACCCGGAGATCGCCGAACTCGAGGTCAATCCACTGCTGGTGCGTCCGGACGGTGCCCTGGCCCTCGATGCCCGTGCCGTCCTGGGCTGACCCCCTGCTGTCCCAACCCCTCGAGTCCCGGAGGACACCATGGACTTCCGCTACACCCCCGAACAGACCGACCTCAAGACGCGGGCCGCCGCCTACACACAGCTCCTGATGCAGTACGAGGACCAGTCCGAGGAGGCCGGCGGGCCGCTGCCCGCCGAGACGGTCCGGGAACTGACCCGTGCCGCCATCGACGCCGGCGTCTACGCGATCAACATGCCGGCGGAGTGGGGCGGTCCCGGCCTCTCCCTGCTGGACCAGGTCATCGTCGAGGAGGAGTTCGGCAAGGTCACGAACTGCCTCTGGGACATCCCCTGGCGGCCCGCCAACGTCCTGGCGTACGGCACCGAGGAGCAGCGGGAGAAGTATCTGCTGCCGGTCATCCGGGGCGAGCGGTTCGACGCGTTCGCGGTGACCGAACCGGGTGCGGGCTCCGACCCCGGCTCGGGCACCAGTACCGCTGTCCGCACCGACGGCGGCTGGCTGATCAACGGCGAGAAGTGGTTCGTGACCTGCGGTGACATCGCCGACTTCCTGCTGGTGCAGGCCGACGCGGGACCGGAGCGGGCGCCGACCCTGTTCTTCGTGGACAAGCAGGCGCCGGGTGTCGCGATGACGCGCGTCCCCCGGTTCATGCACTCCGCGGTGAACGGGCACCCCGAGTTCACCTTCACCGACGTCTTCGTCCCCGACGAGGACGTGCTCGGCGGCGTCGGCAACGGCTACGAGCTGACGAAGGAGTGGTTCACCGACGAGCGGCTGATGATCGCCGCGCGGACCATCGGCGCTGCCGAACGCGCCCTGGAACTCGCCCGCGACTGGGCCGTCGAACGCCGCCAGTTCGGCTCCCGCATCGCCGACTTCCAGCTGATCCAGGGCATGCTCGCCGACTGCGCCGTCGACATCGCCGTGAACCGTGCCTACAGCCACCAGGTCGCCTGGGAAGCCGACCAGCCGCACACCGACCGCAAGACCCTGCACGCCAAGGCGTCGACGGCGAAACTCGCGGCGAGCGAGGCCGCCGGCCGGGTCATCGACCGGTGTGTGCAGATCTTCGGCGGCCGCGGCTACGACCGCTCCTACCCCGTCGAGCGCATGTACCGCGAACTGCGCGTCGACCGCATCTGGGAAGGCACCTCCGAGATCCAGCGCCTCATCATCGCCAACGAACTCATCAAGCGCGGCACCCGGGCACTCTCGCTGCCCGTCTCCTGACGCCCTGCCACCCCGTGACCACAACCCCCGAGGAATGACATGGACTTCCGTCTCACCGCCCGTCAGGAAGAGCTCAAGAGCTCCGCGCGCGGGCTCACCGAGTTCATCATGAAGTACGAGCTCGGCTGCGAGGAGAACAACGGCCTGCCCCCGCAGGCCCACGCCGAGATCCGTGACGCCGTGCTCGACAGCGGCCTGCAGGCTGTCAACATGCCGACGGAGTGGGGCGGCGCCGGCCTCACCGTCCTGGAGCAGGCAACCGTCCAGGAGGAGCTCGGGCGGCTCACGGGCGCGCTGTGGGACATGGTGTGGCGTCCGGCGAACGCGTTGCGCTTCTGCACCCCCGAGCAGCGCGAGCGGTACCTCGTCCCCGTCATCCGGGGCGCGCGCCGGGACTGCTACGCGGTGACCGAGCCCGAGGCCGGATCCGACCCGCAGAACCTCAGGACCACGGCGACGCGGACCGACGGTGGCTGGGTGCTGAACGGCGAGAAGTGGTTCGTCACCGTCGGCGACCACGCCGACTTCATGATCGTGCTCGCGGCGGCCGGGGCGGAGCGGGCACCCACACTGTTCCTCGTCGACAAGGACACTCCGGGCATCGACATGACCCGGGTGCCGCGCTGGATGCACACCTTCGTCTACGAGCACCCCGAGTTCACCTTCACCGATGTCCACGTTCCGGCGGACGCCGTACTCGGCGAGGTGGGCAACGGCTACGACATCACTCGCTCCTGGTTCACCGAGGAGCGGCTGATGATCGCCGCCCGGACCATCGGCGCCGCCGAACGCGCCCTGGAACTCGCGCGCGACTGGGCCGTCGAACGCCGCCAGTTCGGCTCCCCCATCGCTGACTTCCAGCTCATCCAGGGCATGCTCGCCGACTGCGCCGTCGACATCGCCGTGAACCGCGCCTACACCCACCAGGTCGCCTGGGAAGCCGACCAGCCGCACACCGACCGCAAGACCCTGCACGCCAAGGCGGCCATCGCCAAGCTGTCGGCGAGCGAGGCGTCCGGCCGCGTCATCGATCGGTGCCTGCAGATCTTCGGCGGCCGCGGCTACGACCGCTCCTACCCCGTCGAGCGGCTCTACCGCGAACTGCGCGTCGACCGCATCTGGGAAGGCACCTCCGAGATCCAGCGCCTCATCATCGCGGGCGAACTCGTCAAGCGGGGCACGGGCGTTCTGCAGATGCCCTTCGCCGGCTGACCGCAACGCGGCGGTCCCGGCCGTCTGCCACGGCCGGGACCGCCGCAACACCCGCACGAACAGAACCCGCAACCGCTGCCCGCCAGTACCCAGTGGATGGAGAACCGATGGCCGACGTGGAACGCATGGGGATCGTGGGCTGCGGCCTGATGGGATCCGGTATCGCCGAAATCTGCGCACGTGCCGGACAGGACGTCGTCGTTGTGGAGACGAGCCGGGCGGCCGCGGACGCCGGCCTGAGGAGGATCGCCGGCTCCCTGGAGCGCGCCGCCACCGCCGGGAAGCTGTCCGCCGCCGAACGCGACGCGGCGCTCGGCCGGATCGCGATGACCACGGACATGGCCGGGATGGCAGACCGCGATCTCGTCGTCGAGGCGGTGGCCGAGGACGAGTCGGCGAAACTGGACGTGTTCGCCCGGCTCGACGCGGCCGTGGAACGCACGGACGCGATTCTGGCGACCAACACCTCCTCGATCCCGGTCATCCGGCTCGCGGCGGCCACCTCGCGCCCGGGACAGGTCGTCGGCCTGCATTTCTTCAACCCCGTGCCGGTGCTCCCGTTGGTCGAGCTGGTGCCATCCCTGCTCACCGGTGAGGAGACCGCACGGAGGGCGGAGACGTTCGCCTCCCGCGTGCTGGGCAAGCAGGTCATCCGCGCCCAGGACCGCGCGGGCTTCATCGTGAACGCGCTGCTCGTCCCCTACCTGCTGGCCGCCGTGCGGATGGCCGAGACCGGCACCGCATCCGTCGAGGACATCGACCAGGGGATGACCCTGGGCTGCGCCCATCCGCTCGGGCCGCTCGCGCTGGCCGACCTGATCGGCCTGGACACCACGCAGGCCATAGCGGAGTCGATGTACGAGGAGTACCGGGAACCGCTGTACGCACCGCCGCCGCTGCTCGCGCGGATGGTCGACGCCGGCCTGCTCGGACGCAAGTCGGGCAGGGGTTTCCACACCTACCGATGACCACCGGGGCCGGGGCCCCCGGCCCCGGCGCCACGATACGCAAAGATGGAGTGCAGCTGGGCGGCCGCCGGGCCGACCACCAGGGCACGATCCGGGACGGGGAGCATCAACGTGACCAAGGCCGAACGCACGATCGAAACGCGTGAGCGGATCCTCAAATCCGCCTGCGAAGTGATCGCCGAGGTCGGCTTCGAGAAGATCCGTATGCGCATGGTCGCCGAACACGCAGGCGTGTCGACGGCGCTGCTGCACTACCACTTCGAGACCCGCGAGAAGCTGTTCGCCGAGGCGATGACGCATTCCTTCGAACAGACCGGCACCGATCTCGAAGGCGGCGACGCCGACTCCGTCCCGGCCTCCCTTACCCTGGCGCGCATCGTACGGAGCCTGCTGCCGACGGACCCGGAACTCCGGCAGGACTGGAAGCTCTGGCAGGAGCTCTGGGTGCGCTCACTGCGTGATGAGACGGCCCAGAGCCTCGCCGTCGACCTGTACGGCCAGCTCCACACCTGGGTCGGCGGGGCGCTGGAGCAGGGCATCGACTCCGGGGAGTTCGCCGCCTGCGACGTCACCGCGACGAGCACGCTGATCCTCGCGCTGTGCGACGGCTTCGGCATCCGCCTGATGCTGGGCGATCCCCGGGTCACGCTCGACACCGCACAGGCAGCGATCTGGCAGGCCATCGCGCCGACTCTCGGCACACCGCCCCGGTTTCCCTCCTTCTGAGTGCGACGGCCGTGGTGACCTGCGCCGAGGCCTGCCCGGGCGAAGGAGCGCCGGTCACGTGTTTCCTCAGCCACGCAGCACGGCGAGCTGGAGATGGACGGCGGCGGTGACCCGGCGCTCGTCGTCGGTGGCAAGCAGGTCCAGCAGAGCACCTCGGAGCACCGCCAGGGCCAGCGTGCGCCGGGTGGCACCGTTCTCGCCTTCTCTCTCCGACCGTGGTTGACAGGTGGCCAGGACGTCGAGCCAGTCGTTCACTGTCGCGCGGGCGAAGCCGGACCAGGCGCCGTCGGGCTCGACGAGGGAGCGGGCGTAGGCCTCGGCCCACAGCCGAAGCAGCGGGCGATGCTCGCCGGAAGCCAGCCACGCCCAGACCTGCTCGACCGCCAGTGCCAGGCCGACGGGCCGGTCGGCCTGCCTGAGGTGGTCCAGGATCGCCAGCTCGTCGGTGCGGGCACGCGCCAGCAGTGCCCTGACCAGACCGTCCTTGTTGCCGAACAGGAACATCAGGACCCGGGGGCTGGAGCCGATGGCCGAAGCCAGCGGGCGCAGTGACAGGTCGGTCAGGCCGTGTGCGAGCGCGTACCGGTAGGCGGCCTCCAGCAGCTCGACCTGCCGGGCGGACGGGGTTGTCGCTTCCTGGGACATGGAGCTAGCCCAATATCACTGAAACAGTCGTGTCAGTGGAGATCGGATTCGTGGCCCAGGGGCCTGGGAGCAGCTCATGTCGCAACAGGACCACCAGCCGCACGTCACCGTGCGCCGGGCCGACCGCCCCGGCGACCTGGGCTGGGTGGTGATGGCCCACGGCGAGGTCTACGACCGGCAGTTCGGCTGGAACGCCGAATTCGAGGCGCTGGTGGCGAAGATCGTCGCCGACTACGCAGCGGAGCACGACCCGGCCGAGGAAGCGGCCTGGATCGCCGAGGTCGACGGCGTGCGCGTGGGCTGCATCTTCCTGGTGTCCGGCGACGAATCGGGGGTGGCCAAGCTGCGGATCCTACTCGTCACCCCGGCCGGCAGGGGCTTGGGCGTCGGCACCCGTCTCGTCGAGGAGTGCCTGACCTTCGCTCGCGAGGCCGGCTACCGGAGGGTGACGTTGTGGACCAACAACGTGCTGGTGTCTGCGCGCAGGATCTACCAGAGCTTCGGCTTCGCCCTGGCCGACGAGGAGCCGCATCACAGCTTCGGTCACGATCTCGTCGGCCAGAACTGGGTCCTCGACCTGGACGACAGCCCGGCGGGCAACCGCAGGAGCCCTGCCGACCGGTCATGAGAACTCCTCGTGCCGTGAACCCGGTTCACGTCGTGAATCAGCGCCGCGAAGGCTCTCGGCGGCGGGCAACGGGATCAGCGCCCGACATCACGACACCGACTTCAGGGCCCGAGGATCAGGCGCGGGCCGCCTGGCCCGAGGACCGGGCGTGGACCGTCTCGATCACCGCGATCGCGGCCGGCGCGGGCAACCACGTCACGCCTGCCACGGAGAACCCGGCGCGCTCGCACAGCGACCGGGACACCGCCTCCGTTCGCTCGCGGCCTCCGACGTCGACCGGCATGGTGGGTCACCGAGGTACATCAGCGACGGCGAGTCAGGGCGCAGACGGGCGCGTGGCGAACACCGCCCCGGCGATCCGCATCACCCGCTCGGTCTCCTTCGCCACGTCACGGCCCGTCGGGTTGGTCGAGTACACCAGCACGCGCCTCAGGTCCCGCATTGCGAAAGCGCCACTCGCGTATCCCGGGTAGGCGCCGCTCTTGCCCCAGACCACCACGCCGTTAGGCAGCTCGCTCCGCATGACACCGCCGTAGCTGTAAACCGCCCCGGGCACGCCCTCCGGAATCGTGAACAGCAGCTCCTGCTGCTCGTGCCGCAGCAACCGGCCGCCCAGCAGCGCGGTCAGGAAACGGGACAGCTCCGGCGCATTGGAGATCATGCCGCCCTCGGCCCAGGCATAGGGGTCGGCGCAGCTGACGTCCTTCAGTTCGGACGACCCCGGCACCGCTGTCAGGCCTCGGGTGTGGGGCGCCGGGATCGACCAGTCGTCCGCGTCGGGGACATAGGTGTGCCGCAGGCCGAGCGGCCGGACGATGCGATCACGAACCTCCTCGGCGTAGGTCCGACCGGTGATCCTCTCGATGAGCCTTCCGATGACGAAGTAGTTGATGCCGTTGTACCGGTAGGTGGCGCCGGGAGTGGTCGGTGTACCGCAGGACAGTGACGAGGCGATCACCTCGGCCGGCGTGCCGGGACGGAAACAGGTGGGCTTCTGCAGCCCGCTCGTGTGGCTGAGGAACTGTCCTACGGTGATCCCCTCATAGCCGTCCGGAAGCAGCCCGGGCGCCAGCTCGGAAACGGTGCCGTCCAGCCGCACACGGCCCTCGCCGACGAGCTGGAGGGTGACCGCTGCCGTGAAGAGCTTGGTGATGCTGCCGATCCTGAAGTGCGCGTCGGCACTGGGCACGGACACCCCGGAGATGCCGGTCCAGCGACCGTCCCGGCCGGTGACACGTAGCAGCGCACCCGACATGGTGTCGTCGGGCAGCCCGGCTATCGACTGCCGCAACGCCTCGCGGTCCAGAGCCGGTAAGGCCGACGACGCAGGCCGCCCCCCTGTGTCCGCGACGGCCGGCACGGTCCCCGCGGTGAGGGCGACGAGCGCCGCGCCCGCCGCCACGAGTGCGGTCCAATTACGCTTGAGGCGCTGTGAGTTGGTCATGGGAGAACTCTTTCGGCCGGTGATCCGGCCGGGTATCGGGAATCACCCCGGTTCACACCCCGAGGTGTCCCCGACACGCACGGCGCGGGGCTGTCCTCCGATTCGCACCGAGCCGGCCCGGCTCCGCCGACTCCTCGATCACATCGCCGAGTTGCGCACGAGAGACACAGCCTCGCGGGACGGTGCCTCGCAGGACGGTGCCGAGGCCGCCACGGGTCAGGCTTTCGCAGCGGTGCTCGCCGTCGCCCCCGGCGGTCGCACCATGAAGACATCGATCGGGTCCTGGGCTTCCACGACGAACCCGTGGCGCTCGTAGAGTCGGCGGGCAGCACTGCCCTGCAGGACGTTCAGTCCCACGGTCATGCCCTGCGCGTCGGTCCTCTCCAGCACCGTGCGCAGAACAGCGGATCCGAGCCCTCGGCCCTGATGAGATGGAGCAAGGTAGAAGTGCTCCAGCCACTGCCTGCCTTCTGCGGGCCGGACCGTGACGCAACCGACGAGTTCGCGGTCGATCACGATGATCGACGTGTGCTGCTCGGAGAAGGAATCCCGCAGCCGCTGCCGCACCCGGTGCTCGTCGTAGCGCCCAAGGCGTTCCAGATCCGCACGCATGACTGTGGCCCGCAACTCCGCGATCAACTCGATGTCCGCTGCCGCCGCCGAACGCAGCGCCCAGGCCGCGCCGTTCGCCGACGTGGTCCGTACAGTCACCACCACGTCCGATCGCGTCCCGTTCCCCGTCACCCCGGCGTCCATGGCCGGAGTATCTCAGTCCGCCTGCTCCGACCAGGCACGCGGGCTCTCTCCACCCCAACTGCCCCGTCCCGCCACGGCCTCGATCGCGGCTGTCCGCACGATGTCCTTGTCCGAACAGGACGACTAGTGTCCTGAGTCGTGATTTCGCTGCGAATGTAGTGAGGTGTTCGGCATCCTGGGTGGATGGCGAGGACGGGACGACCGAAGGCCGAGTTGGTGCTGACCGACGATGAGCGTGAGACGTTGACGCGTCGGGCCAGGCGTCGCAGGCCCTGGCCCTGCGGTGCCGGATCGTGCTGGAGAGCGCAACGGGTGCGACGAACAAGGATGTCGCCGCCCGTCTGGGCATTGAGGCACATACGGTGAGCCGGTGGCGGAGCCGGTTCGTACGCGACCGTCTGGAAGGTCTGGCCGACGAACCGCGCCCGGGCGGGCCGCGGACGGTGACGGACGAGCAGGTCGAAGAGGTCGTGGTGCGGACCCTGGAGGCCGCTCCGAAGAATGCAACCCACTGGTCGACACGGGAGATGGCCCGGCAGACAGGCTTGTCGCAGTCGACCGTCTCGCGGATCTGGCGGACGTTCGGGCTCAAGCCGCACTTGGTGGACACCTTCAAGCTGTCGAAGGATCCGCAGTTCATCGAGAAGGTCAGGGATGTGGTGGGGCTGTATCTTGCCCCGCCCGACAGGGCGTTGGTGCTGTGCGTGGATGAGAACACGCAGACCCAGGCGCTGGACCGGTCCGCCCCGGTGCTACCGATGATGCCCTCAGTGATCATATGCGGTCAGTGAGCGCAGGAACGGCTGTCCTGTGTGGTCGTTGTGCCAGATCGCGGCGGTCATTGCGAAAATGCACCGCATGACGCGGGCGACGACACCGCCGGGTGTGCGCCCTCGGTGCCGTTCGACATCAAGTTGGCCCTTGAAGGTCTCGTTGACCGACTCGATGACCTGCCGCAACGGCTTGAACAGGGGCGCTCCGGGCCGCTCCGGCTCGCCTATGCGGGCCGGGCGCAGCAGCCGGCTGTCCTGCCCGGCCAGTTCGTGTTCGAAGCCCCGGCCGTAGTAGTTCTTGTCGCCGATCAGCGTCTGGCCGGGCCGGTCGGCGGCCAGGCCGGGTTCGGCAGCGAGGAGGTCCAGCAGGGTCTCGCGCTCGTCGGCCTTGGCGCCGGTCAGGGCGAAGGCGACTGGCAGG
>NZ_JBWKCY010000025.1:0-116608 GCF_056436245.1 Streptomyces sp. NPDC043812
AGGGGCGGCTCCAAGACCCACAAGGACACCGACGGCGACGTCCGCGACCGCGTCAAGAACATCCTCACCAAGGACGGCAAGGACGACGACGGCCTGGGCGGGCGCAAGGGCAGCTCGGGTCCCGAGGGCCGCCGAGGAGCCGACGACAAGCGGACGAAGCCGGATCGCCTCGACACAGCCAAGGACGACGCCCGCCGCAACGGCATCTCGCTCGAGAAGAAGACCTGTGAGAACGACCCGGTCGATGTCGCCACCGGCGAGATGACGCTCCCCCAGACCGACCTGTCCCTGCCCGGCGTCCTGCCCCTCGTCCTCCGCCGCACGCATCTCTCCGAATACCGTTACGGCCAGTGGTTCGGCCGCAGTTGGGCTTCCACCCTGGACGAGCGGATCGAGCTCGACCCGCTGGGCGCCGGTGCGGTCTGGTCACGCGAGGACGGCTCGCTCCTGATCTATCCCCGGCTGCCGCTGCCGGACGACACCGACGGCGTCCTGCCCCTGGAGGGTGCACGGCTGCCCCTCCTGTACGGCGGACAGGACAACGCGGAAACCACCTACCACGTCACCGACCCGCACTCGGGTCTGACGCGCTCCTTCAGGGGAAGCCCGTACAACGAGTCCCCGGCCTACTGGCTCGCTGAGATCGAGGACCGCAACCTCAACCGGATAGCGTTCGCCCGCCGCGGCGACGGCAGTCCCACGGCTGTCACCCATGACGGCGGCTACCGGGTCACGCTGGCCGTCGAGGACGCCCGAGTACGCGGACTCGCCTTGCGTACGCCCGACGGTCCGGTCACCGTCATGCGCTACGGCTACGACGCGCAGGGCAACCTCGACGCCGTCATCAACTCCTCGGGGCTGCCGCTCCGCTTCACCTACGACCCGGACGCAAGGATCACGTCCTGGACCGACCGCAACGACTCCACGTTCCAGTACGTGTACGACACCGCCGGCCGGGTCGTCCGCACGATCGGCCCGGACGGCTACCTGTCATCGACGTTCGCGTACGACGTCCACCCCGAGACGGGCGACCGCATCACCCGGTACACGGACTCGGCCGGCGCCACGAAGGTCTTCCACTTCAACGACCGCCTCCAGGTCACCGCGGAGACGGACGCGCTGGGACACACGAAGCATCAGGCCTTCGACCGCTACGACCGCCTTCTCTCCCGCACCGACGCACTCGGCCGGACCACCGCATACACCTACGACGACCAAGGCAACCTCACCCGCGTCGACCACCCGGACGGGACCGCGGCCACCATCGAGTACAACGAGCTGAACCAGCTCACCTCGGTCACCGGCCCGGACGGTGCGACGTCACGGCAGGAGTACGACGAGCGCGGCAACCCGACCCTCTTCACCCGCCCGAACGGGTCGACGACCCGGCTCACCCACGGTGCGCGCGGCCAGCTCATCGGAGTCGACGACTCCCTGGGCGCTGTGGACCGGGTGCACTGCAATGTCGCCGGTCTTCCGCTCGCGATCCGCGGCCCGCTCGGCACGATCACCCGCTACGCACGTGACGCGTTCGGTCGCGCGGTCAAGGTCACCGATCCGCAGGGGCGCACCACCGAGCTGGAGTGGACCGTCGAGGGCAAGCTCGCCCGCCGGACCGATCCGGACGGCTCGCAGCAGTCCTGGACGTACGACGGAGAGGGCAACTGTCTCGTCCACACGGACGCGGTGGGCGGCGAGACGCGCTTCGAGTACACCCACTTCGACCTGGTCGCCGCCCGCATCACGCCGGACGGTGCACGCCAGGAGTTCCAGCACGACACGGAGCTGCGCCTCTCTGCCGTGACGAACCCGCAGGGTCTCACCTGGAGCTACGCGTACGACGAGGCGGGCCGTCTCACCTCCGAGACGGACTTCGACGGCCGCACGCTCAGCTACACCCACGATGCGATGGGCCGCCTCTCCTCCCGTACCAACGGCCTGGGGCAGTCGGTGCGCTTCGAGCGCGACTCGGCGGGTCGCGTCGTCACCAAGGACGCCGAGGGGGCGGTCACCCGCTTCACCTACGACATCCACGGCAACCTCGCAGGTGCCGTCGGTCCGGACGCGGAACTGAGCTTCGTACGCGACAGCTCGGGCCGGATCCTCCAGGAGATCTGCAACGGCCGGGAGCTGGCCAACGTCTACGACGAGACCGGCCGCCGTGTCCGCCGCACCACTCCGTCCGGAGCGGTCAGCGCCTGGTCCTTCCCCGCGGACCTCCACGCCGAGCTGAACACCTCCGGCCACCAGGTGGTCTTCGAGTTCGACGAGACGGGCAGGGAGGCCACCCGCCGCATCGGCGACTCCCTCGCCATCGAGCACGCCTACGACGCGGTCGGCCGCCTCACCGAGCAGCGGGTCCGCGGCGCCGACGACCGGACTCTCCAGCACCGCTCGTACACGTACCGCGCGGATGGCCATCTGACCGCGGTCGACGACCGGCTCGCCGGCAGGCGGCAGCTGGAGCTGACGCGCGAAGGCCGGGTCACGGGCGTCACCGCCGAGGACTGGAGCGAGCGGTACGCCTACGACGAGGCCGGAAACCAGACAACGGCGTCCTCGCCCGGCGACGGCGACGCCAACGGCTCACGCGAGTACACCGGCACCCGCATCACCCGCGCGGGGCGGGTCCGCTACGAGCACGACGCCCAGGGCCGGGTCGTCCTGCGCCAGAAGGCCCGCCTGTCGCGGAAGCCGGACACCTGGCACTACGGCTGGGACGCCGAGGACCGCCTGGTCTCGGTCACCACACCCGACGGCACGCGCTGGCGCTACCTGTACGACGCGCTGGGCCGGCGGATCGCGAAACAGCGTCTGGCGGCGGACGGGGCGACGGTCGCCGAAGAGGTGGCCTTCACCTGGGACGGCGACACCCTGTGCGAACAGACCACCTCGTCGGCCGGCTCCGCCGACGCCGTCGCCCTGACCTGGGACCACGACGGCGTGAAGCCGGTCACCCAGGTGGAACGCCGCCTCCTGGACCAGTCGGAGGTCGACCGCCGCTTCTTCGCGATCGTCACGGACCTGGTCGGCACGCCCCGTGAACTCGTCGACGAGCAGGGCGAGGTGGCCTGGCGCACCCGCGCGACGCTGTGGGGCACGACGACATGGAACCGCAGCGCCACCGCGTACACGCCGCTGCGCTTCCCCGGCCAGTACTTCGACCCCGAGTCGGGCCTCCACTACAACCGCCACCGCCATTACGACCCGGAGTCCGGACGGTATGTCTCCCCGGACCCGTTGGGCCTGGTCCCGGCCCCGAACGCGGTCACGTACGTCGACAACCCGACGCGGTGGATCGACCCACTGGGGCTGGCGGGGTGCCCGCATCGCAACGGCGACCACAGGCACAGCGTGGTGCTCGGCGTGGACATGGAACCCCACCGGCAGTCGGAGTCCCTGGCGAGATACCTGCGCAACGATCCTGCTGACCCCGACCATGATCCGAATCGGCCCAGGGACCCGGGGGCACACACCTACAACGGCCCCGACTACGCCGGGGAGGAGCCAGGCGGGCCCATCTGGATGACGAACGTCATGGCCGCCGTCGGAGACCGGAACACAACCCTGTCGATCACTCTTGACGGAATGCCGAACAGCGACGGCAGGGTCGGAAACTGGAGCAGCCCCGCAGACATCGTGGACGCGTTCCAGGCAGCGGCACAGCACGGAGCCCAGTTCAACACCTCTCATGAAGACCATTACCCGGGCCGTGGTTCCGGAACGGCCTGGGAAATGAGCGAGGTGGCTTACGCGGTGCGCAACTACGACGGGGCCGCTGCGTGGGGAGACGCTGACCATGAACGCCCTGGCCGACCTTGGGAAGAAATCCAGTGGTACACCCGCGACGAGGAGAACGGAGGGTACAAAGAGGTCAAGGTGCCCAAGCCTGACATCCCAGAGATCCAGCCAGATCTGTCGAAACTACCGAAGCATCTGAGGGACGCGCTAGATGGCGAATCATGAAACAAATCAGGACGCTGCAGAGATTGTCGCTGCAGAATGGCGCAGCGTTCTGGCTTACGGTCCGGACAGGGTCGACCCTGTGGTCCCCCGCACCGCGTATGCGCACCCCGCGTTGCGAGAGCTCTTCCCCATGGTCAGCCATGGAGTTCTTTATTTGAGTCGTTGCACGAAGTACCCGTGGACCCACGATGTCGGGACCGCTTTTCCCCAAGCGGCCGGTGGTTACCGAGTGCGCCGCAAATCCGACAACACTCTCCTCGGCGTGGTCGAGACCGTCGGGGAGGCCTACGAGTTGATCGCCGCCAACCTCCCGGAGGGCTGCGGCCCCGCCGTCGACGGCACCCCGGACGACCTGTGACCGCAGATCGCGTGGTGGCGGAATGGCAAAACCTCCTGGAAGGGAGCCATGATCTGATCGACGCGGAAACCGTCCGCGCAGCCTGTGCGCAGCCACAATTGCGACACCTCTTCCCGATGGTCAGCCACGGAGTGATGTACTTCAGCCGGTGCACCGGACTGCCGGCAGCCCATGTCGGCGGCCAGGTTTACCCGCGAGGAAAGGACGGACGGTTCTGGGTTCGGGGACCCATGGGTGTAGGGACCGTTGGCCGGGCGGAGACCCTGGAGGAAGCGTTCGCGTTGGTCTCGGCAAATCTCCCGGAAGGGTGCGGGCCCGCCATCCTTGGCACAGCGGAGGACGTGTGACGCAAGGAAGAGTCGAGGATGCCGCTCGGGTCGTTCGCGCCGAATGGCAACAAGTCCTCGCGTACGACGATGACCTGGTCGACCCGGCGGTGATTCGCGCCGCGTACGCGCAGCCTCGGCTGCGGGAGCTTTATCCCGCGGTGAGCCACGGCACCCTGTTCCTCAGCCGGTGCACCAAGCTCCCGGGGTCTTTCGTGCCAGTGGTGTACCACAAGGTCGAAGGCGGCTATCAGGTATCCGCCCACGGCGTCGGCAGTCTCGGCGAGGTGGACACCGTCGAGGAAGCGTTCGCGCTCGTCGTCGCCCACCTCCCCGAGGGCTGCGGCCCGGCCGTCATCGGTACGGCGGACGACGTTCCTGGCTGAGGTCGCCGGTTCGGACGGCGGCGGCCCCTCCCGAACCGGACCCGACCCGGCCGACGCCGAGGGGTGTCGCCCCTGCCCACTCCTCGCTCCGAGGAGGGGCGCAACACGCTGCGTAGGGCCGAGTACCGGCTGCACGGAAAGCGTCGGAGCCCCTTGCCCGGGACGGGCAAGGGGCTCCGACAGAAGCGACTCAGCTCGGGTCGAGCTCGATCACCGCGACCCGCTCCGCGGGCGTCTTGCCCCGCAGCGCCGGGCCCATCGCCTGGGCCACGTCGTCGGCCGAGACCTGGTGCTGCTTGCCGTCACCCTTGGTGATCATCACACCGTCGAAGACGCCCTCCAGCAGCTGGTCGATCGCCTGCTTGTTGTAGACCTCGACCAGCTTTCCGTCGATGGCCTTCATGGACAGGATCTTGGGCAGGGACTTCGCGGGGCCGAACTGGATCTCCTCGGTCCCTGCCTTGATCGTGATCAGGCCGGACATCGCGGGCTCCGCGAACTCCTTCATCGCCCGGTCCAGCTCCGCCTGAGTGACCGTCGGTTCGCGGGTGGCGACCGGCAGGTTCACCACGTTCGGCTTGCCCGTCTCGACCTGTGCGCGGTACGCGTCCTTCACCGCGATCATCGAGGGGCCGATGTCCAGCGCCCGGCCGGCCTTGCCCGGTACGGGAACGGCCTTGCCCGGCTCGAACCGGATCGTGCCGTCGGTGGCCGAGCCCGAGGTGCCCGCGAGGTCGGCGAGCGCGACGCTCAGCTTCTCCTCGTCGACGTTGATCACCGGCTCGGTGACCCGCTCGCCGCCGAAGAGGGAACCGATCACGGACACCGGGTTGTAGTCGCTGCCTGCGGCGGCGCGGACGGTCGCCTGGCTGTCCAGGGACAGTCCCGCCTTGTCCGGGCCCAGTTCCGCCTTCTCGCCGCCGACGGAGAGCTGCAGCGGGCTCCTGGCACGATCACCGAGCTTCGCCTCGAGCTTGACGACGGCCTCGTCCTTCGTACCGCCGCCGATGTCGACGCCGAGGACCGTGGTGCTCTTCGGTACGTCGGAGTGGTTGAGCAGCAGGCCGGCGCCGTACGCGATGCCGAGCAGACCGACCGCACCGGCGCCCGCGAGCACCAGCTTGGAGCGGCCCTTCTTGGCGGGCGCCGACGAGGAGGCCGTGGCGGAAGCGGGCCGGGGCGCAGGGGTGGGGTCCGCGCCCGCGATCGGCCCGGCGGGTCCTGCGGGGCCACCGGGTCCGGCAGGGAACTCCGGTACGGAGAAGTCCGGGTCGGGTCCGTGCGGGCCGGAGCCGGGACCTTGGGAAAAGATCGGGTTGGGGCCTGTGCCGGGACCGGACTGAGGGGCGCCGAGCGGCGGGAACGGCGAGCGGTGCTCGCTCGGTACGACGGGGATGCCACTGGTCAGCGTGTCCCCGGAGACATGGCCGCCACCCGACTCGGGGGCGGGCTTCTGTGGGGTGAGCACGGCGGTGTCGTCGGACATCCGGGGCGCGCCGCCGGGGCCGGACTGCGAGGCCATCGGCGCCATGCCGCCGGTGGCGGGTCCGGAAGTGGGACCGGTCGGACGGCCGGAGCGGTCCGGCCCGATGGGCGGGCGGACAGTCGGCGGGGGTGTGCTCCGTCGAGAGGCGAAGCCGTTGCCGTCGGGGGCGTGGCCGCCCTGACCGCCGGCCGTGCCCTGACCGCCCTGCGACGCGTCCGGGGAGTACGGCGCCCCCGTGCCGCGGGCGGTGCCGCTGCCGCCGCGGGGACGGGTCGGGAGTTCGGGGTTGCCCGCCTGCTCGGCCAGTGCCGCCAAGCCGGACTTCGGGGCGTCGGAGCCGGGGCCGCCCGTGCCGACCCCGTTCGTCGACGGACCACCTGTACCGCCCGAGCCATTGGTGCCCGGACCGCCGCCGGACGGACCGCCGCTCTGCGGGGCGGGCGCGGCGGAGGCGGGCTTGCGCGGTGCGAACCAGTCGCTCGGCGCCGGCTTCTCCTCCGCGGCCGGTGCGGGCGTCTCCGCCTGCTCCCGAGTCGCTCCAGGACGCGGCGTGCTACCCGTGCGTTCGCTGTCGCGGCCGCCCGCGGTGTCCGCGCCGGAGCCGGTGGAGGCGCCGGAGCCGCCGGCCGCCGATCCGGCCCGCGTCGCGGCGTCGGTCTCGCTCATCGGCGTACGCATCACGACCGGCGGGATCGGCCGGGAACCCGGAATGTTGATCCGGATCCGCGTCGTCAGCGTGGTCTCGGTCTTCTTCTCTTCCGGCTGCTCGGGAGCGGCGCCGACGGCCTCGTCCGGTGCGTCCTGCGTCGGATGCAACGACGGATACTGGCGGGATCCGTACGGCGGTGTTCCCGAGGGGTACGCGGCTCCACCGCGCCCCTGGGGGCCGGAGGACGAACTGTCAGTTTCACGACTCAAAGCAGGTTCTCCCGGTTGGCTTCGCCGCCCGTTCTTACTGGAACAGCTACTACTGCGGGCGGCTCGGCGACGCGCACCACCATACTGGCCCATGCCGACGCACACCCGGGGACTGCGGGAAGCGGTCCCTGCCTGCCCTCGGCGGACCATACGGGTACGGCCACTTCAAGGGCATTCCGGCCCCGTTGAGCGACCCACCTTAGGGGTGCGCCGAACCGGCCGCGTGCTGGGGGTACGACGTGTGGCTATCCGCCAAGTCGGCCCTGGCCTGCGCCCGGTTGCGGCAGCCGCGACATCGTGGCACACATCACAGCGGTAGCCATACCGCCCAGCATGAAAACGAGCGGTCCGACCCCACCGGCGAACATGGCGTCGCCCTCGGGACGTCCGACGCTCAGAGCGACGATCGACAGGAGCCAGCCCACCGCCGACGCCGCCACCCCGAGCTGGCCGCCGGTCGCGCGCAGGGACCCGTAGAAGAGGGCCGCCGTGGCGAGCAGCGAGAGCGCCAATCCGCCCGGGAACCAGGCTCCTTGGACCAGTGCGCCGGCGATGCCGACGGCTGCGCCGAGGACGGCCAGGGCGAGATACACGACGACCCGGCCGGGCTTGGGCGTCCCGGTGAGGAACGAACTGCGCATGTCCGGTCCGCTCATTCCGTCACCCCTGTCGCTCCCTGAACTCCCATCGGATCCTCACCTCGTGTAACTCTCCCAAACTCCGCGATTCCCGCGAAGAGGTCACGTTCACGCTCTCCCGCCGGGGCACCCGACTCGCCCACCACCAACTGGTAGTACTCGGTGGTGAAGAGGGGTTGCCCCAGATCGTTGGAGAGTGCGAAGAAGGGGCCGTCCACGGCGATTTGCGTGGCATGCGCCCGCATGGCCGCCGCTTTGTGCCCGGCGTAAGCGGCGCCGTCGATCTCCGTGGTGATCTCGAAATCCTCCACTACGCCCGGAATGTCGCCCACTTCGGCAATGCCGGGAAAGCCCGCACCTGCTGCGGCGCGCAGCCGGGCGAAGCCCTCCTCGGCCACCGACCGGGGGACGCGGTTCCAGTAGATCTTGGTGAGGGAGTGGGGTGCGCCGAGATCGCGCCGGTAGGCGCGTTCGGCGGCCAGCTCGGCGGCGCGCATGGCCACGCGGTGCGCCTGGATGTGGTCGGGGTGCCCGTATCCCCCCTCGGGGTCGTACGTCACCAGCACCTGAGGGCGGACCGAGCGGATGATCTCGACCAGATGTCCCGCGGCGTCGTCCACGTCGGCGTTCCAGAACGCGCCCTCGCGGTGGTTCTGCTCGACGCCCATCATCCCGGAGTCCCGGAACCGGCCCCGGCCGCCGAGGAAACGGTGGTCGGTGACGCCCAGCTCCTTCATCGCGGCGGTCAGTTCGCCGGCACGATGGGGACCCAGCCGGTCCTCCCGGTCGGGTGCGAGATGAGCGAGATCGGCCGGAATGACCTCGCCCTCCTCGCCGAGGGTGCAGGTCACGAGGGTGACCTGGGCACCGGATGCCGCATAGAGGGCCATCGTGGCGCCGTTGTTGATCGACTCGTCGTCCGGGTGCGCGTGCACCAGGAGCAGACGACGGGCGGGAAGATCCTTCATACGGGACAGCCTAGAGCGCGGCGTACAACCGCCTAGAACTTGATGCCCCCGATCATCCCCGCGACATTCGTGGTCAGCTCGGTGATGGTCGGTGCCACCGAGGAGCTGGCGAGGTAGAACCCGAGCAACACACAGACCGCCGCATGTCCTCCTTTCAGTCCGGATTTCCGGATCAGCAGGAAGACGACGATCGCCAGCAGCACCACCGCCGAAATCGAGAGTGCCACGGCGGTTCACCTCCACAGATATTCGGTCGGGACGGTCCCGTTGCATGTGCCAGGAGGTTCATACCCACCTTGCGCTACGGATCATAACTATCCGTACCCACGCATCGATCGGTGCACGGCAGCACACGGGGGCGCACAACGGAGGGCCTGTGCCCTAGTTTCGGACCCATGACAGCGACGCAGCCCTCCGCCCCGCTCTCCTTTCCCCGTCAGTCGGCGCGGACCCAGCGCTTCACCCTCGGGACACCACGCGCCTTCACCGTCTCGCCCGACGGTTCACGAGTGGCGTTCCTCCGGTCGGCTTCCGGGACCGACCGGACCGGCCTGTTGTGGGTGCTCGACCTCGACGCGACCGACGGCGACTCTCCCCGCGAACGGCTCGCCGCGGATCCGAGGGAGCTGCTCGGCGGCGCCGAGGAGCGGCTGTCCGCCGAGGAGCGGACCAGGCGCGAGCGAAGCCGCGAGGGGGCGGCGGGAATCGTCGGCTACGCGGTGGACCGGGCGGTCGAGCTGGCCGCATTCACGCTGTCCGGGCGGCTGTTCACCGCCGAGCTGCGGGCCGGGACGGCGCGTGAACTGAGCACGCCGGGCCCGGTGCTCGACCCCCGGCCCTCTCCCGACGGGCGGCACATCGCCTATGTCGCGCGCGGCGCGCTGCGCATGACCGGCGCCGAGGGTGACGGGGACCGCGCACTGGCCGAGCCGGAGGAGGAGAACGTCTCCTGGGGTCTGGCGGAGTTCGTCGCGGCCGAGGAGATGGGGCGTTCCCGCGGCTTCTGGTGGGGTCCGGAGTCGGACCGGCTGTTGGTGGCCCGGGTGGACGACAGCCCGGTGCGACGCTGGTGGATCGCGGACCCCGCCCATCCGGACCGGCAGCCGGCCGAGGTCGCCTACCCTGCGGCGGGGACACCCAACGCCGAAGTCCGGCTGTACTTCGTCACCTTGGACGGGGAGCGCACCGAGGTCGCCTGGGACCGGGCACGCTATCCGTACCTGGCCAGGGTGCACTGGTCGGCGGCCGGTCCGCCGCTGCTTCTCGTGCAGTCCCGGGATCAGCGCACGCAGCTGTACCTCGCCGTCGACGAGGAGACGGGCGGCACCCGGACGGTGCACGCGGACGAGGACCCCGCGTGGCTGGAACTGTTCCCGGGCGCTCCGGCCTGGGCCCCCGAGTCGTCGTACGCACATGGATTCGGCAACGGAAGGCTCGTCCGGATCGCGGACGAGGGCGGCGCCAGGGTGCTGGTGGCCGGCGACCGGGCGCTGACAGGGGCGCAGTTGCAGCTGCGCGGGGTGCTCGACATCGGGGAGAGCGATGTGCTGGTGTCGGCGGCGGCAGGTGCCGGGGCCGCGGATCCGGAGACCGGTGAGATCCATGTGTACCGGGTCAACGAACTGGGGGTCGAGCGGGTTTCCGAGGGGCCGGGAGTGCACACGGCCATCCGCTCGGGTGAGGTGACGGTGCTCTCGTCGTCGCGGACGGACGTGAGCGGGGCACAGGTCCGGGTGTTCCGGGAGGGCAAGCCGGTAGCGCTCGTCGCCTCGTACGCCGAGCAGCCGGTGCTGACGGCCCGCCCGCGTCTGGTCGAGGCGGGCGAGCGCCGTATCCCGTGCGCGGTGCTGCTGCCGGCGGGCCACAAGGAGTCGGACGGCCCGCTGCCGGTGCTGCTCGATCCCTATGGCGGGCCGCACGGCCAGCGTGTGGTCGCGGCACACAACCCGTATCTGACCTCCCAATGGTTCGCCGACCAGGGTTTCGCCGTGATCGTGGCGGACGGCCGAGGCGCACCCGGCCGCTCCCCCGCGTGGGAGAAGGCGGTCAAGGACGCGTTCACCCTGACCCTCGACGACCAGGTCGAGGCGCTGCACGCGCTGGCGGGGTCGTATCCGCTGGATCTGGAGCGGGTGGCCGTCCGGGGGTGGTCGTACGGCGGGTATCTGGCGGCCATGGCGGTGCTGCGCCGCCCGGATGTGTTCCATGCGGCGGTGGTCGGCGCTCCGGTCACGGATCTGCGGCTGTACGACACCCACTACATGGAGCGGTACCTGGGCGACCCGGCGGAGCAGCCCGAGGTGTACGCGGCCAACTCCCTCGTCGGCGACGACGGGTTGACGGTCGCGGAGACACCGCACCGGCCGATGATGATCATCCATGGCCTTGCGGACGACAATGTGGTGGTGGCACATGCACTGCGACTGTCGTCGGCGCTGCTGGCCGCCGGGCGCCCCCATGAAGTGCTGCCACTGTCGGGCGTGACCCATATGACGCCGCAGGAACAGGTCGCGGAGAACCTGCTGCTGCTCCAGGTCGACTTCCTCAGGCGCTCGCTCGGCCTCGCCTGACGGGGTGCGCTCGTCCCGGCTACCAACCAGGTGGCCGGGACGACGGCGGCGACGGATATCCGTGACCGGACGGCGTGGATGTCCCGCTGCCCCAGGACCCGGTCACCGGGTCGCTCTCGCCGCGGCGCAGCAGCGCCACCAGCAGCACGATGCCCGCGGCGAGCTCGAACAGCCAGGTGACGGTGAGCAGTTGATGCTCCAGACCCAGTTCGCCGAACCGCTCGAAAACCCTTTGCCGCACGGTGAAGTCCAGTCCCACCGCGCCGTCGGCGACCAGCAGCGCGGCCACGACCGCTCCCAGAGGCCGTGTGTGCACGGCCCGTACGAGTCCACCGATTCCCGCCACGAGGGCGAGGACGACGACCAGCGCGGCCAGCCATGCCGACGGCGGTTCGAGCAACAGCAGGGGTGCACGCTCGCTGCCCGTCAGCCGGTCCAGGTAGACATCCGTCCCCGACGTGTACGCCCAGCGGATCTGCCAGGCCGCCGTGACGGCGGCGGCGGTGCCCAGCAGAAGAAGGGCGAGGACCGCGACGGACTGGGCCGGCCGCGTCGGTGTGCGCAGATGCGCGGCGCCGGCGTTGCGCGGGGAGTAGCCCTCGTCCTCCAGGTGGGCGTCGGCGGGCCGGCGGCCGGCGGCGGCCGTGATGAGCACTCCGACGCCGAGGCCGAGTACGGCGAAGGTGCTGTACAGCGCGCGGGTGCGCAGCGCGTCGGTGGCCTGCAGGTCCATGTAGGAGGCGGTGAGCGCCCACAGGGCCGGCAGTCTGACGCCGAGCGTGACGACTCCGGCGGCCACTAGTGCGGCACCCGCGACCGCCGAGCGCGGCACGGCGACGGCCAGAGCGGCGTACACAGTCAGCAGCGCAGGATCGACGATGGTGGTGGTCAGTGGCGCGGTGGCCCGTGTGCGGACGTCGCCCGTCCAGAAGCGCCACAGAGCGAACGGATCCGCCGCGGTCGTCAGGTCCCGTACGATCCACGCTCCCGCGATCAGCGCGAGCAGGGCACACAGCGCCGCTCCTGTGATCCGGGCCCCCCGCGTAAGAGTCACAGCTCGATCGTGCATCCGCCCGGAAGGGCCGACAAGGCCACTCCGGGCCACCGACGGCCGGTTTCCGCCGGCCGGGGACGCGGGTGGCCGGCCGGGCCCAAAGGGTCCCGGCCGGCCCAACGGCACCCGCACGGCCGTACGCAGTAGAGCCTGCCGCGTCCGTATATCGGACCCGCGACGGCGAAGTTGCCACGCTGTTAAGGACGCCGCGGGAACTGAGTCCTCGTCACAGGTGTTTGCCACCAGGCTCGTCGGTGCCGGACGTGTCCCTGCCGGTTGCGCCGGTTGCGCCGGTTGCGCCGGTTGCGCCGGGGCCGGCGGCGTCGGGCCCTCGTTCGTCGGCCCCCGGCACCACTTGACGCTGCTCCGCGAAGTGGCACGCCGACGGATGCTGCACCGGCCCGCCCACCGACCGCAGATGGGCGGGCACGGCGAGCAGCGGCACCTCCTTCGCGCAGCGCTCCTGCGCCTTCCAGCAGCGGGTGCGGAACCGGCACCCGGACGGGACGTTGGTCGGCGAGGGCACGTCGCCGGTGAGGATGATGCGCTCCCTGCGCTCGCGCGCCTCCGGGTCGGGCACGGGCACGGCCGACAGCAGTGCCTGGGTGTAGGGGTGGGTGGGATGGTCGTAGATCTCGGCGTCCTTGCCGATCTCCACGATCCGTCCGAGGTACATCACGCCCACCCGGTCGGAGATGTGGCGCACGATGGACAGGTCATGGGCGATGAACACATAGCTGAGCGAGAACTCGCTCTGCAGCTTGTCCAGGAGGTTGATGACCTGCGCCTGCACGGACACGTCCAGCGCGGAGACCGGCTCGTCCGCGACGATGATCTCGGGCTGCAGCGCCAGACCTCGCGCGATGCCGATGCGCTGGCGCTGCCCGCCGGAGAACTGGTGCGGATAGCGGTTGATGTACTCCGGGTTGAGACCGACGACGTCCAGCAGGTCCTGGACCTTCTGCCGCCGCGAGCCCTTGGGGGCGACCTCGGGATGGATCTCGTACGGCTCGCCGATGATGTCGCCGACGGTCATCCTCGGGTTGAGCGAGGTGTACGGGTCCTGGAACACCATCTGGATGTTGCGCCGGACCGCCTTCAGGGCCCGGCCGGAGAGCGTGGTGATGTCGTCGCCCTTGTACCGGATCGTGCCGGCCGTGGGGCGCTCCAGATGGACGAGCATCCTGGCGAGCGTGGACTTCCCGCAGCCGGACTCCCCCACGATGCCGAGCGTCTCACCCGCGACGAGGTCCACGTCGACACCGTCGACGGCCTTGACCGCGCCGACCTGCTTCCTGAAGAGGATGCCCCGGGTGAGCGGGTAGTGCTTGACCAGGTCGCGGACTTCGAGGATCGCTTCAGCCATGGAGGGTCGCCTCCCAGAAGTGGCACGCGCTCCGGCGTTCCTCGTCCACCTCGTACAGCGGGGGCTCGTCGGTGCGGCACACGTCCTGGGCGAAGGGGCAGCGGGGGTTGAAGGCGCAGCCGGGCGGGATGTCCAGCAGGTTGGGCGGCAGGCCCTTGATGGCGTAGAGCTCCCGGCCCTTCTGGTCCAGGCGCGGGATCGACTCCAGCAGGCCCTTGGTGTACGGGTGGGCGGGCGCCCGGTAGATGTCGTGGACGGGGGCCGACTCCACGATCCGGCCGGCGTACATCACCGCGATCCTGTCGGCGACGTCGGCGACGACACCGAGGTCATGGGTGATCAGGATCAGCCCCATGTCGAGTTCGCGCTGCAGCTCGGCGAGGAGATCCATCACCTGTGCCTGGACGGTGACGTCGAGCGCGGTCGTCGGTTCGTCGGCGATGATCAGGTCGGGCTCCAGCGAGAGCGCCATCGCGATCATGATGCGCTGACGCATCCCGCCGGAGAACTGGTGCGGGTACTGGCCGACGCGTTCCTTCGCGGCCGGGATGCGGACCCGGTCCATCAGCTCGATCGCCCTGAGTCTGGCGCCCTTGCGCGACATCCCGTGGTGGACGGTGAACATCTCGCCGAGCTGTTCCCCCACGCTGAGCACCGGATTGAGCGAGGACAGCGCGTCCTGGAAGATCATGGCCATCTGCGCGCCCCGGATCCTGCGCCGCTCGTCCTCCCTGAGCTTCAGCAGGTCCTGCCCCTTGAAGAGGATCTCGCCGCCGGCGATCCGGCCTGGGGGCATGTCCAGAATCCCCATCACGGCCTGTGCGGTCACGGACTTGCCGGAGCCCGACTCGCCCAGCACCGCGAGGGTTTCACCCGCGTCCACCTCGTAGTGGACGCCGTTGACGGCCTTGGCCACCCCTTCCCTGGTGTGGAACTCGACGTGCAGGTCGCGTACCTCGAGCAGCGGGCCGGACGCGGCGGCCGGTCCGGCGGGCTGCACGGTTTCGGACGAGGTGCTGGGCATGGCGGGCGTCCCCTAACGCAGCTTGGGGTCGAGGGCGTCGCGCACCGCGTCGCCGAGCATGATGAACGCGAGCACCGTGACGGCCAGCGCCCCGGCCGGCCACAGCAGCATCTGGGGGGCGTTGCGGATGTAGGGGGACGCGGCGGAGATGTCGATGCCCCATGACACGGTCGGCGGTTTCAGACCGACGCCGAGGAACGACAGCGTGGCCTCCAGGGAGATGTAGGTGCCCAGCGCGATGGTCGCGACCACGATGACCGGGGCAACCGCGTTGGGGGCGATGTGGCGCAGCAGCATCCGGGTGTTGGACGCGCCGAGTGCCCGGGCCGCCTGCACGTAGTCGTTCTGCTTCGCGGTGATGACCGAGCCGCGGGCGATACGGGACAGTTGCGGCCAGCCCAGCAGCACCATGAAGCCGACCACCGGCCAGACGGTGGAGCTGGTGACGACGGACAGCAGGACCAACCCGCCGAGGACCACCGGGATGCCGAAGAAGATGTCGGTGATCCGGGACAGGAGCCCGTCCCAGCCACCACCGAAGAATCCGGCGAGCCCGCCGAGCACCGAGCCGAGCAGGGCCACACCGAGAGTCGCGCAGATGCCGACGCTCACGGAGGCACGCGCGCCGTAGACCGTGCGGGTGTACACGTCGCATCCCTGCCCGTTGAAGCCGAAGGGGTGGCCCGGCTGGGAGCCCTGCTGCGCCTTGGCGAGGTCGCAGTCGAGCGGGTCCTGCGTGGTGATGAGCTGGGGCCAGATCGAGATGACGACCAGGAAGAGGATGACCAGGGCGGAGACGATGAACACGGGATTGCGTCGAAGGTCGTGCCAGGCGTCCGACCACAGGCTGCGGGGCTTGCCCGCCGGGCCGGCACCCGCCGGGCCCCCTGGTGTCCTCTCCAGGGTCTCGGCTTCGCTCATGGCCAGGTCCGTCGCCCCGCCGGCTCCGGTCGGCGCGATGGCGGAGTCGTCGAACGGTCTCTGGGGCTCAGGCATACCGGATCCTCGGGTCGAGAACGCCGTACAGGAGGTCGACGAGGAGGTTGGCCACAAGGAAGACGATCACGAGCACGCTGACGAAGCCGACGACGGTCTGGGTGTTCTGGCGGAGGATGCCCTGGTAGAGCTGGTAGCCGACGCCGTGGATGTTGAAGATGCGCTCGGTGACGATCGCCCCGCCCATCAGGGCGCCGATGTCGGTGCCGATGAACGTGACGACGGGGATCAGTGAGTTGCGCAGCAGATGGCGGCGGATCACCCGGCCGCGGGGCAGGCCCTTCGCCTTCGCCGTGCGCACGTAGTCGGAACGGGCGTTCTCGGCGATCGAGGTCCGGGTCAGCCGGGTGACGTAGGCCAGAGACACGGAGGCGAGTACCAGGCCCGGCAGGATCAGCTCGCCGAGCGGCGCCTCGGAGGAGACCGACGGGTCGACGATGCCCCACTCGTAGCCGAAGAGCAGTTGCAACAGCAGGCCGGTGACGAAGGTGGGCACGGAGATGACCACCAGCGTCAGGAGCAGGATGCCGGTGTCGACGGGCCTGCCGCGCCGCAGCCCGGTGACCACGCCGAGGGTGATGCCGATGACGATCTCGAAGAAGATGGCGACCAGGGTGAGCCTGATGGTGACCGGGAAGGCGTCGGCCATCAGTTCGGTGACTTCCTGACCGTTGAACGCGGTGCCGAAGTCCCCGGTGAAGACGTTGCCCATGTAGGTCAGGTATTGCTGCCACACCGGCTTGTCGAGTCCGAACTCGCTGCGCAGCTGCGCCTCGGTCGCGGGGTCGCACTGGCGCTCGCCGCACAGGCCCGCGATGGGGTCGCCCATGACGTTGACCATGAGGAAGATCAACAGGGTGGCACCGAAGAAGACCGGGATCATCTGCAGCAGACGCCGGATCACATAACGTCCCATGAAGGGCTCCGGGGGGTCGTGGGAAGGGTGACGGCACGTCGGGGCGGTGCCGGGCCGGTTCCTTCCGTGCCGTCAGTTGACCGTGATCTCGTTGTAGACCGGGACGCTGAACGGGTTCAGGGCGACGTTGGAGAGGCGTTCCGAGTAACCCGCGCTGCCGTTCTGGTACCAGAGCGGGATGGCCGCCATCTCGTCCCGTACGACTTCTTCCGCCTGCTTGAACGTGTCGACCGCCTTGGCCGTGTCGGTCTTGGCGTTGGCCTGATCGACGAGATCGTCGAACTTCTGGTTGCTCCACTTGCCGTCGTTGGAAGAGGCGTTGGTGTAGTAGAGCGGCTGGAGGAAGTTCTGGATCAGCGGGTAGTCCATCTGCCAGCCGGCCCGGAAGGGCCCGGTCATCTTGGAGCCGGTGATCTGGTTGCGGAAGTCGGCGAACGTGCCGACCGGCCGGCCGACACAGGCCCGGTTGTTGCCGACGGCGTTGTTGATGGAGTTGCAGACGGCGTCCACCCAGGTCTTGTGGGAGCCGGTGTCGGCGTTGTACGAGATCGTCATGCTGCCGCCGGGGATCCCGCCCGCCTCGTTGATCAGCTTCTTCGCCTCGGTGGGGTTGTACTCGCAGGCGTCGCCGCACAGGGTGTCGTCGAAGCCACCGTCCTCACCCAGCACGGGTGAGGTCCAGTCCTTGGCGGGCGTGCGGGTCTTCTGGAAGATGGTGTCGGTGATCTGTTCACGGTTGATCGCCATCGACAGGCCGGTGCGGAGCTTGGCACCGTCCGGGGTGTCCCACGCTTCGTCGTAGTACGGGAACGCGAGGGTCTGGATGATGCCGGCGGGCGTGTTGATGTAGCGGTCGCCGATGTCCGCCTGCACGTTCGTCAGCTGGGCGGCGGGCACGTCGTCGACGAGGTCGAGGTTGCCGGCGATCAGGTCGGTGTAGGCGGTGTTGTTGTCGGTGTAGACGTTGAGGTCGATGCCGCCGTTTTGGGCCTTGTCGTTCCCGGGGTAGGCGTCCCACCGGCGCAGCGACATCTTGGAGCCCTTGGTGTACGAGTCGACCGCGTACGGGCCGTTCCCGACCGGCTTCGAGAGCCAGCCGGCGTGGTCGTCGAAGAAGGCCTGGGGCAGCGGCGCGAAGGCCGCGTATCCGAGGGTGTCCGGCCACGTGGAGAACTTCTGGTTGAGCTTGACCGTGAAGGTGAGGCCGTCGACGACCTTGAGCCCGGACAGGGTCTTCGCCGTGGGCTGCCCTTTCTCGGGGTGGACCTGCTCGTAGCCGTCGATCTGGCCGAAGAAGTAGGCGTTGCGCTGGTTGTTGCGCAGGTCGGCGCCGTAGTTCCAGGCGTCGACGAAGGAGCCGGCGGTGACCTTCTCGCCGTTGCTGAAGGTCCAGCCGTCCTTGATCTTGATGGTGAAGTTCGTCGAGTCGGTGGTCTCGATGGATTCGGCGAGCATGTTCTCGGCGGCGCCGGTCTTCGAGTTGTAGCGCTTGAGCCCGCGGAAGATCATGTCGAGGACCTTGCCGCCCTGCACCTCGTTGGTGTTCGCGGGCTCCAGTGGGTTCTGCGGGTCGCCCCAGGAGGAACTGACGATCCCGTCGGCGCCACCGGCTCCGCTGTCGCTTCCACCCCCGCAGCCCGTCGCCGCGAGGGCTACGACGACCGCACATGCGGCCCATGTGGCATGCGTGGCTCCGCGCATGGGGTTCCTCCTGTGTCTCCGGTCCGCCTTAGGACCGAATATCACCCCATTACAGAACTAACGCACTTTCAGGGCGTCCGGCTGGACAGTGCCGTGGTCGCGAGGACGGCTTCCCAGGTGTCGACGGCGTAGTGCAGGGCCATCCCGTGTGCTTCGTAAAGGGCAAGAGCCCGCGACTCGTTGGCCGTGTCCACGCCCAGACCGATGGTGTCGCGCCCACGAGCCGTGTACACGGCGAAGGCGTGACGGAGCAGATGGCCGCCGATGCCCCGGCCGCGGGCCGACTTGCGCACACCGATGTTGCGGATCCACGCCATGGCCTCGCGGTCGTCCCGGCTCAGCAGCACCGCGACGTCGCGCTCTTCCGGCATCGACGCGATCCACACCAGCGACCAGTCCAGACGGTCCCCGTCGATGTCCTCCAGCCACTGCTCGTAGGTGCGGGCGTGGTGGTCGAAGTGGTCGGCGAAGGTCTCCTCGACGAGGGCGTGGGCGATGCGGCGGTCGGCCTCGTCGCTGCAGTCCCGGAGTGTCAGCCCCACGGGGAGAGCTGCCGCGGCGGCGGCCTGTGCGGGCAGCGGCCTGGTCATCACCTGGTAGCGGCGCACGGTCCGCCAGCCGCGGTCCACCAGCAGCGCGGTGTCGAGGGTGGGACGGATGTTGAGGTGCAGATGCACCACGGCCTGCGCGGCGCCGGCCTCGGCAGCCATGCCGGCGGCGCGGGCCTCCATCAGCTCCAGCAGCCGGACGGCGGCTGCGGTCCGGCCGGGCAGGACGTAGTGGTCGATGCCGATGTGCCCGTCGCCGGATTCGCTCCACACGATTCCGTACGCCACGAGGACGGTGTCCTCGAAGGCCAGCCAGGAGTCGCTGGCGAGGTCGACGTCGGCGTGGGAGAGGTCGGACTCGACCGAGTGCAGGTCGGTCTCGGCGCGCCCGATCTCGTACTCGTCGACGGCGTTGAGGAGTTCGCATATGGCGGGTGCGTCCGCGAGGACGGCGGGGCGGACGGTGAAGGACATGGGCCAACTGTCCGTCCCGGCCGCGGGTGGTGCAACGCATTTTCGCCGCCCACGCGTACGCCCCGGCCACCCTTGGGGGTGACCGGGGCGTACGACAGCACACCGGCGCGTCAGTCCTTGACGGCGCCCTTCTCCAGCGCCAGCAGCGCCGGGTCCATGACGACGCTCTTCTCACGCTCGACCGTCGGGTCCTCCGGGAAGTGGCAGGCCGTCAGGTGGCCCTCCCTGTTCCCGGAGATCTGCACCAGCGGGGGCTCCTCCGTCGCGCACTTTTCCTGCGCCTTCCAGCAACGCGTGCGGAACCGGCAGCCGGTCGGCGGGTTGATCGGCGAAGGAACGTCGCCGTACAGCCGGATGCGCTCCTTGTTCGCCGCGTCGACGTCGGCCTCGGGCACGGCGGACAGCAGCGCGTGCGTGTACGGGTGCCGGGGCCGGTTGTACAGCGAGTCCCGGTCCGCGACTTCCACGACCTTGCCGAGGTACATCACGGCCACACGCTGTGAGAAGTGCCGCACCACCGCGAGGTCGTGCGCGATGAAGAGGAAGGCGATGCCCAGCTCTTCCTGGACCTTCTGCAGCAGGTTGACGACCTGCGCCTGGATCGACACGTCCAGCGCCGAGACCGGCTCGTCGGCGACGATCAGCTTCGGCTCGAGCGCGAGCGCACGCGCCACGCCGATGCGCTGACGCTGACCGCCGGAGAACTCGTGCGGGAAGCGGTTGTAGTGCTCGGGGTTGAGGCCCACGAGCTCCAGCAGCTCCCGCACCCGCTTCTCACGCCCGCCGGGCGGGTTGATGCCGTTGACCTCCATCGGGCTCTTGATGATGGTGCCGACGGTCTGGCGCGGGTTCAGGGACGAGTAGGGGTCCTGGAAGATCATCTGGATCTCGGACCGGATCGGCGCCAGCTGCTTGCGGCCGGCGTGCGTGATGTCCTGGTCCCGGTAGGTGATCTTGCCGCCGGTGGGCTCCAGCAGCCGGGTGATCATCCGGCCGGTGGTGGACTTGCCGCAGCCGGACTCACCGACGAGGCCGAGGCTCTCACCGGGGTACACCTGCAGGTCGATCCCGTCGACCGCCTTGACCGCGCCGACCTTCCGCTTGAACGGAAAGCCCCCGTAGATCGGGAAGTGCATCTTCATGCCTTCGACGGAGAGCAGTGGTTCACGCGAACCCGTGCCCTCCGTGTGACCCTGCTGCTCCGGCAGAGTGACGTTGTCGCTCATGTCTCTACGTCTCCTCAGCCCAGCCTGGGCTTGATCTCATCGATGAAGATGGTCTGCTTCTGCTCCGCGGACAGGTGGCACGCTGCCGCGCGGCCCTCGGCGAGCGCCGGACGCTCCGAGGAGCACAGTCCGCCCGCGACCTTGTCCTTGAAGGCACAGCGCGGGTGGAAGGGGCAGCCGGGCGGCGGGTTCAGCAGACTCGGCGGCGATCCGGGGATCGGCACCAGCGGCTCGTCGATGTCGCCGCCGAGGCGCGGCATCGAGCTGAGCAGACCCCAGGTGTACGGGTGGGTGGGCGCCTGGAGCACCTCGCGGACGCTGCCGCGCTCCACTGCCCGTCCCGCGTACATCACCAGCAGGTCGTCGGCCATGTTGGCGATGACGCCCAGGTCGTGGGTGATGAAGATGATCGCGGAGCCGAACTCCTGCTGGAGGTCCTTGAGCAGGTCCAGGATCTGGGCCTGCACAGTGACATCGAGCGCGGTGGTCGGCTCGTCGGCGATCAGCAGATCGGGGTCGCAGATCAGCGCCATGGCGATCATGGCGCGCTGGCGCATACCGCCGGAGAACTGGTGGGGGTAGTCGTTGAAGCGCATCGCGGGCTGCGGGATGCCGACCTTGTCGAGCATCTCGATGACCCGGGCCTTGGCCTCCCTCTTGGAGGCGCCGGTGTGCTTCATGTACGGCTCGGCGATCTGGCGGCCCACGGTGTAGTACGGCGAGAGGGCCGTCAGCGGGTCCTGGAAGATCATCGCGGCCTTGTTGCCGCGGAGCTTCTCGAGGTCCTTCTCGGGCGCCCCGGTGAGCTCCTGGCCGTCCAGGATGATCTCGCCGCCGATGTCCGTGGTCTTGCGGTTGTGCAGGCCGAGGATCGTCAGGTTGGTGACGGACTTGCCGGAGCCCGACTCACCCACGATGCCGAGCGTCTTACCGCGCTCGACGTCGAAGGAGAGCCCGTCCACCGCGTTGACGATGCCGTCCTCGGTGGAGAACCGCACCCGCAGATCGCGCACCGAGAGGAAGGCACCCGACCCGTTCGGGGCCGGTGCGTCTTCGGTCTTGGTCAGTGTGGTCACGGTCGTTCTCCTAGGCGAGGCGCACGCGCGGGTCGATGTAGGCGTAGGCGAGGTCCACGATGATGTTCAGGAGCAGGATGAAGAAGGCTCCGAACAGCATCACGCCCATGGTCAGCGGGAGGTCCTTGGTCAGCGAGGACTCGACGGCGAGGCGTCCGATGCCCGCCAGGTCGAAGGTGAACTCGGTGACGACCGCGCCGGCGAGGAGTGCGCTGAGGTCCATGCCGATGATGGTGACGATCGGCGTGAGCGAACCGCGCCAGGCGTAGCGGAAGAAGACGTAGCGCTGACGCATGCCCTTCGCCTTCGCGGTGCGGACGTGCTCCTCCTGGAGCTGCTCGATCATGGTGGAACGGGCCATACGCGTGTACTGCGCGGTGAAGATGGTCGCCATCACCGCCCACGGGATCAGCATGCCGACGGCCCAGTCCACCGGGTTCTCGGTGAACGGCACGTACTTGGGGTTCTCCATCCAGCCCGTGCTGTAGACGAGAAGGCCCAGAACGATCGGTCCCAGGAAGTAGATCTGGAACGAGCTCAGCACCATCGAGGCCCCGCTGACCGCCTTGTCGATCGCGGTTCCGCGCTTCCATGCGGCGAGCAGACCCGAGCCGAGGCCCAGGATCAGGAAGATGATCAGGCCGCCCACGGTCAGCGACAGCGTCAGCGGGAAGCGGTCCTTGATGGAGTCCCAGACGAAGTTGCCCGTGTCGAAGGAGACTCCGAGGCACGGCGCTGGGCAGTGCCCGGTGGCGAAATCACGGCCGGTGACAATACCGCCCATGAACTCCCAGAACTGCTGCGTGATGGGCTTGTCGAGACCGAGGTTCTCGCGAATGACCGCGATGTTCTCCGGCGTGCAGGTTCTGCCGCAGGCAAGCTCGGCGAAGTCCTGGGGAATTGTGTAGAACAGGAAGAATGTGAAGGCGCCGATCAGGAACATGATGACGACGGCGCCGGTCAACCTGCGGATGAGGAACTGAAGCATCGCGGGAGGCTGCTCTCTTCGGAAGCGGCGGGGTGTGAGGGGCGAGTGTCCGTGGGGGTGCGCTCCGCCGGGCGCGCACCCCCACGGATCAACCGTGCGGTTGTGGTGTTACGGCTGCTTCAGGAACAGGTCGTTGATGTCGATGTAGCTCGACTCCGTGCTGTACCTGACGCCACCGACGTTCGAGCCGGAGAGCTGGATCTGCTTCGAGTAGTAGACCGGGGCGGCCGGGTTGATCTCCTCCACGATGCGGTGGTGGATCTCCTCCCACTTCTTGGCGGCGGCCTCGGGCTCCATCGTCAGGGCCTCGTTGATGCCCTCGGTGACCTGCTTGTCCTTGATGTGCGAGTAGTTCGGCGCACCGTCGGCGACCAGGTCACCGTCGTAGACCGGGGTGATGACGGTGGACGGCGACGGCCAGTCCTGGCCCCAGCCGGTCATGTAGAGGTCGAACTTGTTGTTGACCTTGCCGATCTGCTCGTAGAACGTGGCGCGGTCGATCTCCTTCGCCTGGATGTCGAAGCCGATCTTCTTCAGCGCGTCCTTGATGATGACCATCTGGGCCTGGCCACGCGGGGTGTTGGAGTAGGCGTAGGTGAGCTTCGAGCCCTCCTTGACACCCGCCTCCTTCAGCAGCTCCTTGGCCTTGGCCGGGTCACCGTTCGGCTTCTTCAGCTTGCCGAACGGGTCGTACGTCGGGTCGTAGCCCGGCAGGGTCGGCGCGAGCAGACCGCCGGCGAGCTCGCCGCCGTACTTGCCGCCGTCCGCCTGGATCATGGACTGGTTGGGGATCGCGTACGTGATGGCGTCGCGGATCCGCTTGTCCTTGATGCGGTCCAGGTTGAAGGACATCTGCCACACGTAGGGCTGGTAGCCCTTGACCGTCCGCTTGTTGACGGCCGCGTTGTTGACGACCGACTGGATCTGCGCGGGGTCGACCGAGTCCGTGAACTGGATCGCGTTCTTGGCCTCACCCTGGTCCGCCACGAGGCGCTTGGTCTGGCTGGCCTGGTCGATCGTGGTGGTGAAGTTGTAGCCGTCGACGTACTGGTGGCGCACCACGTCCGTCTTCGGGTCCCAGTTGGGGTTCTTCACCAGCGTGAGGGACTTGCCGGCCTTGTGGTCGGAGATCTTGTACGGGCCGAGGGACTTCGGGGCCTTGTCGTACTTCTCCTTCGTGTCCGCCTTCTCGGGCACGATGGCGTAGCCGGCCATGGCCAGCGCCTGCGGCAGGTCCGGCTGCGCCTTGTCGAAGTTGAAGACGACCGTCTTCTCGTCCGGCGTCGCGAGGACGCTGTCCGGCAGGTGCTTGCCCTTGTACGGTCCGTCCGGCAGGTCCTTGCGGTAGTCACCGCCGGACAGCCAGTCCTGGATGTAGGTCGGGCCGTCGAAGATGACCTTCGAGTACATGCGCTCGATGGTGTGGCGGACGTCCTTGGACGTGATGACGTTGCCGTCCTCGTCCTTGATGCCGTCCTTCAGGGTGTACGTCCAGGTCTTGCCGCCGTTGGACGACTTGCCGGAGTCGGTGGCGATGTCACCGACGACGGTCAGGTTGCCCTTGTCGTCCTCCTGGAAGTTCGTCAGACCGCGGTGGATCAGGTTGGCGAACTGGCCGGCGTCGCTGACGTAGATCTGACCCGGGTCCATGTGGCTCAGGTCGGACTGCATGTAGACGTTGATGATGCCACCGGGCTTGGAGCCCGGGACCTCGGCGGCGGGACCGTTGGAGGCGGCAGCGTCACCATAGGCAACCGGCTTGGACTGCTCGGCCGCGTCCTTCTGGTTCTTGGACTCGTCCTTGCCCTGCTTGCCGCTGTTGCTGGAGCAGCCGGTGAGCGCAAGGGAGCCCGCCGCCGCAGCGACGATTATGGCGCGCGCTGTGCGCGATCGAATGGCCTTCATGATGCTCTGTGCACCTACCTGTCCGTTGTAATCCATCCAGAAGAAGCTGCCTGACCGTCCGGTTGCCCGGCGCGAGGGCGGCAGCTGCCCTCGCACATGGACGTCACCGTCCGGTCTTGGGGTCGAACGCGTCTCGGACCGAGTCACCGAGCAGGTTGAACGACAGGACGAAGACGACCATGGCGATACCCGGGAAGAACATGAACGCCGGGTCCTGCTCGTAGATCTCGGCGCCGATCGCGAACATCCGCCCCCAGTCCGGGGTCGGCTCGACGAAGCCGACACCGACGAAGGAGAGGAACGCGATGCTCAGGATGGCGCTGGGCAGCATGTACGTGCCCTGCACCAGGATCGGCGTGACGATGTTCGGAAGGATCTCCTTGCGGACGATCCGCCATCGGGAGGCGCCGGATACCTTGGCCGCCTCCACGAACTCACGCTCGCGCAGGGAGAGTACGGAACTCCGCACGAGTCGCGCCATACCCATCCAGCCGAGGAACCACATCACGAGGACGATGGCCACGGCACGGAGGTAGGTCGGGGTCTCGTCCGTCGGGGAGACGAACAGAGCGGTCACCACCGGCATGAAGGCGATGAAGAACAGCTGGTTCGGGAACGCCAGGAAGAAGTCCGTCGTCCGGCCGAGCCAGTAGTCGACCTTGCCACCGAAGTAGCCGCCGACCATGCCGATGACGACACCGGTGAGAACACTCAGGAATGTCAGGACCAGCGCCATGTACAGCGACGTGCGCATGCCGTACAGCAGCATGGTGAACACGTCTCGCCCCAGCTTCGGTTCGACACCGAACCAGAACTCGCCGGAGATGCCACCGAGCGTGCCGGTCGGCATGGCGAAGTCGTCCAGCAGGAACGGGTAGTCCGGCTCCTGGGCGTAGAGCGTGTAGGGATCCTTGCCGTACAGGGCGGAGATCACCGGCGCGAGGGCGGAGATGGCGAAGTAGAAGAGCACCACCGCTGCGGAGATCATGCCCGTGCGGTCGCGCCGGAAGCGCATCCACATGAGCTGGCCCGGGGAACGTCCCACCGGATCCTTGGATCCCGCGTCTGCGGTCTTCGGCTCGGTCTGCTTGTCCAAGGCGACAGAGGCCTCGGCGCCCTCGGTCTCAATTGGACTGGTCATGGTGTGTCCATTCACAGGTGTCGGGTTACCCGCGGTCCTGCACGCTGGAACGGTCGAGCGAGTACCGCTCGTACCGTCGTCGCTGCTGCATGACGATTCCCCGGCACCGACCGTCACCGATTACGGGTACGACCGAGGTCCGCCCGCCCGACGGGATCATCCTGCGAGCGGTACGGCTGAAGAAGCGTCAACAGGGTGGATTCCACCCCTAGGAGCGCGAGTTGAGGGGTTGAGCGGGCCTCAGAGTCGCCGGCCGCCGAGGGCGGCGGCCGGACCGGATGAGCCGTGCAATACGAAACCGGTCGTTCGAGCCATCGTCGACGACCCGACCCCACTGGTGCTCGTGGCACCGCGCATGGGTTCCTCCTCATGAGTCCACGTGTTCACTGCAAGTGTGGGTACGCGCGCTCCTCACCGACACCCCTGCAGGCGAAGAGCAGTACCCAGTGTGCTCGTGGGCCTCGGCGCTCCCCACAGCGCGCTTGACCCATTGACCCGAGCTCAATGGAGCCAACTATTAAGGAGGACAGGGCTGTAAACCACACTTAAAGGGTCTCGTTTTGACAACATCGATGGCACGTGGTGGATCGAAATCCGGACAAAGCGATCACAGACAGACACCCGCGAAACGGACCGTTAACACATGTTCCGGAGAGCGACGGCCGATATGCGGACACCTGCACCACAAAAACCCGTTGACGAACGACTCGGCCCCCCACAGTGTCTGCGGGGGGCCGAGCCGTGTGTTCGTTGTTTTTTGCGAGGTTTTGCCGGTCCGTCAGCCGTGCTTGGCGCGCGACGCGGCGCGGCCGCGCTCCTTCTGGTCGAGGACGACCTTACGGATGCGCACAGCCTCCGGAGTGACCTCGACGCACTCGTCGTCGCGGCAGAACTCCAGCGACTGCTCCAGCGAGAGCTTGCGCGGCGGGACCACGTTCTCGGTGTTGTCCGCGGAAGCCGCACGCATGTTGGTGAGCTTCTTCTCCTTGGTGATGTTCACGTCCATGTCGTCGGAGCGCGAGTTCTCACCGACGATCATGCCCTCGTAGACCTCGGTGCCGGGCTCGGTGAACAACACACCGCGCTCCTGGAGGTTGATCATCGCGAACGGGGTGACCGAACCCGACCGGTCGGCGACCAGCGAGCCGTTGTTACGGGTGACCAGCGGGCCGAACCACGGCTCGTGGCCCTCGTGGATGGAGTGCGCGATACCCGTACCGCGGGTGTTGGTCAGGAACTCCGTACGGAAGCCGATGAGGCCTCGGGACGGAACGACGAACTCCATGCGGACCCAGCCGGAGCCGTGGTTCGACATGTTGTCCATGCGGCCCTTGCGTACACCCATGAGCTGCGTGACCGCGCCCATGTGCTCCTCGGGGACGTCGATCGTCATGCGCTCGACGGGCTCGTGGACCTTGCCGTCGACGTCCTTGGTGACGACCTGCGGCTTGCCGATGGTGAGTTCGAAGCCCTCACGGCGCATCTGCTCGACGAGGATGGCGAGCGCGAGCTCACCGCGGCCCTGCACCTCCCAGGCGTCCGGGCGGTCGGTGTCGATGACGCGCAGCGAGACGTTACCGATCAGCTCCCGGTCGAGGCGGTCCTTGACCTGGCGGGCCGTGACCTTGCGGTCCTTGACCGCGGACTTGGCGTCCGCGCCCTTGCCGGTGCCGCCCCGGCCGACGAGCGGCGAGGTGTTCGTACCGATGGTCATGGAGATCGCCGGCTGGTCGACCGTGATCAGCGGCAGGGCGATGGGGTTCTCCGGGTCGGCCAGCGTCTCGCCGATCATGATGTCCGGGATACCGGCGACGGCGCAGATGTCACCGGGGCCGGCCACCTCCGCAGGCTTGCGGGTGAGCGCCTCGGTCATCATCAGCTCGGTGATGCGGACGTTGGAGATCGTGCCGTCACGCTTGATCCAGGCCACGGTCTGGCCCTTGCGCAGCTCGCCCTGCTCGACACGCAGCAGCGCGATACGGCCGAGGAAGTTGTCGGCGTCGAGGTTGGTGACGTGGGCCTGCAGCGGCGCGGACTCGTCGTACTCGGGGGCCGGGACGTGCTCGAGCAGCGTGGAGAAGAACGGCTCCAGGCTGTCGCTGTCGGCCGGGACGGTGCCGTCCTCCGGCTTGGTCAGCGACGCGACGCCGTCACGGGCGCAGGCGTAGACGATCGGGAACTCGATCTGCTCCTCGGTCGCGTCCAGGTCCAGGAACAGGTCGTACGTCTCGTCGACGACCTCGGCGATCCGGGAGTCCGGACGGTCCGTCTTGTTGATGCACAGGATGACCGGCATCTTCGCGGCGAGCGCCTTGCGCAGCACGAAGCGGGTCTGCGGGAGCGGGCCCTCGGAGGCGTCGACGAGGAGGACGACCGCGTCCACCATCGACAGACCGCGCTCCACCTCGCCGCCGAAGTCGGCGTGGCCGGGGGTGTCGATGATGTTGATGGTGATCGGGGCCCCGCCGGCCTTGGGGTGGTACTTCACGGCGGTGTTCTTGGCCAGGATCGTGATGCCCTTCTCACGCTCCAGGTCGTTCGAGTCCATCATCCGGTCGTCGAGGTGCTCCGCTGCGTGCGCGGCGAAGGCTCCGGCCTGCTTCAGCATGGCGTCGACCAGGGTGGTCTTGCCGTGGTCGACGTGGGCGACGATGGCAACGTTACGGATGTCGTGGCGCGTGGGCATGCTGGCTGGCGCTTCTCTCGATCGTGGGATGCGGCGTCGTTCGTTCCTTGTACGCCCGCCGGGCGGACACGCCACGGCTTGTCCCATGGTACGGGCCCGGCGCGTCGGCGGCTTCCCGGGAAGGGATCAGGGGCCGGGAACGAGGCGGGGATCACGCCCGGCAGGGGTGCGGACAAAGGGATCGGCGACGATCGGGGGAACAGCGGGCGAAGCGCCGGTGCCGGACGGCGGACGCGCTGGTCGGGGAGCGCGAGGGCCTGGCGACGGAGGGGAGGAGGCTGGGTCGGAGGACGGCACGACCTTGCCCGCCGGCGCTGCCGGCGGGCAAGGGAATTGAGCGGGTTCAGAGGTTGCGCAAGCGCCCGTGCGGCGTCACTGCTGCGCAGCGGTGGCGGCCTGGGGCTTCTTGTACCCGATGTCCTGGTACTTCGGGGTCGCGAAGCCGAAGGCACCGGCGTTGACCAGCGTGGATCGTGCGGCGACCAGCTCGGGGCGCTGGTAGAGGGGGATGGAGCCGGCCGCGGCCCAGATCCTTGCGTCCGCCCGGCGCATCAGCTCACGGGCGGCGTCCTCGTCCAGCTCGCCGGCCGCCTCGTCGAAGAGCTGGTCGATGTAGTCGGTGCCGACGCGGGTGTAGTTCTGCTCGACCAGCAGGGAGCCGTCCGAGGCGGGGCGGGGCTTGGCGTAGATCGGCCGGGCGTCGGTGGCCGGGAATGCGCTGGCGGGCCAGGAATAGAGGGCGAGGTCGTAGTCGCCCGACGCGATGTGGTCCTTGAAGTAGCTCTCGTCGGCGACCTTGGTGACCTCGGTGGCAATGCCGATGCCTCGCAGCATCTGGGAGATCCTCTCCCCGACGGAGCGCAGCACCTCCGAGCCGGGCCCCGAGGGGAGCACGAACCGCAGGGTCAGCGGCTTGCCGTCCTTGCCGATGGCGCCGCCGGCGGAGACGGGCGTCGGCGCGGCGGTGCCGCGCGGCGCGTAGGCACCGGCCATGCCGTCCTTCTTCTCCTGCGCCTTGGTGTCCGCGGTGTCCGCCGCCCATGCCTCGTCGCCGAGCGCACGCGCCTGGCGCTCGACGGCCCGGCTCTGGAGGGCGGCGGCGGGGGCGGGCGCGAGAACGCGGGTGCCAGCAGGGCCGTGGTCGCGCAGCCGGGTGTCGCCGCCGGGCTTGTCGTCGCCGACGATGTAGAGGCCCTCGTCGGAGGCGGTGTCGGCGTCCGACGGCTTCCCGTCGGTGTCGGCGCCCTTCTCGCCCTTCACCCCGGCGCGGTTCTTCTCGCCGGCCTCTCCGCCCGCCTTGGCCGGTGCGGACTTCTTCAGCGCTCCGCCCGTCGTCCAGCCCGCGTCGGTGAGCAGGGCCTGCGCCTCCTTGGTGTTCGGGTCCCCGAGCGCGCTGCTGCTGTCCTTGTAGACCCGCTGACCGGCGAGCGCGAGGTGACTGCCGGGCGGGTCTGCGGGCAGACCGAGCGGGGCCAGCACCAGTTCGGCCAGTTCCTTGCGGTCCAGGGCGCGGGCGACCGCCCGGCGCACCCGGTCGTCGGCCAGCGGTCCGGACTCCCCGTTCATCGCGAGCTGGGTGTACGCGGGCTCGAGCGACTTGCGGACCTGGAAGCGGCGCAGCACGGACTGCTCCTCGGCGTACTTCTTCTGCGCCTCCGCGGCCCGCTCGCGGGCCTGCTGCGACGCCTCGGCCAGGCCCTCGTCGGACCCGTTGGCCTGCGCCCAGGACATGAGTGCGGCGGACGGGGTCAGCTCGGAGCCGGGGCCGTGCGCCAGCGGGCGGCCGCCTCGGCCGGCGTCCTTCGCGGCATAGGAGATACGTTCCGCCGCGGATCTGTCGATCTCCGCCAGGTCGAGCGAGCCGGAGGTGAGCGCGGCGACGCGCTCCTCGCGCGGCACGGCGGCGAGCACCAGGGTGTCGAGCTTGGCCCGCCGCCCCCACCAGCGGGGATTGCGTACGAGGGTGGTGACGGCGGCCTTGCGGTCGACCTTCGCGACCTGGAAGGGGCCGGCCGTCCTCGCGAGCGCGGTGCGGGCGCCGTCGTTGAAGGTGCCGGGGGTGCCGGTCACCTCCTTCGGGTACAGCGGCGTGAACAGGGCCTGCCAGTCCGCGTAGGGCTTCGTGAAGGTGACCTTGACCTCGAGGTCGCTGTCGCCCCGCTCGATCCGTTCGATCCGGTTGTAGCCGGCATTGCGTGCCGTCCAGTACGCGGAATCCTTGCCGCTCAGCGCGCGCCACTGCGCGAGGAAGTCGGGCGCGCCGATCTCGCGGCCGTCGCTCCACACGGCCTGCTGATTGATCTTGTAGAGCACGACCTGCTGCGGCTCCCGCTCGACGATCTCGGCGGATTCGAGGTAGTCGGCGTTGCGCTCCGGCCTCCCTCGTTCGTCGAGGACGAACAGGGCCGGCAGTACGGCGCCCGCGATACGGCTCGTGGTCGCGTCGGCGTCGGCCTGGAAGGCGTTGAGCGTGCTGGGCACGGAGTCGACCGCCCAGCGCAGGGTGCCGCCGTCGGCGGTGCGGTCCCGCCCGGCGGGAGCGATGTCCTGGGCCGCGGGCTTCGCGTCGCTCTCGTCGTCACCGGCGCCGCAACCGGCGAGAACGGGCAGAGCGAGTACACCGCCGGCGAGCAGCGCGACGGAGCGGAGCCTTCGGGAGCATGTCCGCCCGCGGGGGGCCTCGACCTGGGACATGGCTTGTACCTCTTAGTCCTGGGTTGTCGAATTTGGAGATGATCACACTGATTCCCCCCACTGAAGTGGACGGACCCCGTGCGCCGTCGCAGACACGGCGGCGGCCACTCCAAGCCCACCCGTGCGGCCCAACCGCGAATGAGGCATACAGCTACGGAAAGGACGAAAATGGGCCGAGCGAGACACCAACCACAAGGGGCGCGCCGACAACGCGTGCGCCGGGAATCCCTGCACATCCCTTCACAAGCGGGGATGTGGCGCGCGACACTCTCAGGCGCATGAGCGATGCCACCGCACCCTGCGGAAGTGAGGGCAAGTCATGTCCCAGCAGGAAGAGATGACGGCGATGCAGCAGCGCATCGACGAGTTGACCCAGCGTGTCGGACAGCTGGAGCAGATCGTCGACGAACTGCGGGGGCCCGGGCGGGCCGCTGCCGGCGAACGGCCGAAGGCACAGAGCCGCCCTGAACTGGTCACCATCCCCGACACCCCGTACAACAACGCCCTGTGGACCGACTCGGACGACGAGGGGCTGGGCGCGCGCGACCGGCACGCACCCTGACCGGCCCGTACGCCCGGACCTCACACCCCGATCCCACTCCACCCGGAGTCCTCGTTGGCCACAGGTACCGAACCACCACAAATCAATACGGGCGTGCACGGGGCCGGCCGAGCCACGATCGGAGTCCGCCATCTGCGGACCGACCGCTGGTGGCTCTCCCCGGCCCTGACAGCCGCCGGGCTGTTCGCCTTCATCGTCTACTCGACCTGGCGGGCGTTCGCGAACGCCGACTACTACGCGGCCCCGTACGTCTCACCGTTCTACTCGCCATGCCTGGCCGAGAACTGTGAGCCCATGCGCGGGGGACCCAACTGGGAGATCTTCGGCAGCTGGTGGGGACTGTCCCCCGCCCTGCTGATCCTTATCTTCCCGCTCGGCTTCCGGCTGACCTGCTACTACTACCGCAAGGCCTACTACCGGGGCTTCTGGGCGTCGCCCCCGGCCTGCGCGGTCGCCGAGCCGCACAAGAAGTACAGCGGCGAGACCCGCTTCCCGCTGATCCTGCAGAACATCCACCGGTACTTCTTCTACGCCGCCGTGCCGGTCGCCGGGATCCTCACGTACGACACCGTGCTCGCCTTCCGGGACGAGCACTACGCCTGGGGACACATGGGTCTCGGGACGGTCGTCTTCCTGATCAACATCGTGCTGATCTGGGCGTACACCCTCTCCTGCCACTCCTGCCGGCACATCATCGGCGGACGGTTGCGGCACTTCTCCAGACATCCGCTGCGATACCGCCTGTGGGGCTGGGTCGGCAAGCTGAATGCCCGTCATATGCAGTTGGCCTGGGCGTCGTTGATCAGCGTGGCGGTCGCCGACCTCTACGTCTATCTCCTCGCCTCCGGTGCCTTCGACGATCCGCGCTTCTTCTAGGGGAAGGTGCCTTCGCACATGACAGAGCTCGAACGGCAGCAGTGGGACGTCGTGGTAGTGGGCGCGGGCGGCGCGGGCCTGCGCGCCGCCATCGAGGCACGTGAACGGGGCGCCCGCACGGCTGTCATCTGCAAGTCCCTCTTCGGCAAGGCCCATACGGTCATGGCCGAAGGGGGCATCGCCGCCTCCATGGGCAACGTCAACGACCACGACAACTGGCAGGTCCACTTCCGCGACACGATGCGCGGCGGGAAGTTCCTCAACCAGTGGCGGATGGCCGAACTGCACGCGCAGGAAGCGCCGGACCGGGTGTGGGAGCTGGAGACCTGGGGTGCGCTCTTCGACCGCACCGAGGACGGCAGGATCTCCCAGCGCAACTTCGGCGGCCATGAGTACCCGCGGCTCGCACACGTCGGCGACCGGACCGGACTGGAGCTGATCCGCACCCTCCAGCAGAAGATCGTCTCGCTGCAGCAGGAGGACAAGGAGGAGTTCGGGGACTACGAGGCCAGGCTCAAGGTCTTCCAGGAGTGCACGGTCACCCGCGTGCTCAAGGAGGCCGACAGGGTGTCCGGGGCCTTCTGCTACGAGCGCGAGTCCGGCCGGTTCTTCGTCCTCGAAGCGCCCTCGGTGGTGCTGGCCACCGGTGGTATCGGCAAGTCGTTCAAGGTGACGTCCAACTCCTGGGAGTACACCGGCGACGGCCAGGCGCTGGCCCTGCTCGCCGGGGCACCGCTCGTCAACATGGAGTTCGTGCAGTTCCATCCCACCGGGATGGTCTGGCCCCCGTCGGTGAAAGGCATCCTCGTCACCGAGTCGGTGCGTGGCGACGGCGGGGTGCTGCGCAATTCCGAGGGCAAGCGGTTCATGTTCGACTACATCCCGGACGTCTTCAAGGAGAAGTACGCCGAGTCCGAGGACGAGGGCGACCGCTGGTACGAGGACCCGGACAACAACCGGCGCCCGCCCGAGCTGCTCCCCCGCGACGAGGTCGCCCGCGCCATCAACGCCGAGGTGAAGGCGGGCCGCGGCTCGCCGCACGGCGGTGTCTTCCTCGACGTCTCCACCCGGATGCCGGCCGAGGTCATCCGGCGGCGCCTGCCGTCGATGTACCACCAGTTCAAGGAACTGGCCGACGTCGACATCACCGCCGAGGCCATGGAGGTCGGGCCGACCTGCCACTACGTGATGGGCGGGATCGCCGTCGAATCCGACACCGCGGCGGCGGTCGGGGTCCCGGGCCTGTTCGCCGCCGGCGAGGTGGCCGGCGGTATGCACGGCTCCAACAGGCTCGGCGGCAACTCCCTGTCCGACCTGCTGGTCTTCGGCCGGCGCGCGGGCCTGCACGCGGCCGAGTACGCCGAGGGCGCGGTGCCGCGCCCGGCCGTCGACGAGACCCGGATCGACACGGCTGCCGCCGAGGCGCTGCGCCCGTTCAGCGCGGAGGGCCCGGAGGCGGGTACGGCGCCCGAGAACCCGTACACGCTCCACCAGGAGCTGCAGCAGACGATGAACGACCTCGTCGGCATCATCAGGCGCGCGGGCGAGATGGAGCACGCCCTGGAGAAACTGGCCGAACTCCGGGTGCGGGCACGACGGGCCGGGGTCGAGGGCCACCGCCAGTTCAATCCGGGCTGGCACCTGTCCCTGGACCTGCGCAACATGCTGCTCGTCAGCGAGTGCATCGCCCGTGCGGCGCTGGAACGCACCGAGAGCCGCGGCGGTCACACCCGGGAGGACTGCCCCACGATGGAGCGCTCCTGGCGCCGGGCGAACCTGGTGTGCCGGCTCGCGGATCCGAGCGGCGAGAGCGCCGCCACCGATCCCGAACGCGGCCAGATCGAGCTGGAGCGAAGGACGACCGAGCCCATCCGCCCCGACCTGCTCGCCCTCTTCGAGAAGGAGGAGCTGGTCAAGTACCTCGCCGAAGAGGAGCTCCACGAATGAGCACGTACGACGCCCGGTTCCGGGTCTGGCGGGGCGACCAGGACGGCGGGGAGCTCGAGGACTTCACCGTCGAGGTGCACGACGGCGAGGTCGTCCTCGACATCATCCATCGCCTCCAGGCCACCCAGGCATCCGATCTCGCGGTCCGCTGGAACTGCAAGGCGGGCAAGTGCGGTTCGTGCAGCGCCGAGATCAACGGGCGCCCGCGGCTGATGTGCATGACGCGGATGTCGGTCTTCACGCGTGAGGAGACGATCACGGTCACCCCGCTGCGCGCGTTTCCCGTGGTGCGGGACTTGGTGACCGATGTGTCCTTCAACTACACGAAGGCCAGGGAGGTTCCTTCCTTCGTGCCCCCGCCGGGGGTCGCGGCCGGCGACTACCGGATGAAGCAGATGGATGTGGACCGGTCCCAGGAGTTCCGCAAGTGCATCGAGTGCTTCCTGTGCCAGGACACCTGCCATGTGGTGCGCGACCACGAGGAGAACAAGAAGGCATTCGCGGGGCCGCGCTTCCTCATGCGCGTGGCCGAACTGGACATGCACCCCCTCGACGCGGCCGCCGGGACGGGCCTCGACCGCAAGGTGACCGCCCAGGACGAACACGGCCTGGGCTTCTGCAACATCACCAAGTGCTGCACCGAGGTCTGCCCGGAAGGCATCAAGATCACGGACAATGCCCTGATCCCGCTGAAGGAACGTGCGGCGGACCGCAAGTACGACCCACTGGTGTGGCTGGGCAACAAGATCAGGCGGCGGGAGGGGTGACCGCGGCCCGCTGCTAGTCTTCCCCCTCGTTTTTACCGAGGGGGAGCCATGTCCGACGAGTTGACGTACAGCCTCGATCTGTCGCCGGAGCGCCCCGCGCGCACCTGGCGGCAGCTCTCGATCGCCCTCGTGCCGACGGCGGTCAGCGTGGTCTTCGTGGTGTCGACGTCACTGCCGAACGACCCGAGTTGGTGGCTGCTCACACCCGTTCTCGTGTTTCTGCTGACGTGTCTGCTGCTCGTGGCGATGAATCGGCTGGTGCAGCCTCTGAGGATCGACGCACACGGCATCACCGGACGGCGCGGCGAGCTGGTGCCGTGGAACAACATCCGCCTGGTGCACTTCCAGGGTTCGGTGCTCCAGGTCCGGCTGCACCGGCACGACTCGGTGGCCCCGCTCGTCCCGATCCACAACGAGGGCTTCGCTCTGCCCGCCGAGCGCCGCGACGAGCGCCGCAGGTCCGTCGTCGCCGCGGTCGAGCACTTCGCTCCCGGCCGCTTCGTCGACGACCGCAAGGAAGCGCTCCGCCGCGCCACATCCTGACGGCCCCAGGGAACGGACATGGTCTAGCGCTCGCCCCAGCCCTTGCGGTACGCGGCCCAGTCCTTCTCCTGCGCCGCGAAGTCCACGTACAGCGCGACGCCGAACCGCTTGCGGTCGCGGTCCGTGCGGCCCAGGCCCAGCCGGGTGCCGCGGACCGCGGCCTCGACCGTTTCCGCGTTCTCGTGGTGGCCGAGGTCGTCCTCGTGGAAGAACGGCAGTCCCATGAGCAGATCGGTGTCCTCAGGGGTGACTTCGAGAGCCAGCGCCGTCTGCTGAGCGACATAGCCGCCGTACATGCCCTCCAGCGGCATCCACGTGTCGTACGACATCACGGCGATCTGATCGACGCGGCGCGCCACCTCGCCGAAGAAGGCCTGCGACCACCACTTCTCGCTGCCGCTCAGCACGCCGTTCACCTGGTGCAGGGCCGGCAGCGGGTCGATCTGGTGGGCGGCGACGGAGAGCGGCGCCCCGCGGGACGCGGTCAGAGCGCCGAGGTCGTCCAGCAGCGACAGATAGTTGCGGTCGTCGGAGTGCAGTGGCTCCAGGTCGAAGTGGACCCCGTCGAAGCCCGCGTCCAGGATCTGGCGGGTCGATCCCACCACCGCCGCGCGGGACCCGGCCTTCTCCAGGTTCAGCCCGTCCGGGCCCTCGGTCGCCAGTACGTCACCGAGCCAGGCCTGGACGCGGATGCCCGGCATCGTGCGGTGGACCGCGTCGATCAGCCATCGCGCCCGCGGATACCGGTCGGCGGGCAGGGTGCCGTCGTGCTCCAGCGGTCCCGCGTGGACGTAGAGGTCCCGGATGCCCGTGCCTCGTATCCGCTCGGCGAAGGCGGCCAGGTCGGCGTCCTTCTTACGGCCGTCCACCCAGGCGTGCCCGAGCCAGACGGCGTCCTGACCGCGCGTACGTGTCCCGTCCTCGATGTCGCCCGTGTAGTTGATGCGCAGCGCGACGGCGGCCGCCGTGGGCGGCACGATCAGGACGAGCACCAGCACGAGAGCGATCCGTTTGGGCCACCTGAGACGAGGGCTGCGCCACCGCCGTACGAACGTCCGGGCGCGGCCTCGCCACGCGCCCTCCCCCACCCCGTTGTCGTTCCCCATGCGTGGCAAGGGTAGGGCCTGATCGGCAGGAACGGCTCGGGGCGGTCCGGCAGCCCGTCCGGTCGCGGGCGCCCAACACCCGGCATAGCCTCCCAAATGTGACGCGTAGAGCCACCCGAGCCATTCTCGCCGTGCTGGTGGCGGCGTGGTGGCTGGTCGTGCCCGCCGCCTCCGGGGTCCGCGCAGACGAGCCCGTCGAACTGTCCCAGCAGGGGCAGATCACCGACCGAGTGGATGCGCTGGGCAACCGTGAACCGCAGGTCGTCGAGGCGCTGGACCGGCTCTACGACGACCAGCGGCTGCAGCTGTTCGTGGTCTACGTCCGCGACTTCTCCGGCCTCGACGCCCCGCAGTGGGCAGCCGAGACGGCGCAGAGGAACGGGCTCGGTCAGAACGACGTGCTGCTCACCGTCGCCACCGGGGCCCGTCAGTACTCCTACTGGGTCGCCGACGACTCCCGGCTCACCGATCAGCAGCTCGCCGACGTCGCCCAGGACGGCATCGAGCCGCCGCTGCGGCAGAGCGACTGGGCGGGCGCCGCGATCGGCGCCGCAGACGGCTACGACGCCGTGCTGGCGGGCCGGCCGGTACCGGAGGTCGATGTCACGCCCGGCGAGGAGGACCCGGTCGCGGACCAGGGCGCCGGCACGGGCGCGGGAGATCTGGTGCTGCCGATCGCGGTGGTCGGCGGCGCGGGTGCGCTCGCCGCCTACGCGTACGTCAAGCGCCGGCGCAGGACAGCGACCCGTACGACGCCGCAGGGCGGCCAGGAGGGATGGGGCGGGCCGCGCGCGACCCCGCTGCCGGAGCTCGACGCCGCGGCGCGGCAGACACTCGTGGACACCGACGACGCCGTGCGCACCAGCCAGGAGGAACTCGGCTTCGCCACTGCGCAGTTCGGGGAGGAGGCGGCGAAACCGTTCACCGAGGCCATGGCCCACGCGACCGACGAACTGACCGCCGCCTTCCGGCTGCGGCAGCAGCTCGACGACGCTTATCCGGAGGACGACGCGACCAGGCGCAGGATGCTCGACGAGATCGTGGCACGGTGCGCCGAGGCCAACCACCGGCTGGATGCGCAGGCCGAGGACTTCGACCGGCTGCGTGCGCTGGAACAGAACGCCCCGGAGGCACTCACGGCGGCGGATGCCGCGTTCGCCGACGTCGACGGACGCATGGTGAGCGCCGGGGCCACGCTCGGCGTGATGCGCGAACGGTACGCGGCGACCGCGTCCGCACCGGTTGCCGACGACGTGGAACAGGCCAAGGACCGGCTGGAGTTCGCGTCGACCAGCCTCGGCCGGGCCCGCAAGGCCGTCGAAGGCGGCGACAACGCCGCGGCCGCCGTGCACGTACGGGCCGCGGAGGGCGCCGTCGCCCAGGCGAGGAGGCTTGTCGACGCGGTCGACCGGCGGGCGCAGGAACTCGCGGAGGCGGCCGGGAAGCTCCCCGGTGCCCTCACCGAGACCGACGCCGATCTGGCGGAGGCACGTGGACTGCTCGAGGGCACGCAGGAGGGGGTGTCCACCGCCGGTCTGCAGGGCCGGGTGGCGCGGGCCGGGACGGTGTCGGCCGAGGTGCGGCGGGAGATCGAGGCCGGACCGTACGACCCCATCGACGCACTGCGCCGGGTGGAGGAGGCCGACTCCGCGCTCGACGAGGCGCTGGCGGGCGCGCGCGAGAACGAGCAGGGGACGCGTCGGACCCGTGCGCTGCTGGACAGGGCGATGCTCGGGGCGCGCTCCGCCGTGGGCGCGGCGGCCGACTACATCACGACGCATCGCGGTGCGGTCGGGAGCGAGGCGCGCACCCGGCTGGTGGAGGCACAGCGACGGCTGGAGCGGGCGCAGGAGCTGGCCGGGGAGGACGACGGCGGGCGGGCCGCGGGCGGCGGCGATCCGCAGGGCGCGCTGGCCGAGGCGCAGCAGGCGGACGCACTGGCGCAGCAGGCGCAGACGCTGGCCGAAAACGATGTGCGCGGATATGGGAACCCGTTCGGGCCGGGCGGTGTATCAGGAGTGGGAAGCGCGGGGGGTGGGCTCGGGGGCGCGGTGCTCGGCGGGATCATCCTCGGCGGACTGTTCGGCGGCGGGGGAAGGAGCGGGGGCCATGGGGGCTTCGGCGGCGGTCTTGGCGGGGGTTTCGGGGACGGCGGCTTCGGCGGCGGGCCCGGCAGTTTCGGCGGCGGTGGGACCCGTGGCCGGATGGGTGGCGGCCGTTTCTGACCCAGTTCCCCGTTTCGGCACGGTGTTCAAGGAGAGGTGCGATGACCAAGCAGACCATCCTCGGGCGGGTCGCCCAGCTGGCGAAGGCCAATGTCAACGCTCTGCTGGACCAGGCGGAGGATCCGCAGCTGATGCTCGACCAGCTGATCCGCGATTACACGAACAACATCAGCGAGGCGGAGCAGGCGGTTGCCGCCACCATCGGCAATCTGCGGCTGATGGAGCAGGACCACCAAGAGGACGAGGAAGCCGCGAAGCAATGGGGCGGCAAGGCGCTCGCGGCGAGCAGCAAGGCGGACGAGCTGCGCGGTGCGGGTCGGGCTGCCGATGCCGACAGGTTCGACAATCTGGCGAAGGTGGCGCTGGGCCGGCAGCTGCAGTCCGAGAACGAGGCGAGGACCGCGGAGCCCACGATCGCCTCCCAGACGGAGGTGGTGGACAAGCTCAAGTCCGGTCTGGAGCAGATGAAGTCGAAGCTGACCGAGCTTCAGTCGAAGCGGGACGAGCTGGTGGCGCGCGCCAAGTCGGCCGAGGCTCAGAACCGGATGATGGACGCCGTGAAGAGCATCGACGTGCTGGACCCGACGAGCGAGCTCGGCCGCTTCGAGGACAAGGTGCGGCGCGAGGAGGCCCGGGCGATGGGCAAGCAGGAGCTGGCCGCGTCGTCGCTGGACGCCCAATTCGAGCAGTTGGACAGCATGGGCGACAGCGCGGAGATCGAGGCGCGGCTGGCGGCGCTGAAGGCGGCATGACGTCCGGGCACGTTCGCCCGGGGCCGTGCACCACGGTGCCCCTGTCAGAACATGCTCAGCAGCTGCTCCACCGTGGGCTCCGCCGCTCCGTCCCCGTCGGGCAGGGCGAGTTCGAACCACACCGTCTTGCCCCGTGGCGTCCGGCGCGAGCCCCATGCCGCGCTGAGCAGGCCCACCAGCTGAAGGCCCCGGCCGCCTTCGTCCGTGTCGCGGGCCCGGCGTCTGCGCGGCTGGACCAGCCCGGCGTCCCACACCTCGCACACGAGGGTCCGGTCACGCAGCAGCCGGAGCCTGATCTCGCCCTCGCCGTAGCGCAGAGCATTGGTGACGAGTTCGCTGACGAGCAGTTCCACGGTGTCGACAAGCGCTTCGAGGTCCCAGGCGACGAGCTGGGTGCGGGCGAGCTCGCGGGCACGGCCGACAGACCGCGGCTCGCGCGGCAGGCTCCAGTCGCCCACCGCCTCGGCGGGCAGGCCCTGGATGCGGGCCATCAGAAGGGCGATGTCGTCCTCGCCGTGCCGGGTGTCGAGCGTGGTCAGCACGTGGTCACAGACGTCCTCCAGGGCGCGGCCGGGGTCGGTGAGTGCGGTGCGGAAGGCGTCGAGTCCTTCGTCGAGCGGATGGTCACGGGATTCGACGAGCCCGTCGGTGTACAGCGCGAGGAGGGATCCCTCGGGCAGTTCGACCTCGACCTCCTCGAAGGGTTCACCGCCGACCCCGAGCGGCATGCCGGGGGGCACGTCGAGCAGCAGGGCCTCCTCGCCGGGTTCGACGAGGACGGGTGGCAGGTGACCGGCGTTGGCGAAGGTGCAGCGGCGGGTCACCGGGTCGTAGACGGCATAGACACAGGTGGCGAGATAGACCTCGGAGAGGTCCGCCTCGCGGGACTTGTGGGAGATACGGGTCGGTGCCTGTGCACCGCCTCCGGAGCGCCTGAGCTGGGACGGATTACCCGGGCTGCCGAGACCCCGGGCGATCTCGTCGAGCGCGGAGAGCACTTCGGCGGGCTCCAGGTCCAGCAGGGCCAAGGTCCGTACGGCGGTGCGCAGTTCTCCCATGGCGACGGCGGCACGCAGCCCGCGTCCCATGACGTCGCCGACGACCAGCGCGGTGCGGTGCCCGGGGAGTTCGATGACGTCGAACCAGTCGCCGCCCACCTCGGTGGCGGTGGTGCCAGGCAGATAGCGGCAGGCGATGTCGAGGCCGGCGGCCTCGGGGTCGCCGGGGGGAAGCAGGCTGCGCTGGAGGATGAGCGCGCGCTCGTGCTCCCTGCGGTAGAGGCGGGCGTTGTCGATGCAGACGGCCGCGCGGGCGGCCAGTTCGACGGCGAGAGCGCGGTCCCGTTCCCCGAAGGGTTCGCTGCCCTTGGTCCGGGAGAACTGCGCGAGGCCGACGACGGTGTCGTGCGCCACCATCGGCACCGCGAGGGTGGACTGGACGAGACTGCCGTCCTCGCCGGGAATGGACTGCACACTCGCGGTCCGAAGTGCGCTCGCGCAGGGCGAGTTGAACGGGTAGCGGTGGACCTCACCGACGGCGGTGGGCGTCCCGTCCACGGGGCCGCAGTCGGGCGTGGTCATCAGCGGGGCGTCGGACACAGCGCTGGCGAAGGCGACCCGGCGCAGTTCGGCGCTGCCTCCCCCGAAGCTCTCCGCGTGCGCGGAGGCGAACTGTCCGGGCGGGGCCTCGTCACCGGTGAGCAGCCCCTGGTAGAGGTCGACGGAGGCGAGGTCGCAGAATCCGGGCACGGCGACGTCGAGCAGTTCGCGGGCGGTGGTCTCGAGATCGAGGGAGTTGCCGATGCGGGCGCTCGCCTCATTGAGGATGGCGAGATTGCGCCGGGCGCTCGCGGCCTCGCGAGCGGCGATGTGACGGCGTGTGACATCGGTACCGAGCCCGGCGACTCCCACGGGTCGACCGGATCCGCTGTGCACGCGATACAGGTTGATGGACCAGTGCCTGCGGTCGCTGGCGCCCGGTGCAGTGCCCACTATCTGGAGGTCGGTGACCGACTCCCCGGTCTCCAGCACGCGGCGCAGGGCTGCGCTCATCCGATCGGCCTCGGAGCGGGACAGATAGTCGTGGACGGTTCTTCCCCGGTGGTCCTCGGCAGCGCCGCCGAAGACGGTGGCGAAGCGTTGGTTGGCGCGCTGCACGGTGAGATCCGGACCGAAGAGCAGAAACCCGAAAGGAGATTGGCCGAATATTGCCTGCGAGGCGGCGAGGTCGCTCTCGATCCGGCGCAGGGCGCGGACGTCGACCACGATGCACAGTGCGGCCTGTTCGCCGCGCTCGGTCTCACTCGGCATCACATAGAGCTCGGCAAGACCGTGCGCGCGTGCGTTGCCCGGCACACGGAAAGGGACGAGGCCCGTCCACTCCTTGCCGTCCAGGACGTCGGCGACCCTGCGGTGGCCTCGGGACCGCAGCTCGGCGGGCATGAAGACCTCGACAGGGTCCTTGCCCCTGACCTGGTCGGCGGTGATGCCGAAGAGGTCCGCGGCCCGCCGGCTCCACTGGTCGACGAGCCCGTCGGGGCCGATCGAGAAGGACGCGACCTTGATGTAGTCATAGATCGAGCCAGGCGGGCTGCTCTGCCACATGACACCGCTCGCCGTCTCAGGTATCTCGCTCACGCGACCGTCCCCTCCAGCTCACCGCACCGGACCGGCCATGACCGCAGTATTCAGCACTACGGCCCCGGCAGGCACGGCGTTCACGATCACAGAGAGGTCTCGTTCGTTTTTGGCCGAGTCGTCCGTGATCGTTGTCCCTCCTGACTCCTAACCAGTCAGGGCCAGCTCGAACCACACGGTCTTGCCGGTCCTCCCCCGCCTCGTACCCCAGCGGCGGGCGGAACAGGCCACCAGTTGCAGGCCGCGCCCGCCCTCGTCGTCGGGACGAGCATCCCGCTCCAGGGGCGGTTCCGGAACCGGGTCGGAGACTTCGACCAGCAGGGTCGGATGGGCACCGTCGACGGCAGGACAGACCAGCCGGACTCCGATCGGGCCGGAGGTGTACCGCTGGGAATTGGTCACCAGCTCGCTGACCAGCAACACCGTCACATCACGGACCGCGGCGTCCAGACCCCAGGCACTGAGTGTGTCGCGGACCGCATGGCGAGCGGCGCGCACCGCGTCCGGCTGCGCCGGGAAGGACCACTCGGCGCATTCGCCTTCGGTGCCGATCACGCCGATCACTTCCCCAGATCACCAGCGGACCCGCGTCCCATTTCGGGGGGTTAATGGGCACATACCCCATTTCCCGTGCTCGTTATCGTGATTCGCGGACCAATGGGCGTACGGGCGACTGGACAGGCGTACGGCTCAGTCGCATGCGCCCTCATCCCGCTGCGCGAGCAGCCGGTGCCTGACCTCGGCCACGGCGGGCCGGTCCTGATCGAGCCAGTCGACGTCCTGCATCTCGTTGGGCGCGAGCCAGCGCAGCGCGTCGTGATCCTGAAGAGGCCGAGGCTCCCCGGATACCAGTCGGACCGTCCATACCCGCAGGACGTAACCGGGCTTCAGCGGCCATTCGCCAGGGATGCGCTCGACGGGCTCGGTCTCGACGCCCAGCTCCTCACGCAGCTCGCGCACCAGTGCCTCTTCGGGGCTCTCCCCCGGCTCGAGTTTCCCTCCGGGCAGCTCCCAGCGGCCGGCCAGCTCCTCGGGCGCGCTGCGCCGCGCGGCGAGCAGCCGCCCCCGGTCGTATACGGCCCCGGCCACCACCACGCGATCAGTCATGCGCCGGAGCGTACTGCGGGGCACGGCCCGGCTCGGGGACCGCCCGGTACGGCCCGAAGGCGGCGGCCGCCGCCGGAGCACACGCGGCCACAAGTCGGCCGCGCCGTACGGGAGTCGGTGGTCAGCGTGCCGCCTGCCCGATGCGCTCCACCCAATAGAGCTGTTTGTGCCCGCGACCGTCGAGCGTGTCCGCGATCTGCTGAGCCTCGTCCTCAGTGGCATACCGGCCGACGCGGTAGCGGTTGCCGTTGTCGTCCTGACGGATGACCTGCCACGAGAGCACGGCGCCACCGTCGTTCATCGTGCCCCTCCCTCGGTCGCCCCTGTCCTTGACCTTCTCCAGGAAACCGCACTACGCATATGCCCGAGCGTACGCCTGACCTTTACTGAGCGGATACGTGTTTTTACAAAGAGGCACGAAACAGGGGCGTATCCGGCTGGATACGCCCCCAGTGCGCCGCGCTCGATCCTGCGTCGCAGCTCAGCCGGCCGCCCGCGCTGTCGGCGCGGGCATCAGGGCCGGGCCGGAGGCCGGTTCCTTGCGGCAGATGTCGCCGCATTCGGTGTCCGGAGAGCTGCACAGTGAGGAGAACCGGTCGGAGCGGGCCGGGCAGTCCGCGATGTCGGGAAGTTCGGGGAGGTCAGGGAGGAGGGAGGTCAGGCAGTTCGTATGCCGCTGTGCATGGCATGCCGCGGCGACGGCGCGCCGCCCGGGCCTTACTGCGCACGGACAGCGGCTGACTCACCGTCACGGGCAGGGAATCCCGAGGTCACCGCACAGGGAGGTGGTACGCGACGCGGTAGCGGTCCGCCGGGACGACGACGTCCGCCGTCTCGACCGCCCGCCCCGAGGCGTAGTACGTCCGCTCGATCACCATCACCACATGGCCGGGCACTCCTCCGAGCGCCAGCAGTTCCTCCGCAAGGCCGGGGCGCGCGCCGACCTCCTCCGCCACGTTGTCCACGACGATGTCGATGGCGGCCATCCGCTCGACGACTCCGCAGCCACCGAGGGGCCCCTCCTCCGGGAGCATCACGGGGGTCCGGCCCGTGACCTCCAGGGGCTCCCACGAGGTGGCGATCATCATCGACTCACCCGCGTCCCGGTAGAGGTAGCGGGTGCGCATCACCCGGTCTCCGAGCTGAATGTCGAGCCGGGCGGCGATCTCCGGGGACGCGCCCTCCTGCTCGCTGCGCGACTCCCAGGTGCCCCGCGCCCCAGCCTCGGCCTGCTCCTGGCGGAACGGACTGGCACCCGACGGCGGCCGGAAGCCGGACCGGGCGACCCGGCGTGGGACGGGCCGCTCACGGACATAGGTCCCCGAGCCGGACCTGCCCTCCACGAGCCCCTCGGCCATGAGGACCTTGCGTGCCTCGAGGGCGACCGTGTCGGAGACGCCGTACTCCTCCCGGATACGGGCCTGCGAGGGCAACCGGGTGTGCGGCGGCAGCGAGCCGTTGACGATCTTTTCCCGCAGATCGCTCGCAACGCGCAGGTAGGCGGGCTGCTCACCGAATGTCACTGGCCACTCCCCAAGAGATTGACAGACTGCAACAGCCTCGCAACCGTGGGTTGTTGACCGCAAGTGTGGGCCATCGTTTCACTCGATGTGATGATTTGCCGGTGGGCGGGGGTTTACCGCCGGTACAACCGCTCCCGGTTCGCGGGCCCTTGACCTTAATGGTCCAGACCAATAACTTCCTGCGTGTACGCACGACTTCGCTCACCACATGCCCGGCACACGCACAGGAATGAGCCAGCCCCATGCGTCGAAGAAGCCTTTTCCGTACGGCCGTTGCCGTCAGCTCGCTCTCGCTCCTCGCCACCCTCTCCCCCGCGGCTGCCTCCGCCTCCGCCGACAGCGCGCCCCACCACGGCAGGCCGTCGTACAAGCGCATCGGCTACTTCACCCAATGGGGCGTCTACGGCCGGGACTTCCAGGTCAAGGACATGGACAAGAGCGGCCAGGCCGCGAAGCTCACGCACATCAACTACGCCTTCGGGAACGTCAGCGCCGAAGGCACGTGCTTCACCGGAAACGTGCCGGGCGAGGCCGACGCGTGGGCCGACTACGCCCGCCCGCTGGAGGCTGCCGACTCGGTCGACGGCGTCGCCGACACCGCGGAGCAGCCGCTCGCAGGGAACTTCAACCAACTGCGCGAGCTCAAGGCCAAGTATCCCGGCCTGAAGGTGATGATCTCGCTGGGCGGCTGGAGCTGGTCCACCCACTTCTCGGACGCCGTGCGCACCGCCGAGTCCCGCAAGGCCCTGGTCGCCTCCTGCATCGACCTCTACATCAAGGGGAATCTGCCCGTCGACGGCGCCCGCGGCGGCCAGGGGGCGGCGGCCGGCCTCTTCGACGGCGTCGACATCGACTGGGAGTGGCCGGGCTCCGCGGGCGACACGGACACGGTGTACCGCCCGGAGGACAAGCAGAACTTCACCGCGCTGGTGCACGAGTTCCGTACGCAGCTCGACTCCTACGCGAGGGCGCAGCACAAGGAGCGCGGCGGCAAGCGCAAGCACTACGAGCTGTCCGCTTTCGTACCCACGGCGCCGGCGAAGATCGACGCGGGCTTCGAGGTACGCAAGATCATGCGCGACTTCGACTTCGTGAACCTCCAGGGCTACGACTTCCATGTCTCCGGCGAGCCCACCACCGCCCAGCAGTCGGCGCTGCGGGCCCCGCGCGGCGACTTCAGCGTGGACCAGACCGTGCGCGACTGGCTGCGCCGCGGAGCGCCCGCACGCAAACTCGTCGTCGGCATGCCCTTCTACGGGCAGGGCTGGACCGGGGTGACCGGCGGCGGCAACGGCCTCGGCCGGCCGGCGACCGGACCCGCGCCCGCCACCTGGGCTGCCGGATACGAGGACTACAAGGCGCTCAAGAAGCTTGCCGACTCGGGAACGTTCACGGTCCACCGGGACCTCAGGAACGGGCACGCGTGGCTCTTCGACGGCACCACGCTGTGGACGTACGACGATCCGCAGGTGCTGCGCGCCAAGACCTCCTACATCCGCGGCATGGGGCTCGGCGGTGCGATGTTCTGGTCGCTGGACGGGGACACCTCGGACGGTGAGCTCATGGCCGCGGTCGACAAGGGGCTGAGCCGCCGCTGAACGTGCCGCGCCCTGCCCTGCGAACCGGCGCCGGCTCGGGCGCCGGTCCCTTCCATGGAGATCGGGCGGTCCGAGGGTGAACAAAAGGGGCGGCCGTGAACGGCCGCCCCTTTCGCCTGTGGACTCAGGAACTGTCAGAACTGGAGCGACCAGGCGTCGATCTTGCCCGTGTCGTAGTTCGCGTTGTCACCGACCCGCAGCTTCCAGGTGCCGTTGGAGACCTCGGACGTGGCGTTCACCGAGTAGGTGGTGATCACGTTGTCCGCGCTGCCGCCGGAGCCGTAGGCCTTGAGGTTGTAGACCGAACCGTCGGGGGCGACGAGATCGACACGCAGGTCACCGATGTAGGTGTGCTTGATGTCGACCGAGACGGTCAGACCGGCGGGCACGTTGCCGGCGACGCCGCTGACGGTGATCGGCGACTCGACCGTGGCGTTGTCGTTGATGGTGTAGTCGCCGGTGTTCTCGAACTTCGGGCCGGGCGGCTGGGTGCTGCCGCCGCCGACGTACAGCAGGCGGTTCGGCGAGCCGGTTCCCGGGTTGCCGACGACGCCCTGAGTGGCCGCTCCGGTCAGGGCGGAGGAGACCTGGGCCGGGGTGGCCGTCTTGTTGCCCGCGAGGTAGAGCGCGGCAGCGCCCGCGACGTGCGGGGTCGCCATCGAGGTGCCGGAGATCGTGTTCGTCGCCGAGTCGCTGGTGTTCCAGGTGGACTTGATCGACGAGCCCGGCGCGAAGATGTCGAGCGCGCTTCCGTAGTTGGAGAAGCTGGACCGCGCGTCGGAGCTGGTGGTGGAGCCGACGGTGATGGCCTCGGCGACCCGCGCGGGCGAGTAGTTGGAGGCGTTGGCACCGTCGTTGCCGGCGGCGACCGCGTAGGTGACGCCCGAGGCGATGGAGTTGCGCACGGCCGTGTCGAGGGCGGTGTCGATGCCGCCACCCAGGCTCATGTTGGCGACGGCCGGCTTGACGGCGTTCTGCGTCACCCAGTCGATGCCGGCGACGACCTGCTCGGTCGTGCCCGAACCCGCGTTGTCGAGCACGCGGACAGCCACGATCTTGGCCTTCTTGGCCACACCGTAGGAGGACCCTGCAACGGTGCCCGCGACATGCGTGCCGTGGCCGTGGCCGTCCTGTGCCGTGTTGTCGTTGTCGATCGCGTCGTAGCCGTTGGACGCACGGCCGCCGAAGTCGCTGTGGGAGATCCGCACACCGGTGTCGAGGATGTACGCCGTCACACCTTCGCCGGCGGGGTCGGGGTAGGTGTAGCTCTGGTTGAGCGGCAGCGCCTTCTGGTCGATCCGGTCGAGGCCCCAGGACGGCGGGCTCGGCTGCGTGCCGGAGATCTTGAAGACGCGGTTCTGCACGACGGACTCGACGGCCGGGTCCGCGGCGAACTTCTTGGCCTGCGCCTCTGTGAGCTGGACGGAGTAGCCGTTGAGTGCGGCGTTGTACGTGCGCTTGATCTTCGCGCCGTACTCCGCGGCAAGGGCCTTGCCCGCCTTCGAGCCCGCGTCCGCCTCGGATTCGTCGAGGGTGACGATGTAGCTGCCCTTGACGGCACCGGGTGCGCCCGCGTTCTGGATGACGCCTTCCGGCGCCGTCTCCACCGCGGTGGCCGGAAGGGCAGAGGCCGCGCCGAGCGAGAGCGCGGCGACGGCTATGGCGCTGGCCGCGGCGAGTCTTCGCCGCGAGTCACGCATCACAGTCATGTGAGGGGTCCTCCTCATAGGTGGTGCGTTGCTGTGGGGGTCATGACAGACGAGCGGCAGGAGCATGCCAACGATTCGGCATCAAAGCGTGGGCCCCCCTTGTCCGTCTGCCGAGCGAAAGATTGGCGGATCCATAGGAATCGCACAAGAGGCCGGGAGGCTACGCAATACGAGCGCCACACAGCCGACATACCGACGATTCATGACCCGCTTGTCGCCGCCCCCGCCGCAAACGCTGTTGACCGCTCGATTCTGCCACCTGGGGCGTCGCGACCAGCCGGACCCCCGGCCCGGGACGTCCGGCATCGGCGCCCGGTGACACCGCAGGCGCGCAGCACGGGAATTCACGTTGCGCAACGAAGCGGCTCCGTCGAACCCCGGGGGGCGTCCGGCCGGGCGGCCGTTCTCGGCGCGGCCCCGCCGGGCGGCTACGATCAGCGGCTCGACGCGACGAGGGGGCGGGGATGTCAGAGGTGTCGCGGCGGGCTGTGCTCGCCATGGGAGTGGTGGCGGTCGCTTCCGCCTGCACGGCCGAGGCCGCATCGCAGGGACCCGACGAAGGGCCCCTGCGTACGGAATCCGAACCGCTCGAGAAGCGCTTCCCGCTGCTCGGCACGCTCACCGACGCGCACTGGCTCGGCTACGACCTCGTGCGGAACAACGACGGCCGGTCGGTGCCCGGCCCCTCGGACATCCGGCTGGTCGGCGTGGCACGGCCCGCGGTCGGCAGGATCGCCGAACTGACGCAGGACTCCTCGCGCGGACTGCGGCCCGCGCCGATCGGTGAAGTGCCCGGGCGACTGTCCGAGTTCGTCCCCCAGGGCGCGGGGTGGCTGCACAGCGAGACATTCGACATGGAGGTGACGGGCGGCCTGTACACGGGCACGTTCTTCCTCTCCCCCGCATCCGGACTCGTTCTGTTCGACACGGTCAACGCGATCGCACCGCCAGGTCCCTGACCACCGGGCATGCCCCTGCCGCTGACCGTCCCGGTCGTCCGCCGGGGCGTCAGTCACCCTCCTGACCTGACTCCGGCCAGGTGAAGCCGAGCGCTTCGGCGTTCCGACGGCTGCCGCCGGTGATCCGGGCGTACCCGGCCTGGCGCAGCCGGGCCAGCATGGCGTCGGCCTGTGCGGACGGCGGGTCTCCGCTGTCCGCCGCCTCCCAGGTGAAGTACAGCCACCAGTTCTCCTGACCGGACCGGGGCTCGGCCGGGTAGGAGAAACTCAGCATGGTCGTGTCCTGGCGCTCGTAGTGCGTCCAGGTCCAGCCCCGGAAGCAGTTCCACCGTGACAGCAGCCCCGGCTCGGCGGACAGCCGTTCGCGTACGAGCCTGGCCGTGGTGCGGGCGGGCCACTCCCAGGTGCGGTCCCTCTCCGCGCGGGCGATCTCCGCGTCGTACAGTGCGGCGTCGAAGCGCAGATCCGGCAGGACGGCAGGCCCGCGCAACGACAGGGCCCCGTCCCGCCGATGCCAGTCCTTCCAGCGGACGGTGGCGCCGTCCCGCACGATCGTGACGTACAGCGCCCCGCAGCAGCCCTCGGAACACGGCGCCTCCGCCAGTTGCACCTCGCGCGCCTCGTCCGTCGCCCGCAACCGTCCCCGCTCCAGCAGGTCTTCGGGCGGATGCGGTGCACCCGGCGAGAAGGCCTCGGCGATCACCGGCCTGCCGTCCACCATGATCCGCGTCTGCACCGCGGCGCCGCTGCCCGGCCCGGGGACGACGACCAGAACCTCGAACGCGGGGGCGGGCGCCAGAGGAGTCTCCGGCGCGGCCGACGCGATCCGCGCCGCTGCCCTCCGCAGCCAGTGGCCGTTCCGGCCCGCTCCGGCGTTCTGTGCCTGGCGCTGCCACTCCGGGCGGCTCAGCAGGATCCGCAGCCGGTCGAGCACGTCCTCGCGTTCCCGCGGCCACCAGTCGAGCAGCCTGCCGGCCCCGCTGTGCAGTTCCTCGGCGAGCGCGGCGAGCGACGCGAACCGCTCGGGAGTCGGCGCCAGTCGGGGTGCGCGCCGCACCAGACTCCGGTATGCCCGGACACATCCCTCGTAGACCCGCTCGCCGGGCTCGTACCTGTCCGCGGCGACGAGGACCGACAGCAGGCGTGCCGCGTCCGCGACGGACCGGTCGCTCCCGTCCGGGTCGTCGAGCACGGCTGCCAGGTCGACCCGTTCGGCGATGTCGTTCGCAAGGGAGGCAGGGCAATTGGGCAGGGCGGCAACGGTACGCAACAGCACGCTGCGCAGTCCCGGTTCGTCGCGGGCGCACAGTGCCTCGACGGCCCGTAGACGGGACCGGCCCGTCGTGCGGGGCACGAGCCAGAGCAGATCCTTCGCCGACCGGTCCATGGACGCCAGCGCACCGACCGCGGCGCGGTTGAGTACCGGCAGCAGGGCGAGGGTTTTGACGAGGTGTCTGTCCCGGGGCTGCGCGACACCGGTGAGCAGGGCCAGCCCCAGCCGGACGGCGCGGCGGTCCGTCCCGTACCGGGCGAGCCGGCGGCCGACTGTCAGGGAGCGTTCGGGGTCCGTCCGACCGGATGCACGCAGTGAGGCGAGCGCATGCTCGGCCATCCCCTCGGAGAGGTCGAGACCGACGGCCACGGAGGCCAGTCGGGAGGGATCGACGGACTCCACGGTGAAGGCGGTTCTGAGGACCGAGAGCAACGACGCGTTCCGCTGCTGCCGCGGCCTGCGGTCGGACGACGGTTCCGCGCCGGCCGCCCGGTCGGGGTAGGTGGTGCCGCGCAGGGGCAGTGGTCCGGCGGGATTCCGGCGGCTCAGCCGCAGCGCGAACAGGTAGAAGGACACGTCGGACCGGGGCACGCCGTGCCCTTCGGCGGCGGTCACCGCGCGGTGGGGAACTCGATTCGCTTGATCATGAAGGGGATGCTGTCAGCCGCTGCGGTGGTGGGCAAACGGGTTTCGGCCGGCCGTCATGCCCTACGGCGCCGGGCATCCCGCCTCGTCGCGGTCACCCCGACGGCAAGCGGACGGCGGCGGCGATACGAATGTTCATCCCGCAGGGAAGGGTTCCGTCCGGCTCCGTCAGCGCGGCGGCCTCGGCGAGGAACGTCGCCCGGAGCGAGGCGACCACGTCAGGGGCGAGCGGCCCGAGGTCGTAGATCCCGGACACCGTCGCCCACACCTGCTCAGACGTCCCGCTCAGGTCGATCTGTGCCGTCTCCCAGTCGACCGGCCCGAATCCGGCGAGCCCTAGGACCTCGTCCAGACCCTCTCGACTGCGCGTCCGCCGGTCCCCCAGAGGAGGAATCCGCTGCTCGGCCGGGGCGGCGGCGATCACCGGGCGCAGCAGCCCGAGGAACATCTCGTACGCCTCGCCTCCCGCTGCCCCGCCGCCCACCGAGCAGGCCAACAGGCCTCCGGGGACGAGCACCCGGCCGATCTCCGCCGCGACCTGCTCGACGTCCGCCATCAGCATCAGGGCCATGTGGGAGACGCAGGCGTCGAAACGGCCGTCGGGGAACGGGAGTTCCTGTGCGCGGCCCTCGCACAGCGTCGTTCCGGCGAGCGCGGGCCGCTGCCGTGCCAGCGACAGCGCGTCGGGGGACAGATCCACTCCGGCGAGCTCGAGCGCCCCGGACTCGGCAAGGAGTTCGAGCAACAGTCCGTCGCCGCAGCCGAGATCGAGCACACGGTCGCGGCCGGACACACGGTCCCGCAGGATCTCGTAGCTGGACCGCGCGTCCGCGGCACGCCCGCCGCCGAACAACTCCGATGTCACGGCAGGGCGCTCGGCGTGGAAGGCCCGCAGGAAGGCCTCCTGGGTTGTCGATGTCATCTGCCCAACCCTAAGAGGCGCGGCGTGCCGGCCGCGCCGATCCGAGAGAAAGCCCTACGCCCGGCCGCGGGCCAGCAGGGCGGCGTGCGGCAGTACGAGCACACCGTCCGCGCCGGTGAAGTCGGCGCCGAGCGCGTCGTAGCACCTCTTGATCTCCGCGATCACTTCTGGCGTCTGGCTCACGACCACCTGCCCGATGGTCCCGACGCCCCTGGCCGGACCGCTCCACCATTCCTCGGCCGACGCCCGGTGGTCCCAGGTGAGCGTGCGGCAGTCGGTCTCGCGGAGCCCTGCCCCGGTGAGCAGGCCGGCCAGGCCCTCCTCGGTCCGCGCGAAGTCGTCCTCGGGAGCCAGTGCGGGCAGGTCGTCGGGGCGGGTGACGCCGGCCGCCTGGACTGCCCTCGGGACCAGCGTCCCGCCCGCCCCGGCCGGAGCGGACCAGATGGTCACCGCGATCCGCCCGCCGGGCCGGGTGACCCGCCGCAGCTCGGCGACGGCGGCACGCGGCCGGCCCACGTGGTTGAGCACGAAGTTGCCCACGACCGCGTCGAACTCCCCGTCCCCGAAGGGGAGATCGGGCAGCACCGCAACACGCACCTCCGCGGACGGAACTTCGTCGCCCGCCATGGCGACCATGCCGGGATCGGCGTCCACCGCCGTCACCGCGGCACCGCGTCCGGCGGCGACCGCGGCCACGGCTCCCGTCCCGGTCCCGACGTCGAGCACACGGTCCCCGGCGCCCACCCCCGCCGAGTCGAGCAGCGCCTCCACCGGGTACGCGCAGAGCCTGGCGTAGGTCCCGGCGTACGCATCCGCCCGCCCTGCCCAGATCCTGCGTTCCGACTCGTCGAACTCCGTCACCGCGAACTCCCCCGTCCCAGGCGCCTGTACGAGGGCCGACCCTACCCGTCGGGCGTCGGTCATCCCCTGGTCAGGGCCCTGCGGGCTCGATCGAACTGCGACATCGCACCTCAGCGCACGTCCCGGAAACTCCGACGGCGGCGGGCCGTTGAGCACGGTCGCTCCGCATCGCCTCATCCGTCTTCGACTGCTGTGCCGCGCAGCCTCCAGCAGCCCGCCGAGCGAGCATGCTGCGGACCGGTCCATCAGACTGCGGAGCGTTTCCTCCGCATTGCCCCCGTTTCGGGACATAGTGCGGGCATGACACGCGCCCCCTTCCGTACGCGCCCGCGCACTCCCGCACGCACCCGCAGAGCCCTCCTCGGCGCCGCCGCCCTCCTCGTCGCCGTGCTCCAGACCACCGCCGCCGCGCCGGTGCTCGCCGGGGGCCGTGACGCGCATGGCGGCTCCGGATGCGGCCGGACCGAGGGCCTCGTCGACGGCGAGTCCCGCCTGAGCGTCCTGGCCGGGCCCCTCGGCACGCCCCTCCTCCAACTGATCGAGGAGGGGAAAGTCCGTCTCGACGGAGCCGTGGAGCGCCGGCTGCCCGCTCTGCACTACGCGGACAAGCTCGCCGTGCGGATGCCGACCGCCAACACCACGGGGCTCCTGGCCGTACTGGAGGCTCACCCGTTCCACCGGTGGATCCCGGGGGCGCCTGTCGCGTACTGCCTCGGCCACCCGCTCCGGTACGTGCCCGGCACGAACTGAGGCTGCTCCCACGCCGACCACACGCCTCTGACCGCAGCGCTTTTCCCCTGCTCGCCATGCTCCCGGAGCTGCGCGCCCCACGTCCGGGCGTCTCCCGGCGAGCCTCGTAGAGCTCAGTCCTCGATCACCGGATTGCACGGCGAGAGGAATGGATCCAGACGCTCCTCGACGCTCCCCCTGCGCATGACGCGCACCCGGAACGCGTTGTCGGCGTTCGGGATGTCGCCTTCGTCGGAGCGGTCGTAGAGCAGCCCCCACGAGCCGGGGAAGCGGCGCGCGATGTACGCGACCAGTTCGTCCAACTGCCCTGCCTCGTAGCCGATGTGGTTCGTGTGGCCGGTGGCAGTGACGACGTCCAGCCCGTTGAACACGTCGAGCACGACCTTGCAGCTGGAGGACCACTGGACCGCGTCGATTCGCGCACGCAACTCCTCGACGCCCGCCCTCATGGACTGCGCGTCGTCCTCATCCGGGTCCTCGGAGATGCCGAACCAGCCATGGAACTCGTACATGCCCTCACTCCAGCGGAGTCGTGTCGATCACCGGCTCGACGCCGTACCGGCGTCCGTACTCCTGGAGCTTATCGATCACGCCTGGTCCGGGCGGTCCGTCGAAGTGGAAGTACGGCGTGCGGCCGCTCTGGATCGCGGCCTCGAACGTGGCTTGCGCCTGCGTCCGGAACTTCTTGTTCAGGGTGAAGTCCGCGGGCTTCGCCTGGGCCACGTACTCATCGCTGATCGCGTCGAACTCACGCCCGCTCGGGTCGTTCTCGAACCTCCTGCGCGGCAGTCCTCCGAGCTTCTCGGCCAGCTTGTCCGCATCCGCGTCGGGCTTGTTGACCTCGATGAGTTCGCCGAGCCCACCGTTGTTCTCGTACGGCGCGAGGCCCAGCGGGTCGCTGAACCGGTGCGGATTGTGCACGTACGCCGTCGGGTTGGGCGCGGGCGCGAGGCCAAGCGGGTCGGGCGTGGTGTACCGGGCGGTCTGCGGGTCGTAGTAGCGGTGGTGGTTGTAGTGGAGGCCGGTCTCCGGGTCGAAGTACTGGCCGGGGAACCGCAGCGGCGTGTAGGCGGCCGCGTCGGCGTTCCACGTCGTGACACCCCACAGCGTGGTGCGGCTCTGCCAGGCGATGCGCCCGTCCTCGTCGATGAGCTCGGTCGGGGTGCCGATGAGGTCGGTCGCGATCGCGAAGAACCGCGCGTCGATCTCCCTCTGGGTGGACGCGTCGCTGAGCCGTTCGGTCTGGGCGACAGGGGTCAGGCCCTCGTGGTCCCAGCTCAGCGTGGTGTGGTGTGACAGCTCGCCGGGGATCTCCGTGGTCTGCTCCGCGAGCACGGCACCGTCCCAGACGAAGCGCGTGCGCTCGGCCACCGCCTGGCCGTCGGCCGCCATGCACTCCTTGGCGATGCGCCGGCCGAGCGGGTCGTACCGGTAGCGCCACAGAGTGCCGTCCGGGGTCGTGACCTCGGTGAGCCGGTCCTCGGCGTCGTACATGTACGTCCACACGTCACGCTTCTTCGACAGCCGGGTCTTCGAGCGGCGGATCAGCCGGCCGGCGTCGTCGTACACGTAGCGGTTGGCCCCGGCCTCCGTGATCCGGGTGCCGGTGTAGGAGCGCTTGCCACGCGCGTCGCCACTGGCGTGGCGGTCCGGCCAGGCGGCGGAGACGTTGTTGCCGCCGCTGTCGTACGCATAGGACTCGCTCCACTGGTCGGCCGTGACGGCGGTGACCCGGCCCGTCGCGTCCAGGCCGAAGCGGCGCGGGCCGCGCAGGGCGTCGTCGACCGCGACGAGATGGCCGTCCTCGCGGTACGCGTACGTCCGCAGGTTCAGCCGGTCGCCGCCGCGCGTGATCTCCTGGGCGGTGAGTCGGCCCGCGGCGTCCCAGTCCGACGTCAGCGTCAGCGTCTCCCCGACGCTGCGGGTCAGCTCGAGCCCCGCAGCATCACGCGTGAACACGATGTCGTGGCCCGCGACGGTCAGCGCGGCGGCACGGCCCTCGCTGTCGTGCGTGTACGAGGTGACATGGCCGCTCGGGGTGACGCGCCGGGTGCGGCGACCGGCAGCGTCGTACGAGAACGACAGCGCACGCCCGTCGACCAGCTCGGTCTTGACGTGGCCCCGGCGGTCGTACGCGTACGTCAGCTCCGCGTCGGGCCCGACGGCCCGCTGCAGCCGGCCCGCGGGGTCGTACTCGTACGTCGTCACGGCGCCGCCGGCGTCCTTGCGGACGACCTGGCCGAGCAGGTCCCGCTCGTAGCGGACCGCCGCGCCGAGCGGGGTGGTGCGGGTCAGCACCCGGCCGAGCGGATCGACGTCGTAGGCGACGGTGCGGCCGTCGAAGTCGGTCTCGGCGACGAGGTTGCCGACCGGGTCGTAGGTGTAGCTCCACCGCAGGCCCAGGGGGTTGCTGACCCCGGTGAGGCGCAGCTCGGTGTCGTGCGTGAACTCGTGGCGGGTGCCGTCGGGGTCGGTGCGGACCGTGAGCAGGTCGAAGTGGGTGTACTCGAAGGTCGTGGTGCGGCCCTCGGGGTCGGTGTGGCTGAGGCAGTTGCCCTCGCCGTCGTACGTCCACGACTCCACGGCGCCGTCCGGGCCCGTGAACCGCGCGAGCCGGCCCTCAGGGGTCCACTCGAAGCGGGCGGTGCCGCCGCTCGCTCCGGTGCGCTCGGTGATCCGGCCGAAGGCGTCCCGCACGTACGACGTCGTGCCGCCGTCCGGGGACGTCTGGGCCATGAGAAGGCCCGCGGCGTTGTGGCGCAGCAGGGTCGTGGCGCCGAGGGGGTCGGTGACCGAGGTGACGTGGCCGAGCGCGTCGTGGGTGTAACGGGTGGTGCGCCCGGCGGGGTTGGTGACCGCGACCCGGTTGCCTCGTTCGTCGAACTCCTGCTTCCAGCGCAGCCCGCCCGGCTGGACCAGTTCGACCGGGCGGCCGTCGCCGCCGTAGGCCGCCGTCTGCACGCTGCCGTCGGGGCGGGTCGTCGAGACGAGACGGCCCTCGTCGTCCCAGCAGAACTCGGTGCACGCGCCGAGCGGGTCGGTACGGGACAGCAGCCGGTCGTCGCGGTCGTAGGCGTACCGGATCGTCGCGCCCGTGGGCCAGGTCTCGGCGACGACCTGGACGTGGCTGTTGACCGTGTAGCGCCAGGTGTGACCGAGGGAGTCGGTGACCGTGGTGGTGGTCAGGCCGGTGGCGGGGTGTCGGTCGCTGTAGTGGAACTCCGAGCGCAGATGCCCCTCGGCACCGGTCTGGGACACGCACCGGTCCCTGTCGTCGTACACGAAGCTGAAGCTGGAGCCGTTCGTGTCGGTCCAGGCGACGATGCGGCCTTCGGTGTCGTAGGCGAACCGGGTGGGGATGCCGGAGGACTTGACGATCTCGGCGAGATGGCCTTCCTCGCTGTATCCGTACCTGGCGATCTCGGTGCCGCCGAGGCTCAGCGAGGTGATCCGGCGGTTCTCCGTGGTGAACGTGAGGCGGTAGCCCCCCGAGTGGGTGAGGGCGAGCGGGGCGCCCTCCTCGTCGTACTCGGCGGTGATCGTGCGTCCGTCGCGGTCGGCGATCTCGGCGAGCGGCGCGGAGCCGTTGTCTCCCGGCTCGGCGCCGGGCGGGGCGAGAAAGTGCCGGACGATGCCCGTGTGCGGGTCGGTGAGCGTGTAACTGCCGTCGGTGTGCCGCTCCAGCGGCCAGCGCGGCCCCGCCTCGGGAAGCACCGGCGTGCCGGGGGCGGGGTGCGGATACGGGACGAGCAGGTTGTCCTCACCGTGGAAGACGACACCGATCGGGTCGACGGTCAGTCGCTGGTCGATCGTCGATGACCAGCTCTCGCCGAACCAGCGCCCCGCCCGGTACGAGGACTCGAAGTCCCTGCGGAACAGCAGCGGCAGGCTGCCCGGCAGCAGCACGTCCTCCTGCGGCAGGAACATGCGGCCGGTCGCGAAGTCGACGGGCTCACGGCCGCACAGCTTGCCGTCGGGCCTGCGGACGGTCTCCCTGAGGTCGTCGGCGCGGCGCGCCTTGGCGGCGTCCGCGAGCTCGTCCGTGAGCTTCACGCCCTTCACGGCGGCTCCGGCGCCACCCGTCGCGGCGGTGAGGATCGCGTCCGGCACAAGCGTGCCGAGCCCTTCCGCCGGGTCCTTCATGAAGTTGTCCAGCATCTGCTTGCCGGTGCCCCAGGGGTCGTTGGCGACCTGGACGAGTCCGGCGACGGTGCCGTTGAGATTGGTGACGTACTCGGCCGGGTGCGTGATGTTGTACGGGTCCAGCGGGTTGATGCCCCGGACGAAGTTCACGATGCCCGCGGTGCCCTTGACCGCGCCCATGGTGAAGTGGGTCTTCATCAGTTCGAGCTCGTCGAGCCCGTCCTTCAGCTGTTCGCCGTAGGAGGGCTTGGGCGGGGCGGCGTCCCGGGCCTTCTGCACGGCTTTGCGCGCGGTCTCGGCGGCGGAGTTCCGCTGCTTGCGCGCCTCGGCGAGGGTGTCCTGCGCCTCCTTCATCTTCGCCTTGCCGGGGTCGGAGAACTCGCCCGGCTTCGCCGGCAGTGTGGCGGGGTCACGCTTGTCGGCGGGCGTCCCGTTGTACTTGTCGACGGCGCTGTTGTAGTCGTCGACCTTCGTCTTGTGGGCGTCCAGGGCGTCCGCCGAGGCCTTCGTGCCTTCCTTCCATTTGTCGATCGCGAGCTGCGCCTGGCCCTGCGCCCAGGTCACCGTGTCCGCGAACGACTCCAGCGCCTTCGCCGCGCCCTCGAACGCGTCCGCGCCCTTGTACCACTTGGGCGGCTCCAGTTTCACCGTCCTGCGGAACGCGTCCGCCGCCTGACCCTGGAGGGCGTCCGAGTCGAGCCCTTCGAGACCGAGCCCGACGTCGTTGAACGAATCCGTGAAGTCACGCAGGTGGGACGCGGTGGAGCGCAGCTTGCTCGACGAGCCGTAGATGAGCTTGGTCTTGTCCTCGGTCTGGCCGAGGTCCATCTCGTCGACCTCGGCACCCATCCGGTTCGCCAGTGAACGCGACTGCTCGCGCACCCAGTCCGCACCAGACTCCCAGCCGACGTCCTCGAGCCGGTCCGCCGTCCAGTCGCCGACGTCCTCGACCCGGTTGCCGGCCCACTCGACGCCGTCCTCGACCGCGTCCTCGACGACATCCGGCGTAATGTCACTGACGAAATCCCCGATGCCCATACGTCAGTTCCCCCCGGTCTCGTTCTGCTGCTGTTGCTGCGCACGCTCCTCGGGCGACGGCCCGAAGGTGTCGTCGACGGCCCTGTCGAACTGTTCCTGGTCGATGCCGAGGAGGTCGTTGAGCATCCGCGACCGCTCGCCGCCCTGCCCCTCGGTAAGAACCGCGCGCCCGGTGTCCTTCCAGGTCTGGGCCATCTCGTCACCGGCGCGGTCCCACGACTCGGCGCTCCAGTCCGGGTTCAGCGCGTCCGGTGTGAACACGTCGCCCCAGTCCTGCTTGGCGATGTCCTCCTCGGAGGCGTACGGGCTGCCGCCGGCAATCGAGTTGACGCCGAACTTCAGCGAGCTCTGGACGTACTGGTCCTCCTCCCACAGCACTCCCGCGGACAGGCCGAGCTTCGCCGCGATGGTGTTGGCGTCCTGGACCAGCGCCCGCACGCCCCACTCCCACCGCTCGCAGAAGTCCTCGAAGTCCACGGACAGGCCGTGGTGCCCGGCTTCCATGCCGGTCATCGCCAGTTCGGAGAAACCCTTGCCGAGCACCGCCCCGGTGCTCGTACCGATCTCCTTCAGCTCACCGACCGCGTTGCGTATGCCCTGGGTGAGCCGCTGGACGGTGTAATAGTCGACACCGAGATCCTTCGCCCCGTCGCCCATCAGGCGGCACCCCCTGCGGTCTTGCCGGTCCCGTGGGTCGCGTCGGTCCCCCCGGCGAGCTTGTCCGGCGTGTCGACGGCGGCTTCGTCCGGGACGATGCCCATGGCGGGCGGGAAGAGCATGGCCCCATCGGGGTCCGCGACGTCGACGGCGATGCCCGCGGGCTCGCCCATGGCCGGAATGATCTCGTCGAGCAGCCGGGCGCCGAGCAGTTCGGCGAACTCCCAGGGCCGCGCGCTGTCCTGGGCGCTCCCGGACTCCCGCGCCCGCGATTGCGCGAAGCGGGCGAGGGCCTCCTCGCCGGTGAACGCGAACACCCAGCGCACACCGCCGAAATGCCCCGTCCACAGCCCACCCCGGTCCAGCGGTACGAGCATCCGGGCCCGCCTCAGCTCCCCGAGGAGCGCCCGCGGATCGCCCGTCCCGGCCCGCCGCTCGGCGATCCGCTCGGCGATCGCAGTCCCCTCACCCACCTCATTGCCTCCCCCGGCATCGACGACAACGCGCTTTCCCAGGAAACCACGTCCCACCCACATCCGACGGTTCCCGGCCAGGGGAGGGGATACGCGGGAAGCATCTTCGGCACACCAGCAGCGAAGCGGCCTCAAGTATCCCGACGACATCCATGCGCCGATTGTGGATCAGCAGCACGACACCCCCTTGACGGCCGCAATCGCTAGGGTCGGCTCATGACCGCACTGCCCGACTGGTTGCGCCCGCCCCGCGCGGAAGGCTGGTTCGCGGAGGACCTGGACCGCCTCCCCGAGGCACCAGGCCACACCGAACTGATCGACGGAGCACTCGTCTTCAAGATGTCCCCGCAGCGGTCGTGGGACGGCCGACTCGTCACTGGTCTCACGGTGGCACTCATGGCTCAGGCCCCGATGGCATTGAAGTCGAGCGGGAGATGACCATCCGCCTCGACGCCCGCAAGCGCCCGGAGCCAGACCTGCTTCTGACCACCGCCCCGTACGACGCAGACCGCACATGGTTCGCCCCGGAGGACGTCCAGCTCGTCATCGAGGTCGTCTCCCCCGAGTCCGCCCACCGCGACCGGACGGTGAAGCTGCGCAAGTACGCCGAGGCGGGAATCCCGCACTACTGGTGCATCGAGGACGAGGGCACCGTCCCCGCCGTGCACGTCTACGAGCTCGACGAGCCGACCGGCTCGTACGCGCCGGCAGGGATCTTCCGTCATGCGCTCCAACAGTCCCTGCTGTTCGAGATCAGCCTCGATCTCGACAAGCTGGCGCCGGGCCGGTCGGGCTGACAGCGCGATTCCGAATCAGCACGGGAACGCGGAAGGGGTCGGACTCGCCAGAGCCCGACCCCTTCCGACCGCACGTTTGACGAATCAATCAACGTACGGCAAGTGCATGACTACACGTTGAAACGGAATCCGTAACGCAGAGCTCCCACCTGCGGAAACGTGGGTTTGGCGGGGGTCATCCCAGCGCGATCCCAGCACGGGCGTTCCATCCCGGCACCATGGGCAGCTCGGATGCCCGACCGACCTTCCTCAATCCGTCCATCCCCCTCGCCCCACCGGCTCGTCAGTGCCTGTGTATTAACTCCTCCCCACGCTGCCCTGTCGTGGACTACCGTTGCCATGCACCGCGTGCCCTCCCCGGAGGGTGTACGCGACGTGACCCGGGGAGTACGCAATGCCCTTCGGTTCGGTGATGCAGCTCCATGGTGCGCTCCCGGCGGGAGCCATCCGGCGCCGTCACCGATCAAACCGAAGGGGACGCATTCCTGTGGTTGCCATCGAGTACATGCCCAAGCGCCGCACCTGGGTCCGTGATGTCCTGGTTGGCATCGCGGCGAGCCTCGGCTCGAACCTGACGTGGGCTCTGGCGCAGGTCGTGGTGCACCGCCTCGGCTGAGCCGGGCGGTGGGCGGGCCTCCAGGGGCCCGCCCTCCTTCATTTGCGGCCGGGTAATCTGCAGAACGTCATTGCGGCCCGACGGGCTTCCGCTCCGCTTCGGCGAAGTCACGAAGGACATGCCCCCACCCGCACGAGTCATCTCGTGCCTGGGGACCCTTCGTGCTCTTGCAACTGTCCGCAGCCGAGCTCGGCCGACTCATCGCGGCCCGAGCCGGATCTGCGCACCTTCCGCTCACCGAGCAACTGATTCACGAGCATTCCCGGCTCAAGGGAGGAGCGGCCGGCCAGGGAGACATCGCTTCCTGGAACAACAGCGTCCCCGTAGTGGTCAAGGCCCTGCTGGACTGCGGCCTCGACGAAGTCGAGGCGGTCTGACGCTCCTCGACGAGCAGTACGTCGCGGTCGACCGGATCACCCGGCACCTGGAGAAGACCTCCCACTTCACCGGCTTCGACGTCGGGTTGTTCTACGACGCCGAATCCGCCCACGACCCAGCTCCCGACCCTGGCGTCAAGCGTGTCTACATCCTGCGAGGCGGCCCTGGCAGCGGTAAGAGCGCAGTAGCCCTCGAGTTGCAGCGTGCCCTCGGGCTCAAGGGCCGCGAAGCCGTGCTGGCAAGCGGCTCTCACGCCTACACGGAGACTCTGCGCGAGATCATGCTCAGCACGGCCCGCCGAGGGCAGACAGCGGACAAGCGCCGCGCAGCCAACAGGCTGTACCGCTATTTCAACAGCTTCAGCGAGAGCACACCGGACAGCATCGACGTCCTCATCTGCGACGAGGCGCACCGCATGCGACGCAGCTCGACATACCGTTGGATGCCGAAGAATCTGCGAGACGACGACCGGCCGCAGGCAACCGAGGTGATAAGAGCCGCGAAAGTGCCGATCTTCCTGCTCGACGATCACCAGTCGATCCGCCCGGACGAGGTGGGCACTGCCACGTATCTCAAAGAGCTCGCCGAGGACATGGGCTGCGATGTCGAAGTGACCGATCTGGAGGGCACGTTCCGAGCGGGCGGCAGCAAGCGGTACCAGCGCTGGGTCCAACAACTGCTGGGCCTTGACGCCTCCGATCCGGTGGCCTGGCGACCGGACGGGAGGATGACGCTGACGGTCGCCGACTCCCCCAGGCAGATGGAGCGGTTCATCCAGGAGCGCCATTTGGAAGGGGCTACGGCCCGTATTACCGCGGGCTTCTGCTGGCAGTGGAGCAACCCGGACGGAGAACAGCTTGTCGACGACGTACACATCGGGGACTGGCGTCGGCCTTGGAACGTGAAGCCGGAGCACAGCGTCCCGAACGCACCACGGTCGGACCTGTGGTCGACCGATCGCCGTGGTGTCGACCAGATCGGCTGCGTCTATACAGCACAGACCTTCGAGTACGACTGGAACGGCGTCATCATCGGACCCGATCTGCTCTTCCGCGAGGGGAAGTTCAAGGTGGACCGGAGTGCTTCATGCGATCCCGCCTTCCGGAGTCCAATCGACGACGCGATCGTCACCCGGTGCGTCCTCAACGCCTACCACGTGCTCCTCACCCGCGGCGTGGTCGGCACCGTGGTCTACGCGGTCGACCCGGCGACCCACAACGAACTGCGCCGGCTCATCACCGGCGCCATCGGCATGCAGCACTACGACGGCGCCCAGCCGAAGCTCACCGCTGAAGGATCACAGCTGCCACCTGCCTACCGCAGACGGCACAGGTAACCTTGATCCCGACGTAGCTGCGGCCCGCCGGGCTTCCGCTCCGCCCTGGCGGAGTCACGAAGGACATGCCCCCACCCGCACGAGATTCTTCGTGCTGCCTGGGGGCATGTCTTGCTGTTCCGCGACTCTGCCGCAGCGGTCGCCGCCGAGTGCCACTCCGGTGCCCTGTTCTTCCGCTTGACGGAGCAGTTCGTGCACGTGCACGGCCACAAGCCCGGTCCATCCGAAGTCCGCTCGTGGGAGCGGAGCATCCCCGTGCTCGCGAGCGCGCTCAACGATGCCGGTCTCGGGCAGGTGGAGGTGCTCCTGGAGTACGGACTGCCGCTGAACAGCAAGCGGGCCGATGTCGTGCTGGCCGGTGTGCACCCCAAGACCGGGCTGCCGTCTTACGTCATCGTGGAGCTGAAGCAGTGGAGCAGCGCGGAGCCGGACGACGACGATCCGTCGCTGTGCCGCATCGACTCATACGCTCGGGCGGTACTGAATCCAGTCGACCAGGTACGCGGCTACTGCGAGTACCTCGTCTCCTTCAACGGAGCCCTGGCCAAGCACCCGGAACGCGTCAACGGCGCCGCATACCTGCACAACGCCACCGAGTTTGGCGTCGGCGGGCTTTTCGAGGCGGAGCAAGACCAGTACGGCCAGCTCTTCATCGGTGCGCGACGCAGCGAGTTCATCGCCTATCTGCGTGCGAAGCTGATGCCGGAGTCAGGTGCTTCGGCCGCGGACGAGCTCGTCAACGGGAAGATCGGGCCATCCAAGCAACTCATGGCGGTAGCTGCCCAAGAGGTCCGTGAACGCGAGCAGTTCGTCCTGCTGGACGAACAGCAGATCGCGTACCGCACTGTCCTGAAGGCCGTCCGCCGCGCCAAGCATTCCGACCACAAGGAGGTCGTGATCGTCACCGGTGGGCCCGGCACCGGCAAGAGCGTCATCGCCTTGTCGCTCCTCGGTGAGCTGTACCGGCAGGGCACCACCGCGCTGCACGCGACGGGCTCCAACTCGTTCACGACGACCATGAGGAAGGTTGCTGGGGCCCGGAAGCGTGAGGTGCAGGACCTCTTCAAATACTTCAACAGCTTCATGACCGCCGAGCGCAACAGCCTCGATGTCCTGATCTGCGACGAGGCCCATCGCATCCGGGAGACATCGGCCAACCGCTACACACCGGCGTCGAACCGCACCGGCAAAACCCAGATCGAGGAACTTATCGACGCGGCACGCGTCCCGGTCTTCCTGCTCGACGAGCATCAGGTCGTTCGGCCCGGCGAAATGGGCACGGTCGCGGAGATCAAGGCAGCCGCCGCGAAGAAGGGGCTCCAATGTCGGGTGGTGCCGCTGGACAGCCAGTTCCGGTGCGGTGGCAGCGACGCATATCTGCGCTGGGTGGTACGGCTGTTGGGCCTTGAGCCAGGCGGCCCGGTGGAATGGGAGCCCGACGACAAGATGCACCTCACGGTCGCAGACAGCCCTCAGGAGTTGGAGGCGTTCCTCGACAACCGCCGCTCGCAGGGGTACAGCGCGCGCATGTCCGCAGGCTACTGCTGGAAGTGGACGAAGAAGGTGCCACCCGGGCAGGCACTGCCCGCGGACGTCGTCATCGGGGAGTGGGAACGGCCCTGGAACGTCTTCGGTGATCGGTCCGTCGGGGGCGCGCCTCCGGCCGCGCTGTGGGCAACCGATCCGGCCGGTTTCGGGCAAGTGGGCTGCGTGTACACCGCGCAGGGCTTCGAGTACGACTGGAGTGGCGTCATCATAGGTCCCGACCTGGTGTGGCGCGGCGACCGCTGGGTCACCGATCGTTCAGCGTCCAAGGATCCGGTCTTCAAGAAGTCCACCCCGGACGCCGATGTGGACCGGCTGATCCGCAACACGTACAAGGTGCTGCTGACGCGGGGAATGATCGGCACGGTGGTGTACTCAACCGATGCCGAGACACGCGAAAAGCTGCGGGAGCTGACCGGCGCGACCGCTAGCCTCGCTGCCGTGTGATCCACTAACCCTCGTCTGGCACGGAACGCCGAGCCCCTCGGCGGCAGGCCCAAGGGTGGCGCAACTCTCTCCCACCACCCCGCACGAGACTGGCAATGCAAAACGGACGCCCTGCGTTCAGTAGTGATAGCGAGCCGCGAGGATCACGATCTCCTTGTCCGTGACCAGGTACACAAGGCGATGCTCATCGTCGATCCGTCTCGACCACGCCCCGGGCAAGTGGTACTTCAACGGCTCGGGCTTGCCGATCCCCGTGAAGGGGTCACGCTTGACGTCCTCGATGAGCTTGTTGATCCGAGCGAGCATCTTGCGGTCGTTCTTGAGCCAGGACGTGTAGTCCTCCCAGCCCTGATCCTCGAAGACAAGCCTCACGCGTCACCCGCTGCAGGATCCGCCACATCTGGATCGATCAGCTCGCGCTCCGACACGTTGACGTTGCTCAGGGCATTCTCGTACGCCTTGAGCAGTCGCCGTGCGTTCACAGGCGAGCGCAGTAGGTACGAGCCCTCGCGCAGCGCCGCGTAGTCCTCGGCCGAGACAAGCACGGCGTTGCCATGCTTGGAGACGATCTCGATGGCCTCGTGGTCGTCGTTGACCTTCTTGATCAGCGGAAAGAGAGCCTTGCGGGCTTCGCTCGCAGTTATCGACATAAGCTGACTCCCTACATCAAGTGGTACCGGATAACGTACCACTCACGGCCGCCTCAAGCAGAGCCAATTAGGTGACGGACCACCAGAAAACCCAGCACCATCCCAGCACGGGAAACAGCAAGGGGCCGGCACCCGGAGGAGCCGACCCCACTTGACCTGCATGTTTGCCAGGTCGCCAACGTGGTGTTATTTCATCCGCTCACACGTTGAAGCGGAACTCCACCACGTCCCCGTCCTGCATCACGTACTCCTTGCCCTCCATGCGCGCCTTGCCCTTCGCGCGGGCCTCCGCCACCGAGCCCGTCTCCACCAGGTCCGCGAAGGAGATGACCTCCGCCTTGATGAAGCCCTTCTGGAAGTCGGTGTGGATCACGCCGGCCGCCTCGGGGGCCGTCGCGCCCTTCTTGATCGTCCAGGCGCGGGACTCCTTCGGGCCCGCCGTCAGGTACGTCTGCAGGCCCAGGGTGTTGAAGCCCACGCGCGCCAGCGTCGCCAGGCCCGGCTCCTCCGCGCCGACCGACTGGAGGAGCTCCATGGCGTCCTCCTCGTCGAGCTCGGCGAGGTCCTGCTCCAGCTTGGCGTTCAGGAAGATCGCCTCGGCCGGGGCGACCAGGGCGCGCTGCTCGTCCTTGAAGGTGTCGTCGGTCAGCTCGTCCTCGTCGACGTTGAAGACGTAGAGGAACGGCTTCGTCGTCAGCAGGTGCAGGTCGTGCAGGAGCTCAGCCTTCTCCGAGCCCTGGAGGATGCCCTGCGAGAAGAGTGTGTCGCCCTTCTCCAGGATCTCCTTCGCCGCCTCGACGGCCGCCACCTTCGGCGCCACGTCCTTCTTGATGCGGGCTTCCTTGGACAGGCGCGGCAGGACCTTCTCGATCGTCTGGAGGTCCGCGAGGATCAGCTCGGTGTTGATCGTCTCGATGTCGTCCTTCGGCGAGACCTTGCCGTCGACGTGCACGACGTTCTCGTCCTTGAAGGCGCGGATGACCTGGCAGATCGCGTCGGACTCGCGGATGTTCGCCAGGAACTTGTTGCCCAGGCCCTCACCCTCGCTCGCGCCGCGCACGATGCCCGCGATGTCGACGAAGTCGACCGTCGCCGGGAGGATCCGCTGCGAGGCGAAGATCTCGGCCAGCTTGGTGAGGCGGGCGTCCGGGACGCCGACGACGCCCACGTTCGGCTCGATGGTGGCGAACGGGTAGTTGGCCGCCAGCACGTCGTTCTTGGTCAGGGCGTTGAACAGGGTCGACTTGCCGACATTCGGCAGACCGACGATTCCGATCGTGAGCGACACGTTGGCGACTTCCTGAGTGGATGGAGGGCGGGGAGTGCGGGGCGCCCGCGCCGCAGTGGGCGGGCCGATCCACCAGTTTACGGGCGGGGCGCGGCGGGCAGCGACGGCCACCTCACGGCCACCCGGGGTCGAACGGACGGCCAAGGTCAGCCAAAGGGCGTGTCTGGTACCTCCCAATCGGCCCACCGCGACCTACGTTGTCGGTGTGGAGCAGCACAGGACACGTCGCCCCCAGCCCCGGCAGCAGCCGCAGGGCTCCCTTCCCGCCCGGGGCGCCCTCGCCGACGGCACCACCGTCTACCCGGTGACTCCCCGCACCACGCGGCCGGTGGCCCCTGTGGTGCTGGCCCTGCGCAGACTGCCGAACCCCCGGCTGACCGGGCTCGGCGCCGGGCTCTTCGCCGCCGCGACGATGCTTGTGCTCGGCAGCCTGGACTGGCTGCTGCTCGACGGCTCGGCGGTCGTCTACGGAACGCTGTTCCTGCCGGTCAGCGCGCTGACCGCGCTGTGGGTGCGCGAGGCGGACCTGGTGATGGCGCCGATCATCGTGCCGATCGCCTTCGCCGTCGGGATCGTTCCGATCTCGGGCGGCGACGGCGGCTTCGGCGGTCAGACGATGGCCGTGGTCACCGCTCTCGCCGTGCACGCCGGCTGGCTCTACGGCGGGACACTGATCGCCGGGCTGATCACCTGTGTGCGGAAGGTGCGGATGATGAGCCGGCGCCGGCGCCGGACCCGCGCCGGGAGCGGGGGGCCGGGCGGCCCCGCCCGCCGCGGGTGACGGACCCTCCACCGGATTCGAACGGTCACGGCGGCCACAGCGTCGCTCAGCGCTCCGCGGCCGCCATCGCGGCGCCGACGATGCCGGCGTTGTTCTGCAGCTCCGCGGGGACGATCTCGGCCCGGATGTCCTCGATCAGCGGCAGGAACTTCTCGGCCTTGCGGCTCACCCCGCCGCCGATCACGAACAGCTCGGGCGAGAACAGCATCTCGACGTGCGCCAGGTACTTCCTGACGCGGCGCGCCCAGTGCTCCCACGTCAGGTCCGCGTCCTCCTTGGCCTTGGTGGAGGCGCGCTTCTCGGCGTCGTGGCCGTGCAGTTCGAGGTGCCCGAGCTCCGTGTTGGGGACCAGCCGGCCGTCGATGAAGACCGCACTGCCGATGCCCGTGCCGAAGGTCAGCAGGATCACCGTGCCCTTGCGGCCACGGCCCGCCCCGAACCTCATCTCCGCCACGCCCGCCGCGTCCGCGTCGTTCAGGATCGTCACGGGCAGTCCGCCGAGCCGTTCGCCGAGCAGCTTCGCGGCGTCCCGGTCGATCCAGCGCTTGTCGACGTTGGCCGCGCTGCGGGTGACGCCATCGGTGACGACACCGGGAAAGGTGATGCCGACCGGTCCGCTCCAGCCGAAGTGGCCGACGACCTCGGCGACCCCGTCCGCCACCGCGTCCGGAGTCGCCGGATGTGGTGTCAGCACCTTGTGGCGCTCCTCGGCCAGGGCGCCCCGTTCCAGATCCACGGGAGCGCCCTTGATCCCGGATCCGCCGATGTCCACTCCGAAGACGTTCATGGACACAACGTTACGGTGCGGAGCTGAGGGTTACGTGGCGGACTGCTTGGCCGACAGCTGCGCTGCCTCGGAGCGCAGGTCGCGGCGCAGCTCCTTCGGCAGGGAGAACGTGATCGATTCCTCCGCCGCCTTGACGATCTCGACGTCCTCGAAGCCCCGCTGCGAAAGCCACTCCAGGACTCCCTCGACCAGGACCTCGGGGACGGAGGCGCCGGAGGTGACGCCGACGGTGGAGACGCCGTCCAGCCAGGACTCGTCGATCTCCTCGGCGAAGTCGACGAGGTGCGCGTCCCGGGCGCCGGCACCGAGGGCGACCTCGACCAGCCGGACGGAGTTCGAGGAATTCTTGGAGCCGACGACGATGACGAGGTCCGCCTCGGCGCCCATCTGCTTCACGGCGATCTGACGGTTCTGGGTGGCGTAGCAGATGTCGTCGCTCGGCGGCGAGATCAGGCCGGGGAACTTCGTCTTCAGGGCGTCGACGGTCTCCATCGTCTCGTCGACGGAGAGCGTGGTCTGGGACAGCCACACGACCTTGTCGGGGTCACGGACCTCGACGTTGGCGACGTCCTCGGGGCCGTCGACCAGCGTGATGTGGTCGGGGGCCTCTCCGGAGGTGCCGATGACCTCCTCGTGGCCCTCGTGGCCGATCAGGAGGATGTCGTAGTCCTCGTTGGCGAACCGCACGGCCTCCTTGTGCACCTTGGTGACCAGCGGGCAGGTCGCGTCGATGGTCGCGAGCTTCCGCTCGGCGGCCTCCTCGTGCACGATCGGCGCCACGCCGTGGGCGGAGAACATGACGATCGATCCCTCGGGGACCTCCGCCGTCTCGTCGACGAAGATCGCGCCCTTCTTCTCCAGCGTCTGCACGACGTACTTGTTGTGGACGATCTCGTGGCGGACGTAGATGGGCGACCCGTACTGCTCCAGGGCCTTCTCCACGGCGATCACGGCACGGTCCACGCCCGCGCAGTAGCCACGGGGAGCGGCGAGAAGGACGCGTCGGGCGGTCGGCGTAGCAGTCATGCGTCCCATCGTAAGGCCGCCCAGAACAGGCGGGTGATCACCCGGGGACAGCAGACTGAACCGTACGCGAGCGATGGAGGGACGCGATGGGGCGAGCTTCCTCGCCGGACGCCCGCCACAAGGCGGGTCATACCGAACTGCGGCGGACGCTCGGATTCCGGGATCTCGTCGTCTACGGACTGCTGTTCATCGCCCCCATGGCTCCCGTGGGCGTCTTCGGCACGCTCGACGCCAAGTCGGGCGGTGCGGTGGCCCTCGTCTACCTCGTGGCGACGGTCGCCATGGCCTTCACCGCTTCGAGCTACGCGCAGATGGTGCGGGTGGCTCCGCAGGCCGGATCGGTGTTCACGTACGCAAGCAAAGGGCTGGGCGAGGCGCCGGGGTTCATCGCCGGCTGGATGGCGATGCTCGACTATCTGCTGATCCCGGCCGTCGCGTACCTCTTCGCCGGGATCGCGATGGAGGCACTGGTCCCGGGGGTGGACCGGTGGCTGTGGACCGGCATCGCGGTCGTGGTGACGACGTTGTTGAACCTCTGGGGTGTGCGGGCGGCGGCGCGGGTCGGCTTCGCCGTGCTGGCGCTGGAGATCGTGGTGCTGCTGGTGTTCCTGGTCGCCGCGGTGGTGGTGCTCGCCAGGGACGGTGCGCAGCGCGGCCTGCTGTCGCCGCTGACCGGGGACACCGGCTTCTCGACGGCGGCGGTGCTGAGCGCGGTGTCGATCGCCGTGCTGTCGTATCTCGGCTTCGACGCGATCGCCTCGTTCGCCGAGGAGGTCACGGGCGGCTCGCGGAAGGTGGCGCGCGCGGTGCTGTTCTGCCTGGCGCTCGCGGGCACGCTGTTCGTCGCACAGACCTATCTGGTGGCGCTGCTCGAGCCGTTGTCGTCGGAGCAACTGGCCGCCGAACCGGCCCGGCAGGGCTCGGCCTTCTACGACGCGGTGGACTCCTCGGTCGGCACCTGGCTGCACGATCTGGTGGCGGCGAGCAAGGCGATCGGTGCCGCGTTCGCTGCGCTGGCGGGCCAGGCGGCGGCCGGGCGGCTGCTGTTCGCGATGGCCAGGGACCGGCGTCTGCCGCGGCTGCTGGCCCGTACCGACGCGGGCGTTCCGCGCCTTGCGCTGCTGGTGGCGGCGACGGTGACCATGGTCGCGGCGGTGTGGGCGGCGCAGCGCGACGCCGGCCTGGACCACTTGGTGTCGGTGGTGGACATCGGGGCGCTGACGGCGTTCGTCCTGCTGCACGCGAGCGTGATCGGCTGGTTCACCGTCCGGCGGATGGGGGGCACGCCGCACTGGCTGCTGCATCTCGTGGTCCCGGTGCTGGGCATCGCGGTGCTGGTCGCGGTCATCGTGGCGGCGTCGGGTGCGGCCCAGGTGGTGGGTGTGGTGTGGCTGGGGATCGGCCTGATCGTGCTGTCGGTGCAGTGGGGGCGGCGCGGGAGTCTGCCGGAGGGGCCGGACGACGGGACGGGGCACGGGGCCGGTTAGGCCGGGGCCCGCAAGCGGCCGGGGCCGTGGCGGCCGGTCCGGGTCGCGGGAGTTGTCGTACCCGGCCGTTACGCTCGCCCGTATGGCTCTCAACACGTCCGCGGAAGCCCCCCTGCCCGTCGGCGAGGTGTCCCGGCTGATCGGGGGGTGGATCGACCGGCTCGGCGCGGTCTGGGTGGAGGGGCAGATCACCCAGCTGTCGCGGCGGCCGGGCGCGGGGGTCGTCTTTCTGACCCTGCGCGACCCGTCGTACGACATCTCGGTGAGCGTCACCTGCTACCGGCAGGTTTTCGACGCCGTCGCGGACGTGGTGTCCGAGGGTGCGCGGGTGGTGGTGCTCGCCAAGCCCGAGTGGTACGCGCCGCGGGGCCAGCTGTCGTTGCGCGCGACGGAGATGAAGCCGGTGGGCATCGGCGAACTGCTCGCCAGGCTGGAGCAGTTGAAGCGGTCGCTGGGCGCGGAGGGCCTGTTCGCGCCCGACCGCAAGCGGCCTCTGCCGTTCCTGCCGCACCGGGTCGGCCTGGTGTGCGGCCGGGCGTCCGCCGCCGAGCGCGACGTCCTGGAGAACGCGCGCCGCCGCTGGCCGCACGTCCGTTTCGAGGTCCGCAACGTGGCCGTGCAGGGGGTGCACGCGGTGACCCAGGTCGTGCAGGCGGTGAAAGAGCTGGACGAGCAGCCGGACGTGGACGTGATCATCGTCGCGCGCGGCGGCGGAAGCGTGGAGGACCTGCTGCCCTTCTCCGACGAGCAGCTGGTGCGCGCGGTGGCCGCCTGCACGACGCCGGTGGTGTCCGCCATCGGGCACGAACCGGACGCACCGCTGCTGGACCTGGTGGCCGACCTGCGCGCCTCCACGCCGACGGACGCGGCGAAGAAGGTCGTCCCCGACGTGGGCGAGGAGCTGGACCGCGTCCGCCAGTTGCGAGACCGCGCGCTGCGCACCGTGCAGGGGCTGCTGGACCGCGAGGAGCGCGGTCTCGCGCACGCGCTGGCCCGCCCGTGCATGGAGCATCCGCAGCGCATGGTCGAGCAGCGCGAGGACGAGGTGGACGCGCTGCTGGCCCGGAGCCGGCGGGTGCTCGGTCATCTGCTCGACCGCGCCGATTCGGAGCTGTCCCACACACGCGCCCGGGTGGTGTCGCTGTCGCCCGCGGCCACGATGGAGCGCGGTTACGCGGTGCTCCAGCGCGCGGACGGCGCCGTGGTCCGCTCGCCGGAGGACGTGGCGGCGGGCGACGCGCTGCGGGCACGGGTGGCGCACGGGGAGTTCGCGGTGCGGGTGGAGGAGTGACGCCCGCGAGGGCGCTGCGCACCGCGCCCGGTGTCGCCTTTCACGGTTCGTCTCACATTTAGGGTGGAACGTATGGCTGCCAAGACGGAAGAGGCCGCGCTCGGTTACGAGCAGGCGCGTGACGAACTGATCGAGGTCGTGCGCAGGCTGGAGGCGGGCGGGACGACGCTCGAGGAGTCGCTGGCCCTGTGGGAGCGCGGCGAGGAGCTGGCGAAGGTCTGCCGTCATTGGCTCGAGGGCGCCCGGGCGCGCCTGGACGCGGCGCTGGCGGAGGCGGAGCCGGACGACGGCGGAGCCGCGTCGGCGTAACGACTCCGGGGGCACAAGGCTCGGGCGGGACAGCTCCGGGGGCACAGGGCTCGGGCGTAACGACTCCGGGGCGCGAGACTCGGGCGAGGCAGCTCCGGGGGCACGAGGCTGGGGCGAAACGGCAGAGCCGGGACTGTGAGTCGGGTCACGACACCCCGGCATTAGTTGAAAATTAACCTATCGGGGTCGTACGGTGAATTCGTTGGTTGACCCATTATCCGTTTCGGAAGGTACGCCCCGATGTCGCTCGTTCTTGACCCCGCTGCCCAGGACCTCCTCTTCCGCGAGGCCCGTACCGCCAACTCGTTCACCGACGAGCCGGTGACCGACGAGCAGGTCCAGGCGATCTACGACCTGGTCAAGTACGGCCCGACCGCCTTCAACCAGACGCCGCTGCGCGTGGTGCTGGTGCGTTCGGCCGAGGCCCGCGAGCGCCTCGTCGGTCACCTCGCCGAGGGCAACCAGGCGAAGACCGCGGCCGCCCCGCTGGTCGCGATCCTGGCCGCCGACAACGAGTTCCACGAGGAGCTCCCGGCGCTGCTTCCGCACTTCCCGCAGGCCAAGGACCTCTTCTTCAGCGAGCGCCCGGTCCGCGAGTCGGCCGCCAGCCTCAACGCCGCCCTGCAGGCCGCCTACTTCATCATCGGCGTCCGCGCCGCCGGTCTGGCCGCCGGCCCGATGACCGGCTACGACGCCGCGGGCATCCAGAAGGAGTTCCTGGACGGCGACCACACCCCGCTGATGGTCGTCAACATCGGCAAGCCGGGCGAGGACGCCTGGTTCCCGCGTTCCCCGCGGCTGTCGTACGACGAGGTCGTCACCACCGTCTGACCGGCGCCACGGCGCTCGCGCCTCTTGCGTCTCTTGCGTCTCCGCACGGCGAAGGCCGCCGCGACCCCGGCCCGGGGTGGCGGCGGCCTTCGCCGCACCTGTCCCTAACGCTTCGGGGAGGCCGACGGCGACGCCTTCGCGTCCCCGCCCTCGGCTCCCTCGGCCTTCAGCGCCGCGGCCATCTCCGCCAGCCGCGCGGGCGACGCGGTGCCCATGACCACGGTCGTGGCGCCCTTGGACGTCAGCACCAGGGCGTCGTACTTCGGCCCCTCCCAGCGCTGCCACGTCTCGCCGCCCACCTGCTGGGTCGCCGAGGTCCTGGCCGCCTCCCGGGTGACCTTGCGGACGTACTTGTCCGCGGGCTGTGCCGCGGACTGCTCCACGGCGACGTACTGGTCGTCCGGGTCCAGGAAGCCGAGGTGCCAGGCATCGCCCTCGGCCCCCTTGTACGCCACGGACGTCGCGCGCCATTCACCGGTCAGCCCCTCGGGGGCCGCCACCGGATACGGCGCAGCCCGCCGCGCCGTCAGGAGTTCCACGCGGTAGTCGACCGGCTTGACGGGGTCGGCCTTCTCGTCGTGCGGGACGAGCATGTAGATGCCCGCCACGACGACGCCGATCACCGCCATCGACTGGAACATTCCCCGGACCGTCTGTCTGCCTCGCATACCTGCCACGCCCCCCATGTTCGCATCTGGCAGGGATGCTCAAACGTGGCCCCCTCTGCTCAATTTGTCGACGTACCGATAGAGTCGCACCACCCTCTTTATTACGGCCGTCGTCGTACAGAAAGGTGCGCTCCGATGACCGAGCATCATCTGCCGTCCCCGCTCGAGGTCTCTCCCGAGGCCCCCGACCGCAACCTCGCCCTGGAGCTCGTCCGGGTCACCGAGGCCGCCGCCATGGCCGCCGGGCGGTGGGTCGGCCGCGGCGACAAGATCGGTGCGGACGGCGCAGCCGTCAAGGCCATGCGCACCCTCGTCTCCACCGTCTCCATGAACGGCGTCGTCGTCATCGGCGAGGGCGAGAAGGACGAAGCCCCGATGCTGTTCAACGGCGAGCGGGTCGGCGACGGCACCGGCGCCGAGGTCGACATCGCCGTGGACCCGATCGACGGCACCACGCTGAACGCCAAGGGCATGCCGAACGCGATCGCCGTGCTCGCCGCGGCCGACCGCCACACCATGTTCGACCCGTCCGCCGTCTTCTACATGGACAAGCTGGTCACCGGCCCCGAGGCCGCCGACTTCGTCGACATCAACGCTCCCGTCTCGGTCAACATCCGCCGGGTCGCGAAGGCCAAGAACTCCTCGCCCGAGGACGTCACGGTCGTCATCCTGGACCGCCCCCGCCACGAGGGCATCGTCAAGGAGATCCGCGAGACCGGCGCGCGCATCAAGTTCATCTCCGACGGCGATGTCGCGGGCTCGGTCATGGCCGTGCGCGAGGGCACCGGCGTCGACATGCTGATGGGCATCGGCGGCACGCCGGAGGGCATCATCTCCGCCTGCGCGATCAAGTGCCTGGGCGGCACGATCCAGGGCAAGCTGTGGCCGAAGGACGACGCGGAGCGGCAGCGCGCGCTCGACGCGGGCCACGACCTGGACCGTGTGCTGCACACGAACGACCTCGTCAGCGGCGAGAACGTGTTCTTCGTCGCCACCGGCATCACGGACGGCGAGCTGCTGCGCGGCGTGCACTACCGCGGCGAGACGGCGACGACGTCCTCGCTGGTGATGCGCTCCAAGTCGGGCACCATCCGCAAGATCGACTCGACGCACCGGCTGTCGAAGCTGCGAGCGTACAGCGCGATCGACTTCGACCGGGCGAAGTAGCCGAGCCGAAGAAACATGGAAGGGGCGCCCCTTGCGGGGCGCCCCTTTTCCGTTTCCGTGCTGCCCGGTGGTCAGGCCGCCGACGGGGACTTCTTCAGCTCGACCTCGCGGCGCCGGCGGCGGGCCAGCACAACACGGCGCTCGGCGGCCGTGAGCCCGCCCCACACCCCGTACGGCTCGGGCTGGAGCAGTGCGTGCTCGCGGCATTCGACCATCACCGGACAGCGCGCGCAGACCCTCTTGGCCGCCTCTTCGCGCGCCAGTCGCGCGGCCGTCGGCTCCTTCGACGGGGCGAAGAAGAGCCCGGCCTCGTCGCGGCGGCACACCGCCTCCGCGTGCCAGGGACCGGCCTCATCCTCCCGAGCAGGGATGCGCTGAGGCGGAATGGCGGCGACCTGCAAGGACTGATGCGGCAGTTGCAGCACGGTCTACTCCTGACGACGGATTCGCGAGCGAGAGACGATGCAGCACTCCCTACCCGCTGTGCGCACTCCTATGCACTGAGTGGCACTGAGTTCCGAGGCACGGAAATGCGTATCGGCACGCGCGGCGCGAAATGCTCCGGAGCGCGCCGCCGTCAGCCGAGGTGTTTGCGCAGGCGGCCGTGGAGGTCGGTGATTCGTCGGCCCCGCTTGGGCCGCGCCTCGACATTGCCGAAAACCGAGTACCCGTTGATGACGACCACGGGCGCTTCGGGATCGGCCGCTTCGAGGGTGACGACCTCGAAGTTCCCGAAGATCCCCGTGCCGCTGCCGCGCAGCGAGATGTTCTCCGGGACGCGCACCTCGACATTGCCGAAGAGGGACGTCGCGTTGATGACGGTCAGGCGCTGCCCGAACAGGGCCTCGGTGAGGTCGATCTCGATGTTGCCGAACAGCGAGAACGCGTTGGTCCGGCGGCCGACGCGCCAACGGCCCTTGCGCGTCGAGCTGGAGAAGACGGCGACGAGGTTCTCGGCGGGCCCGGTGGGCAGGTCCGCGTCCGCGGCATAGGAGGCGGTGGCGGCGGAGCTGCCGGTCGCGGGCAGGTCCCGCACGATCGGCTCCAGCTCGCCGACGGTCTTGGCGCCGTAGACGGCGTCGATGCGCTCGGAGTGCTCCTCGGGATCCAGCCTGCCTTCGGCCAGGGCATCCCGGAGGATGTCCGCGATCCGGTCGCGATCGGCGTCGGAGGCGCGGATGGCGCGGTCGGGACTGTCGGCCTCCATGGGGACGGCCGGCTTCTGGGGCTGCTTCTCGAGGTCCACGGAACCAGCCTAGCGAAACGCGATAGATCGCGACCAGGGGCGGCACGAACGGAACCAGTCGCAATCAGCCGAAATTCTCACGGTCACGCCCCGCTCGGACACGGTCGCGACCCCGCGCGGACATCACGGCGCACGCCCCTGCGGGCCAACATCCCAAGATCCCGGGAAGTGAGCCTTACCTCACAGGATCGGCGCCGTGCGGGCGTCTTACGCTGGGTGGCGCTGCCAATGGAGGCACGCTGCTGTCTGTGAAGTGAGGAATGGGCGACATGCCGGAGTTCGCGTATACGGATCTGCTCCCGCTGGGCGAGGACACCACCCCGTACCGGCTGGTGACGGCCGAAGGTGTCTCCACCTTCGAGGCCGACGGGCGCACCTTCCTCAAGGTCGAGCCGGAGGCGCTGCGCAAGCTCGCTGCCGAGGCCATCCACGACATCCAGCACTACCTCCGCCCCGCCCACCTCGCACAGCTGCGCCGGATCATCGACGACCCCGAGGCCTCGTCCAACGACAAGTTCGTCGCGCTGGACCTGCTGAAGAACGCGAACATCGCCGCCGCCGGTGTGCTCCCCATGTGCCAGGACACCGGCACGGCGATCGTCATGGGCAAGCGCGGGCAGAACGTGCTGACCGAGGGCGGGGACGAGGAAGCCCTCTCGCGCGGCATCTACGACGCGTACACCAAGCTCAACCTGCGGTACTCGCAGATGGCCCCGCTCACCATGTGGGACGAGAAGAACACCGGCTCCAACCTGCCGGCGCAGATCGAGCTGTACGCCACCGACGGCGGCGCGTACAAGTTCCTGTTCATGGCCAAGGGCGGCGGCTCCGCCAACAAGTCCTTCCTCTACCAGGAGACGAAGGCCGTGCTCAACGAGACGAGCATGATGAAGTTCCTGGAGGAGAAGATCCGTTCGCTCGGTACGGCCGCCTGCCCGCCGTACCACCTGGCGATCGTCGTCGGCGGCACGTCGGCCGAGTTCGCGCTCAAGACCGCGAAGTACGCCTCCGCGCACTACCTGGACGAGCTGCCCTCCGAGGGCTCCGCACTCGGGCACGGCTTCCGTGACGAGGAGCTGGAGAAGAAGGTCTTCGAGCTCACGCAGAAGATCGGCATCGGCGCGCAGTTCGGCGGCAAGTACTTCTGCCACGACGTGCGCGTGGTGCGACTGCCGCGGCACGGCGCCTCGCTGCCCGTCGCGATCGCCGTCTCCTGCTCGGCGGACCGCCAGGCCGTCGCGAAGATCACCGCCGAGGGTGTCTTCCTGGAGCAGCTGGAGACGGACCCGGCCCGCTTCCTGCCGGACACCACGGACGAGCACCTCGCCGAAGAGGGTGACGTCGTCAGGATCGACCTCAACCGTCCCATGGACGAGATGCTGGCCGAGCTGACCAAGTTCCCGGTCAAGACCCGCCTTTCGCTGACAGGCCCGCTGGTCGTCGCGCGCGACATCGCGCACGCCAAGATCAAGGAGCGGCTGGACGCGGGCGAGGAGATGCCGCAGTACCTGAAGGACCACCCCGTCTACTACGCCGGTCCGGCCAAGACGCCCGAGGGCTACGCCTCCGGCTCCTTCGGCCCGACCACGGCCGGCCGGATGGACTCCTACGTCGAGCAGTTCCAGGCGGCGGGCGGCTCGAGGATCATGCTGGCCAAGGGCAACCGGTCGAAGCAGGTCACGGACGCGTGCGGTGCGCACGGTGGCTTCTACCTCGGCTCGATCGGCGGCCCGGCGGCGCGGCTCGCGCAGGACTGCATCAAGAAGGTCGAGGTCGTCGAGTACGAGGAGCTCGGCATGGAGGCCGTCTGGAAGATCGAGGTGGAGGACTTCCCGGCGTTCATCGTGGTGGACGACAAGGGCAACGACTTCTTCCAGGACCCGGCGCCGGCACCGACGTTCACGTCGATCCCGGTGCGGGGCCCCGGTCAGGCGTAGTCACCCACACCTTCCGGGGGTGCGGCGGACGGGCGGAGCCGTCCGCCGCACCCCGTTCGGGTCACGCGAAGCGCTGGCCCGCCGAGCCGTCGCAGGGGCGCAGGCGGAGCGCATCGCCGGACGCCCCCGCCGTGACGCACAACGACGGTGCTGCCGCCGGGCGCAACGTGTCCGAGGCCCGCACGAACTGCTGGTTCGCACCTCCGTGGCAGTCCCAGACGATCAGTTCCGTGCCGTCCCGGTGCGACGAGTCCGGGACGTCCAGGCACCGGTCCTGGGTCAGCTCGGTGTGCACGGAGCGACGGGACGCGTCGTGCCACCAGCTCTGGTTGCGGCCACCATGGCAGTCCCAGGCCATCACCGGCGTTCCGTTACGGGTGACCGCGCCCTTGACGTCGGCGCAGGGGCCGGACGCCGCCTTCAGCGGGCGGTACGCGTCGTCCCACGCCAGCGGGAACAGTGCCGGCCTGCCGCTGGAGGCGACATCCGCGCAACTCGCCTCCCGCAGGCCCGAGTCGTACAGCTGTGTGAGGCACGAGGCGAATGCCGCGTGACCGCGTGCGTTCGGGTGGAAGGACTGTCGGACCGAGTTGGCGTCCGGCGGGAAGGGGTGGGTCACGTCCACGTAGAGTCCGCGGGCCCAGGTGTCCTGGTAGCAGACCTCGTGGCCGTGGAAGAGACGGGAGTTGTCGAGGTAGACCGCGCCGGTGTTCTGCGCGGCCCGGCGCATGCCGCGTTCGAAGGCGGGTACGGCCGTGTCACGGCCCCAGACGGTGTCGGAGTCGTAGCCCATGCCGCCGCACAGCAGTTTCCCGGGGAATTGCGGGTTGTCCCGGAAGTCGGGGCCGATGGGGCTCGGGTAGCCCATGACGACGAGCCGGTAGTCGCCGTCGGTGTATCCGGCGTCGCGCATGACGGTCCGCAGGTCGCGCACCGTCTGTTCCACCTTGGGGACGAGGCCGTCGACGCGGGCCTGCCAGCCGGGCGCGTACTTCGGCGCGCAGGGCCCCTGGATCGTCAGATAGCGCACGACGCAGTCGGTCATGACCGGTCCGAACTGGAGGTCGTCGTTGGCGCCGGCGACCAGGACCACCATCTTGATGCGGGTGTTGCGGGCCTTGATGGCGAGGTTGTCGCTCTGGACGAGTTCATCGGCGTGCTGCTTGCTGCCGCCGGCGCGGATGTTTCCGGTGGAGGCGCCGGAGCAGGAGACGTTGTACGTGACGTCGGCCGCGATGCCCGTGCGGTGGATCGCCGCTTCGGGCGAGCGGTGGCACCAGTTGTCGGGGCCGCTGGTACCGGGCTCGTACGTGCCGATGCCCTCACCGGAGATCTCGCTGTCACCCAGCGAGATCAGGCCGGTCTTGCGCTGGTCGAGCGGGCGTTCGCCCGGGCCGCCGTAGAGAGCGGTGGCCTCCGCCGCGCGGATCGCCTCCAGTTCCGGCGGCAGTGGCACCGACGAGAGGGGGGTCGAGGGTTCCGCGGCGGCCGGTGCGGACAGCGCCGTCCCGCCGAGGACGGTGGCGAGCACGGCGGCGGCCGCGACAGTGCGTCGAAGTGGGTGAAGTCTCTGGCCTGTTCCCTTCATTGCGCCTCCCCGAGTTGTGGTTACTCCGGGTATTTACTGGCGGGTAGCGCAGTTGGGAATAGGCGGAACAAGACAACTGCTCAACTTTTCGAGGGTTCCGGCAGGGCCAGAGGGAGGACGAGGATGAACGACGCGAGCGCGGACGGATTCCGGATCGAGCACGACTCCATGGGTGAGGTGCGCGTTCCCGCCCACGCCAAGTGGCGCGCGCAGACCCAGCGGGCCGTGGAGAACTTCCCGGTCTCGGGTCAGCGCCTGGAGCGTGCGCACATCGAGGCCCTGGCCCGCATCAAGGCCGCCGCAGCCCTGGTCAACGCCCAACTGGGCGTCCTGGACGAGGACATCGCGCACGCCGTCGCCGACGCGGCGGCCGATGTCGCCGAAGGCCGCTGGGACGAGCACTTCCCGGTCGACGTCTTCCAGACCGGTTCCGGTACGTCCTCCAACATGAACACCAACGAGGTGCTGGCCACCCTGGCCACCGAACGGCTGGGCCGCGAGGTGCACCCGAACGACCACGTGAACGCCTCCCAGTCGTCCAACGACGTGTTCCCCTCCTCCATCCACATCGCGGCGACCGCGGCCGTGACCGGCGATCTGATCCCCGCGCTGGAGCATCTGGCCGCCTCGCTGGAGCGCAAGGCGACCGAGTTCGCGACGGTCGTGAAATCCGGCCGTACCCATCTGATGGACGCGACGCCGGTCACGCTCGGCCAGGAGTTCGGCGGTTACGCCGCGCAGGTCAGGTACGGGGTCGAGCGGCTGAAGTCCTCCCTGCCACGGCTCGCCGAACTGCCGCTCGGCGGTACCGCGGTGGGCACCGGCATCAACACCCCGCCCGGCTTCGCGGCCGCCGTCATCGCCGAAATCGCCCGCACGACCGGGCTGCCGCTGACCGAGGCACGCGACCACTTCGAGGCGCAGGGCGCGCGCGACGGTCTGGTGGAGACGTCCGGCCAGCTGCGGACGATCGCCGTGTCGTTGACCAAGATCTCCAACGATCTGCGCTGGATGGCGTCGGGGCCGCGCACCGGTCTCGCCGAGATCGCGCTGCCCGACCTCCAGCCCGGCTCCTCGATCATGCCGGGCAAGGTCAACCCGGTGATCCCGGAGGCCGTGCTGATGGTCGCGGCGCAGGTGACGGGCAACGACGCCACGGTCGCCATCGCGGGCGCCGCGGGGAACTTCGAGCTGAACGTCATGCTCCCGGTGATCGCCAAGAACCTGCTGGAGTCGGTCAGGCTGCTGGCGAACGCCTCCCGGCTGCTCGCGGACCGCACGGTCGACGGCATCACGGCGAACGTGGAACGCGCCCGCGAGTACGCCGAGTCCTCCCCCTCCGTCGTCACCCCGCTCAACAAGTACATCGGCTACGAGGAGGCGGCGAAGGTCGCCAAGAAGTCGCTCGCCGAGCGGAAGACCATCCGCGAGGTCGTGCTGGAGTCCGGCTATGTGGACCGCGGTGCGCTGACCCTCGAGCAGCTGGACGAGGCCCTGGACGTGCTGCGTATGACGCACCCGTGACCAGGATCGCAGCGGCAGGACGGGGCGGCCCCTAAGATCTGGCCATGACAGGCACGGAACGCATCGAACGCTGGGCGCCCGGGGACCACATCCTGTGGCGGTACCGCGGGCATGCCCCCGACCTGGACGGCTGCGGCGTGCACATCGTCCGCCCTGTGACGGTCGTCCAGGACACCGACGAGCTGCTCGCGGTGTGGATGGCACCGGGGACCGAGTGCGTGAAACCGGTGCTCGCCGACGGCACGCCCGTCCATCTGGAGCCGTTGGCGACCCGGTACACCGCCCCGCGCAGGCTGGCCAGGGACCACTGGTTCGGCACCGGGGTGCTGAAGCTGGCGCGCCCCGGTGACCCCTGGTCGGTCTGGCTGTTCTGGGAACGGGGCTGGCGGTTCAAGAACTGGTACGTGAACCTGGAGGAACCGCACACCCGTTGGGCGGGCGGCGTCGACTCCGAGGACCACTACCTGGACATCTCGGTGTATCCGGACCGCAGTTGGCTGTGGCGGGACGAGGACGAGTTCGCGCAGGCCCAGCAGGTGGGGCTGATGGACGCCAGGACGGCGCGACGGGTGCGCGAGGCGGGCCGGGCGGCCGTGGAGTCCATCCGCGCCTGGGAGGCGCCGTTCTCGGCGGGTTGGGAGCACTGGCGCCCCGATCCCTCCTGGCCGGTTCCGCAGCTGCCGGCCGACTGGGGCCGCGCTCCGGTCGACCGGCTGGCGTCCTGAGGCCGCCGCGGGAGCCCGCCGGGACAGGGGCGATGCGTTGACGCGGGGCGAAGCTGGCCGAAACTTTGCGTTTCAGCGGCCGCGGCACCCGAACCCTCCGCCCTTGTGACCACTGCGGTCCCGTCCCAGTGTCCGATTCCGGTCAGGGAACGCGCTCCCGCGTATACGACCTCGTGAGACTCTTGATGCGCCCCCTGGGGGCAAACGTAGGATCGTCGTCCGCAAGGCCACACCGTACGAGGGAAAGGCCGCCGCAGGGCGCACCGCACGTCAGCACGCACCACGAGCCATGACGAGTCAGTCGAGTCAGCACGAGTCACCACAGGGGGTTGAGCTGTGCCGGATGCCCGCCACCCTGTCGACGCCGCCCGCAGAGCGGCTGCATCGGCCGGGGGTTCGGGGGTTGTTCCCCGAGACAGCTCGGCACCGCCCCTCGAGGCGACTGCATCGCATCACCGGCCCGGACGGACGGAATCCCACGCGTGACGGAGCATCCCACCTCCCACGAAGGCCGGCAGCCCCTGGCTGCGCGGTCGCACGAGCGCACCCGCCCGCGGGCGGAAGCGGCCGCGGCCGCTCCCTCCGGGCCGCCGCCGAAGCCCCAGCCGCAGACGGGGACCCAGGCGCACGCCGTGCAGGCCCAGGCCCAGGACATCGCCGGGACCGCGCGCCGCGAGGGTGACCGGCTGCGGTTCGTGGGGGCTGCGACCCGGCGCATTGCGCGCGGGATAGACCTCGACGAGATCGTGCTCGGCCTGTGCCGGGCGACCGTGCCGACGTTCTCCGACGCGATCCTCGTCTATCTGCGCGACCCGCTGCCCGTCGGTGACGAGCGGCCGGTGTCGCCCTTCGTGCTGCGCCTGCGCCGGACCGACAGGCTGCGCCTGAACGCGGACGACGCCGACCAGGGCGTGGGCGCCCTCATGCCCGTACTGGACCCGGGGAGCGAGGTCGCGCCGGCCGCCGAGCTGTGCGAGGTGCGCTCCGGTGGCGCGCTCTCCGAGGTGCTGCGCGGCGTGCGGCCCGTGTTCGGGGATTCTGCGGCCGCTCGTGCCGCTCTGCCGGAGCTCCTGGGCGACGGTCGCAGCGTGCCGAGCGGACACCGGGCGATACTCGCGCCGCTCCGGGGCAGGCGCCGCGTGATCGGTGCCGCGGTCTTCCTGCGCCGTCCGGACCGTCCGGCGTTCGAGCCGAACGACCTCCTGGTGGCGGCCCAGCTCGCCACGCACACCGCGCTCGGCATCGACAAGGCCGTGCTCTACGGTCGCGAGGCGTACATCGCGGACGAACTGCAGCGCACCATGCTGCCCGACTCGCTGCCCCAGCCGACCGGCGTCAAGCTCGCCTCCCGTTATCTCCCGGCGGCCGAGACCGCCCGCGTCGGCGGCGACTGGTACGACGCGATCCCGCTGCCCGGCAGCCGGGTCGCCCTGGTCGTCGGGGACGTCATGGGCCACTCCATGAAGTCCGCAGCGATCATGGGGCAGTTGCGCACCACCGCGCAGACGCTCGCCGGTCTCGATCTGCCGCCGCAGGAGGTCCTGCACCACCTCGACGAGCAGGCCCAGCGGCTCGGCGCCGACCGCATGGCGACCTGCCTGTACGCGGTCTACGACCCGGTCTCGCACCGCATCACCATCGCCAACGCCGGACATCCGCCGCCCATCCTGCTCCACCTGGGCGGGCGGGCCGAGGTGCTGCGCGTACCGCCGGGCGCGCCCATCGGTGTCGGCGGCGTGGACTTCGAAGCCGTGGAGCTGGACGCCCCGGCCGGCGCGACGCTGCTGCTGTACACCGACGGACTGGTGGAGTCCCGGCTTCGCGACGTGTGGACGGGTATCGAGCAGCTGCGGGAGCGGCTCGCCGCCACCGCCCAGCTGACCGGCCCGGACCACTCGCCTCCGCTGGAGGCGCTGTGCGACGACGTGCTGGACATGCTCGGCCCGGGCGACCGCGACGACGACATCGCCCTGCTCGCCGCGCGTTTCGACGGGATCGCTCCCAGCGACGTCGCGTACTGGTTCCTGGAGCCGGAGGACGCGGCGCCCGGCCGTGCCCGCAGGCTGGCCCGCCGTGCGCTGGCACGCTGGGGGCTGGAGGAGCTGTCGGACTCGGTGGAGCTGCTGGTCAGCGAGGTCGTGACCAATGCCGTGCGTTATGCGGAGCGTCCCGTGACGCTGCGGCTGCTGCGTACGGACGTGCTGCGCTGCGAGGTCGGGGACGACTCTCCGCAACTGCCGAGGCAGCGGCGCGCACGGGACACGGACGAGGGCGGCCGTGGGCTGTTCCTGGTGAACCGGCTGGCAAGGCGCTGGGGGGCGACACGGCTGTCCACCGGCAAGGTGGTCTGGTTCGAGCTGCCCACGCCCGGCTAGGGGCGTGGCCGGTGGATCAGGGCCGGACATGCCCTGGGCGTGGGCCGCTACGCCGGACGGCCTCTCAGCCGCATGCACCAAAAGTCCGGATTCGTGTTGCCGCTGAAGTGTCGCAGGCGTCGACCGGGGCACACGGACGGAGCGACCACACATCCCAGAGATCGACGGGAGGACGCTCGTGACCGGATCGACCCCCAGGACTCCGTACACGACCAACAACGCCGGCATTCCGGTGGAGAGCGACGAGCACTCGCTCACCGTCGGCTCCGACGGTCCGATCCTGCTCCAGGACCACTATCTGATCGAGAAGATGGCCCAGTTCAACCGTGAACGGGTCCCCGAGCGGGTGGTGCACGCGAAAGGGTCGGGCGCGTACGGCTTCTTCGAAGTGACCAACGACGTCAGCCAGTTCACCAAAGCCGACCTGTTCCAGCCGGGCAAGCGCACCGAGATGCTGGCCCGCTTCTCGACGGTCGCGGGTGAGCAGGGCTCCCCCGACACCTGGCGCGACCCGCGCGGTTTCGCGCTCAAGTTCTACACCGAGCAGGGCAATTACGACCTGGTCGGTAACAACACCCCGGTCTTCTTCGTACGCGACACGATCAAGTTCCAGGACTTCATCCGGTCGCAGAAGCGCCACCCGGCCAGCGGATTGCGCAGCAACGACATGCAGTGGGACTTCTGGACCCTCTCCCCCGAGTCCGCGCACCAGGTGACGTGGCTGATGGGCGACCGGGGAATCCCCAAGACCTACCGCCACATGAACGGCTACAGCTCCCACACCTACATGTGGATCAACGGGGCAGGCGAGCGGTTCTGGGTGAAGTACCACTTCAAGACCGACCAGGGCATCGGCTTCCTCACCCAGGCCGAGGCCGACGAGCTGGCCGGCTCGGACGCGGACAAGCACCGCCGCGATCTGTACGAGTCGATCGAGTCCGGGAACGCGCCGTCCTGGACCCTCAAGGTCCAGATCATGCCGTTCGAGGACGCGGCCGATTACCGTTTCAACCCGTTCGACCTGACCAAGGTGTGGCCGCACGGTGACTACCCCCTGATCGACGTCGGCCGGATGACGCTGAACAGGAATCCCGAGGACTACTTCATCCACATCGAGCAGGCCGCCTTCGAGCCGTCGAACATGGTGCCCGGCATCGGGCCCTCGCCGGACAAGATGCTGCTCGGCCGGCTGTTCTCGTACCCCGACACCCACCGGTACCGGATCGGCCCGAACTACGCCCAGCTGCCGCCCAACCGGCCGCACGCGGGGATCAACTCGTACGCCAAGGACGGCCCGATGCGATACGTGCCGTCGAACGCGTCCAGGCCGTACGCCCCGAACTCGTACGGCGGCCCCGCGGCCGACTTCGGACGCTTCGGCGACCCGGCCGGCTGGGAGACGGCGGGCGAGATGGTACGCGAGGCGTACAAGCTGCACCGCGAGGACGACGACTTCGGGCAGGCGGGCACGATGGTGCGCAAGGTGCTCGACGACCCGGCGCGCGAGCGGCTGGCGTCGAACGTGAGCGGGCATCTGCTCGACGGCGTCACCGAGCCGGTGCTGGAGCGTGCGCTGCAGTACTGGCGCAATGTGGACAAGGAACTCGGGGACACGATCGCCAAGAAGGTCAACGGCGGCTGACCTCTTTGCCCTGCGGCAGCGGTGTCCGCCGATCCGGCCGGATCGGCGGGCGCCCTTTTTTTCGTTGTCAGTCCCGCGGTCGGAGCTGATTGTTGCCGCCGTCGTCCGTGCCGTCACCCGGTGGCACCGGCGGCGTGAGCGTCGGGCGCCCGGTGACCGTCTCGGTGGGCGTCGGGATCGGGTCCTTCGTCGGCGTCGGGTCCTCGGTCTCGGACTCCGTCGGGGTCGGCGTCGGGTCCTCGGTCTCGGACTCCGTCGGGGTCGGCGTCGGGTCCTCGGTCTCGGACTCCGTCGGCGTCGGCGTCGGATCAGGGCTCGCGATCTCGGCGACGTCGAGGTCGAACTCCTCGTCCGAGCCGCCGTTCAGCGCACCGAGTGTGTAGTCCGCCCAGATGCGGGCCGGGAAGCCGCCGCCGTTGGCGCGGCCGGAGCTGGCCGTACCGGTCAGGCTGACCTGGCGGCCCCCGTCCTCGGGCGGCGCCTCGCCGAACAGGGCGACGACGGTGGCGAGTTCGGGGGTGTAACCGGCGAACCATGCCGACTTGTTGTTCTCCGAGGTGCCGGTCTTTCCGGCCGCCTGGTACGCGCTCGACCGGGCCGCGATACCGGAGCCGTTCTTCACCACGCCCGTCAGGCCCGCGGTCACCGTGTCGGCCGACTCCCGGCTGATCACGTGGTCGCCGATCGGGTCGGGGAGGTCGAGGCGGCGGTCCTTGTGCTCGGCCTTCGCGACGATCGTCGGCGTGACCTTGCGGCCGTGGTTGTCGAGGGTGGCGTACACCCCGGCCATGTCCCAGGTGGACGCGTGCATGGTGCCGAGGGCCAACGACGGCCTCAGCGGGAAGTTCTTGTCCGGCACGCCCATGTCCAGCGCGGTCTCCTTGACGTCCTCCAGGCCGACGTCCACGGCCATCTGCGCGAACGCGGAGTTGATCGACCGGTTCAGCGACGTCTGGACGGTGACGGGGCCGTAGCTCTTGCCGAGGTCGTTCTGCGGGGCGAACGGGGTGTCGCTGCCCACGACCGGACGCCTGCTGGTGCCGTCGTAGACGGTGTTGATGCCGATCTGACGGCCGTCCTGGGTCTGTGAGCCGTTCTCCAGCGCGGAGGCGAACACGACGGGCTTGAAGGTGGAGGCGGGCTGGTAGTCGGTGCGGGTGGCGTTGTTCATGTAGTGCTTCACGTAGTCCACACCGCCGTACAGCGCGACGACCTTGCCCGTCTTGGGATCGACCGAGGTGGCGCCGGCCTGCACCGTGGCGTCGACCTTGTTGCCCTTGCGGTCGAGCTGGTCCTCGAGCTGCTTCTCGACCGACTTCTCCAGCGCCTTCTGGCGCTTGGAGTCGATGGTGAGGGTGATCGTCCAGCCGCCGGCCTTCAGGTCCTCCTCGTCCAGGCCCTGGCGGGCGAGCTCCCGGTCGGCCGCCTCGACGAGATAGCCGGTCTGGCCGTCCATGCCGGGGGCGGCCTTGGGGGTCCTGGGGACGGGGAACTTGAGTCCGGCGCGCTTGCCGGGGTCGAGCCAGCCTTCCTCGACCATGTTGTTCAGCGTGTAGTTCCAGCGGTCCTTCACCAGCTTCTTGCCGGTGTCGGAGGCGACGGCCCAGTCGTACTGGCTGGGCGCTTGGAGCAGTGAGGCGAGATAGGCGCCCTGCGAGACGTTCAGCTTCTCGGCGTCGACGCCGTAGTAAGCCTGGGCGGCCGCCTGGATGCCGTACGCGTTGCGGCCGTAGTAGCTGGTGTTGATGTACCCGGCGAGGATCTCGTTCTTGTCCTTCTTCTGGTCCACCTTGAGCGAGATCACCAGCTCCTTGAGCTTGCGGGTGACCGTCTGGTCCTGGTCCAGGTAGTAGTTCTTGACGTACTGCTGGGTGATGGTGGAGCCACCCTGCTTGCCCTTGCCGGTGAGCGTGTTCTTGAGGCCGCGGAGGGTGCCCTTGAGGTCGACGCCGGAGTCCTCGAAGAAGGTCTTGTTCTCCGCCGCGACGAACGTGTACCGGACGTCCTCCGGGATGCTCTCCAGGCCGACGATCTCGCGGTTGACCTCGCCGTCGCGGGCGAGGATCTTTCCGTCGCTGAACTTGTAGATGTTGCTCTGCTTCTCGGCCTGGTCGTTGGGATCAGGTACCGGGACCAGCAGATAGACCACGTAGAACGCGCCCATCGCCACCAGGCACAGGCCGAAGAACGTGCCCAGCAGCTTCCTCCAGGTGAAGAAGCGGCGTATGCCCGTGGGCCCCGCCGATTTCGCCCGGCGCGCACTGCGCTGCCGAGCCTGTCGCTCTTCCGCTCGGCCCATCGCTTCGTTGCTCCGCTCTTCGGTCGTCGGTCGCTGTATCGGCCAGGGCACCTGCCCGGAATCAGCTCAGAAAGGTAGCACCGACCAAGCAGACAAAGGGGAATCGATCCCCCCTTTTCCGGACGTGACAATCAGCACCCCTTCCGAAGGAACCGACTCATGAGGGGCGCCCAGGGTTGCGACGTGCGCTAAAGTGATATCACTTTGATAGACCTTACGAACGGGGAGTGGACCATGCCTGCAACCAACGGACCGGGGACGGCCGACGCGGGAACCGCGGCCGACGTACCGCAGATGCCCGCGCCCCGCGTGCGGGAGCTCGCGGCCCGCAGCATCGGCGGCGGGCTCGCGCTGCTGCTCGGACTGCTCGGCCTCGCCGCGGGCGTGGGCCTCGTGGTCGGCGCAACGGCGGTCGCGTCGACAGGCGGCAAGACGCTGATGATCGTGGGCGGCATCGTGCTCGGGCTCGCCGCGTTCCTCGCGATGTGCGGGCTGAACATGGTCGCGCCCGGCGAGGCGCGGGTCGTGCAGCTCTTCGGCCGCTACCGGGGGACGATCCGCACGGACGGACTGCGCTGGGTCAACCCGCTCACCTCGCGCACGAAGATCTCCACCCGGGTGCGCAACCACGAGACGGCCGTACTGAAGGTGAACGACGCGTACGGCAATCCCATCGAGCTCGCGGCCGTCGTGGTGTGGAGGGTCGAGGACACCGCCCAGGCGATGTTCGAGGTGGACGACTTCCTGGAGTTCGTCTCGACGCAGACGGAAGCGGCCGTGCGGCACATCGCGATCGAGTACCCCTATGACGCGCACGACGAGGACGGACTGTCCCTGCGCGGCAACGCCGAGGAGATCACCGAGAAGCTCGCGGTCGAGCTGCACGCGCGGGTCGAGGCGGCGGGCGTCCACATCATCGAGTCCCGCTTCACACACCTCGCGTACGCCCCCGAGATCGCCTCCGCCATGCTGCAGCGCCAGCAGGCCGGTGCGGTGGTGGCCGCCCGCCGGCAGATCGTGGACGGCGCGGTGGGCATGGTCGAGGCGGCCCTGTCCCGGCTCACCGAACAGGACATCGTGGAGCTGGACTCGGAACGCAAGGCGGCGATGGTGTCCAACCTGATGGTGGTGCTGTGCGGCGACCGCGCGGTACAGCCGGTCCTCAACACGGGCACCCTGTACCAGTGACGCCACCACCCCCACCGCCGTCCGAACGCAAGCAGGTGCTGCTGCGCCTGGACCCGGCGGTGTACGAATCACTGGCCCGCTGGGCCGGCGACGAACTGCGCAGCACGAACGCACAGATCGAGTTCCTGCTGCGCCGGGCGCTGGCGGAGGCCGGGCGGCTGCCGGGCTCCGTGGGGCCGATAGCGCGCCGGGGGCGGCCGCCGAAGCCCCCGGCGCCGTAGCGGGGGGGGCGGGCCCGGGCAACTACCACGTGGGCCCGCCCTCGCCCCCTTCGGCCCGGTGGCCGCAGGGGGAGCACCCCACGTATACACCCGAGGTATACACCCGATGTACAGTTCCCTCATGTCCATCGGTCACACACTCCTCGGGCTCCTCGAATCCGGCCCCCGCCACGGCTACGACCTCAAGCGCGCCTTCGACGAACGCTTCGGGCACGACCGTCCCCTGCACTACGGGCAGGTCTACTCGACCATGTCCCGGCTCCTCAAGAACGGGCTCGTCGAGGTCGACGGCATAGAGGCCGGCGGCGGGCCCGAGCGCAAGCGCTACGCCATCACCGACGCCGGGATCACCGACGTGTCGCAGTGGCTCGCACAGCCCGAGAAGCCCGAACCGTATCTCCAGTCGACGCTCTACACCAAGGTCGTCCTCGCCCTGCTCACCGGCCGCAGCGCGGAGGAACTCCTCGACACCCAGCGCGCCGAGCATCTGCGGCTGATGCGCATCCTCACCGACCGCAAGCGCAACGGAGACCTCGCCGACCAGCTCATCTGCGATCACGCCCTCTTCCACCTCGAGGCCGATCTGCGCTGGCTGGAGCTCACATCCGCACGGCTCGGGCGGCTGTCGGCGGAGGTGCGCGCGTGACACCCGAAGGCTCCCTGCTCGTCGCCGACGATCTACACAAGGCCTACGGGCCCACCCCCGCCCTCGCCGGCGCCTCGTTCTCCATCCACCCCGGCGAGGTCGTCGCCGTCATGGGTCCGTCGGGGTCCGGCAAGTCGACGCTGCTGCACTGCCTCGCAGGGATCGTCCGTCCCGACTCCGGCTCCCTCACCTACGCCGGGAAGGACCTGACGACGCTGTCCGACACACAGCTCAGCGCGCTGCGGCGGACGGAGTTCGGGTTCGTGTTCCAGTTCGGGCAGCTCGTGCCGGAACTGAGCTGCGTCGAGAACGTCGCCCTGCCGCTGCGGCTGACCGGCGTCCGGCGCAAGGACGCCGAACGCACAGCCCGCGAGTGGATGGAGCGTCTCGAGGTCGACGGCATCGCGGCCCAGCGGCCCGGCGAGGTCTCCGGCGGGCAGGGGCAGCGCGTCGCGGTCGCCCGGGCACTCGCCCCCTCGCCGCGCGTCGTGTTCGCCGACGAGCCGACGGGAGCGCTCGACTCCCTCAACGGCGAGCGGGTGATGGAACTGCTCACCGACGCAGCCCGGCAGCACAACACCGCGGTCGTGCTCGTCACCCACGAATCCCGGGTCGCCGCCTGGTCGGACCGCGAGATCGTCGTGCGCGACGGCAGGTCCCGCGACATGGAGCAGGCCGTATGACACTCCTCGGCCGACGCGACGACAGGGCCACCGCACCACCGGCACGCCCTGCCCCCGGCACCCTCGCCGTATGGCTGCGCGATCTCGGACTCGGCGTCCGCTTCGGCCTGTCCGGCGGACGCGAGGGCTGGGTCCGCACCGGGCTGACCTCCGTGGGCGTCGGACTCGGGGTCGCCCTGCTGTTCATCGCCGCCTCCGTGCCGCAGATGACGCAGGGCCGCGAGGACCGCGAGACGGCCCGGGCAGCGACCGGTGCGGTCCCCGGCAAGCATGTCGAGCGCTCGGACCGGACCCTGGTGGAGGTGGACGCGAGCACCGAGTACCGGGCGCAGACCGTCGTCGGCGCCCTGCTGCGCCCCGACGGCGCCCATCCGCCCCTGCCGCCCGGTCTCGACCGGATACCCGCCCCCGGCGAGATGTACGTCTCCCCCGCCCTCGCCGACCTGCTGGATTCCCCCGAGGGACGGCTGCTGAAGGAACGCCTGGACGACAGGCGGGTGGGCATCATTGCCGACGAGGGCCTGCTCGACCCGGGCGAACTCGCCTACTACGCGGGCAGCTCCACCCTGACCACCGACAACGGCGGCACCAGGACGAGTGGTTACGGCCACCCCGGTGCGACCGAGCCCGTGGACCCCGTACTCGTCGTCGTCATCGTGCTCATCTGCGTCGTGCTGCTGGTCCCGGTCGCCCTCTTCATCGCCACCGCCGTCCGCTTCGGCGGCGAGCGCCGCGACCGACGGCTCGCCGCGCTGCGTCTGGTCGGCGCCGACATCCGGATGACCCGGCGGATCGCCGCGGGCGAGGCACTGCTCGGCGCAGTGCTGGGGCTGGCCGTCGGGCTGGCCGTCTTCGCCACGGCCCGGCTCTTCGCCGGTTCGGTACGGCTCTGGGGCCTGAGCGCCGCCCCCTCCGACGTGGTCCCGGTTCCGGCTCTCGCCGCGCTGGTCCTGGCGGCCGTGCCGGTGGCCGCGGTCGTGGTCACGCTGGTCGCGCTGCGGTCGGTGACGATCGAACCGCTCGGCGTCGTACGGGAATCGGCGCCGCGGCGCCGCCGCATGTGGTGGCGCCCGGTGATGCCACTGACCGGCCTCGGGGTGCTGCTGGCGACCGGCACCGTCGACGAGGAGACCGAATTCGTGAACCCGTGGCCCATCGCGGCCGGCACGGTCCTCGTCCTGGTCGGTCTCGCGGCGCTGCTGCCGTGGCTCGTCGAAGCGGTCGTGGGGCGCCTGCGCGGCGGCCCCGTGCCGTGGCAACTGGCAGTCCGGCGACTGCAGCTGAGCAGCGGCGCGGCCGCGCGGGCGGTGAGCGGCATCACGGTGGCGGTCGCGGGAGCGATCGCCCTGCAGATGCTGTTCGCCGGTATGCACGAGGACTTCAACCGGGTCACCGGGCAGAACCGCGAATGGAACCAGATGACGGTGACCGCGGAGAGCCCGAGCGTGGCACTCGCGGAGCGCATGACCGAGGGCTTCCGGACGACGCAGGGCGTACGCGGGGTCATCGGCGTGATCGAGTCGTACGTGACGAACCCGGAGCCCGTCCCGGAAGACGCGATCCAACCGACGACGGGCCTGACCGTCGGCAACTGCGCGACGCTGCGGCAACTGGCGCGCATCGGCTCCTGCGCGGACGGGGACACGTTCGTCGTCCACGGCAGCGGCAAGGAGGCGCCGCCGAAGGAGTGGGTCGACAGGACGGCCCGCAAGGGCAAACCCGTGAACCTCGGCTCGGACACGTCGTCCGGCGGCCCCGCCCAGGTGCTGTGGACGCTGCCGAAGGAATCGCGCACGGTCCCGGCCCGGCCAGACCCCGCCGGCCGGGAGCACGAAGGCATCTTCGCGACCCCCGGCGCGATCGACGCCTCCACGCTGCCGAGCGCCTGGACGACCGCGCAGGTGCAGATCGACAGCAGCGTTCCGGACGCGCGCGAGTACGTGCGCAATACGGCGGCGCGGATCGACCCGTCGATGCGGGTCTTCACCATCCAGCGGATCGAACGGGACCGTCAGTACGCGAGCGTCCAAACCGCCCTGCGTGCGGGCGCGACGGGCACCCTGGCGCTGATCGCCGCATCGATGCTGGTGTCACAGATCGAGCAACTGCGCGAACGCAGGCGCCTGCTGTCGGTACTGGTCGCGTTCGGCACACCGCGCTCCACCCTCACCTGGTCGGTGCTGTGGCAGACGGCGGTCCCGGTGGTACTGAGCGCGGCGGTCGCGATCGCGGGCGGCCTGGGCCTGGGCGCGGCGATGCTGCGCCTGCTCGCGAAGCCGGTATCGGACTGGTGGGTGTTCGTGCCCATGGCCGGAGCGGGGGCAGGGGTGATCCTGCTGGTGACGCTGCTGAGTATGCCGCGGTTGTGGCAGTTGATGCGGGCGGAGGGCTTGCGCACGGAGTGACGGCGAGCGTGGGCGGGGGCCGGGGCCTGCCTGCCCCAGCCCGTGGGGGGTAGGGCGGGCAGGGTGGGCAGGAAGCCGCTCCCTCACAACGACAGCACGCGCACCGGCAGCCCCCGCAGCGCCCCCCGCAACGCCCCCGCCAGTTCCTCGAACTCCTCGCCCCGCGCCGCCCCCGTCCGCATCGCCAGGGCGACGCGGCGGGACGGGGCCGGCGCGGCGAACCAGCCGGTGCGCAGACCTCCGGCGCGGGCCGTTTCGACCTCCACCGCCGTTCTGGGGAGCAACGTCACGCCCAGGCCGCCCGCGACCAACTGGACCAGCGTGGACAGGCCGGCCGCCGTCGTCGTCACGGGGGCACCCTCCGTGCGTCCCGCCTCGCGGCAGATGTCCAGGGCCTGGTCACGCAGGCAGTGCCCCTCGTCGAGGAGCAGCAGATGCAGCTCGCGCAGCGCCTCCCGGGGGATGCCCTCCCGGTCGCCCAGCCAGTGGTCGTCCGGCGTGACCAGGACGAAGTCCTCGTCGAAGAGGGGTAGTTCCGTCACGCCCGGTACGCCCAGCGGCACCGCCAGCAGCAGCAGGTCGAGGCGGCCGGCGGCCAGACCGTCCAGCAGGGAGGAGGTCTGCTCCTCGTGGACCTGGAGGTCGAGGTCCGGGTAGCGCTCGTGGACCAGCCGCAGCACCGCCGGCAGCAGATACGGCGCGACGGTCGGGATGACGCCGAGCCGGAGCACGCCGGTGAAGGGTGCCCGTACGGCCTCGGCCTCCTCCAGCAGTTCGCCGACTGCGTCGAGGACGGCCTTCGCCCGCACCGCGAGGCGTTCCCCGGCCGGGGAGAGCAGCACCTTGCGCGTCGTACGCTCCAGGAGCTGGACACCCAGTGCCTCCTCCAGCGCGGAGACCGCGCCCGAGAGCGCGGGCTGACTCATCCCGATCGCGGCGGCCGCGTCCCGGAAGTGCAGATGTTCCGCCACCGCCGCGAACGCCCGCAGCTGGGCGAGACTGGGCTGCTTGGCTCTGTGCACGTGGCTCACGGACTTTCCCAGTGATAAGAAACATCGATCATTTGCCGCAATTCTAACCGCTTGCGCGATCAATGCAGGAATGGGCCCACGAAAGTGGAGGCTTTCCTTCTGGTGAATGAACACCATGGGACAACACATCACGCACACATGCCGATATACAGGGCTGCATCTACCCGCGCCGGCGAACCAGTCGAGGACGACCGGGCAATCTGGAGGAGATGCGACGTGATACCTGTGGGCTCGTACGGTCGCCTGTCGGAAGACAAGGCCCTCAGGTCCCGCCAAGCCAATCGGGACGAGGGGGATCAAGTAGCGGAACAGTTCAAGCGGAACGCACAGTTCGCAACGACGGTGGGCTGGACTGTCGTGCGCGAGTACAGCGACAACAACATCCCGGCCTCCGACCCCGCGATCCTTCGACCCGACTTCGAGCAGATGTTGAGGGATCTGGAAAGCGGCTCCATTCGCGGCATCGTTTTCACCCACGCCGACCGTCTGGCGCGTCTCGAATTCGACGCGGCGCGTATCAACCGGATTTTTCTCATGAATTCTCGACTCGTCGGCCGCGCCGTCGACGGTGGCACCGACCTGTCCACGGCCGAGGGCCGCACCATGTTCATGGTGCAGGCCACACTGGGCGGTGCCGAGGTCGCGAACACCAAGCGCCGGGTCAGCGGGGCCAACAAGGCCAACGCCGAGCAAGGCCGGATACACGGAGCGCCGCGCCCCTTCGGGTGGGCAGACGACCGCAAGACCCTGCACGAGGCGGAGGCCGAGCTCCTGCGCGCCGCCATCCTCGCCGTCCCGAGCGGTAGAACGGTCGGCCAGATCCGCAAGGAGTGGATCGCTCTCGGCTACCGGCCGAGGGAAACGAAACGACGCAAGAAGGACGGGAACGGGTACGCCCTCCAGCACTCCACAGTCGAGGCACGACTGGTCAATCCCCGAGTCTGCGGATATCGGACCTACATGCCGCAGGCGGAACGCCGCGGCGGCAAAAGGCAATGGACGCCCGACCACATCCTCTACAAGGACGGCAGACCCGTCACAGGCGACTGGGAAATCATCGTCTCGCCCGAGGAGTGGGCGGCATGCGTCGAAGAGATCGAAACGCGCAAGGCGGCTCGCCATGGAGATGGCGAGAAACCGCACGACACCAGCCAGAAGTACCTCCTGAGCGGTATCGCCAGGTGCAGCTTGTGCTCATTCTCCATGACCGCCAACTGGTACACCAAGGGGACCAGTTCGCATCAGAGGTACGGGTACAGGTATGCCTGCCTCACCAACCTCGGCGGATGCGGAGGTGTCACCCGCGTCGGCCCGCCCGTCGAAGACCTCGTCACCAGGGTCTACCTCGAAGAGGTACGACGCAGCCTCGGCGTCGCCACCGAGGCGGAAGAGATCGACGAGACCCAGAACGACGAGCGACTCGCCGAAATCTCCCAGGAGATGGAAGAGGTCAACGAACGCCGCAGAGCCAAGCGCATCTCCATGACCCAATCCCTCGATCTGATCGAGGAGTTGGAAGAGGAGCGTGACGAGCTCACTCGGGAGCGTCGCAAGCTCCTGGCGTCCAAGGTGCAGCGCCGGGATGCCTCGCCGGACCTCCTGAGGGACTGGGAGAGCTACAGCATCGCGGAGAAGAAGCATCGGCTGAAGCAGAGCATCCGGGCTGTGATCATCCATCCCGCCGGGCGAGGCAAGAGGTTCGACCCTGCACTGATCGAAATCGCCTGGGCAGAACCACCCCAGGTCCGCAATCCGTCGACCGAGAGTCGATAAGCGATGCCGATCAATCAGGGCGACACAACCTATTTCCGTGATCAATAGCACCCGTGACAGGGTGGCCTCAGTCCAACCCCTCACGTAAGTCCCTTTTGGACTTACGACGCTTGAAGGAGTCACATGCTCACCGTCGGTGACCAGTTCCCCGAGTTCGACCTCACAGCCTGCGTGTCCCTGGAGACGGGCAAGGAGTTCGAGCGTATCGATCGCGATTGGCTGAAGCGCAACCGCGACGAGAAGGGTTGGCTGGTGGTCTTTGCGTGGCCCAAGGACTTCACCTTCGTCTGCCCCACCGAGATCGCCGCGTTCGGAAAGCTGAACGACGAGTTCGCCGACCGTGACGCCCAGATCCTCGGCTTCTCCGGCGACTCCGAGTTCGTCCACCACGCCTGGCGCAAGGACCACGCGGACCTGCGTGACCTGCCCTTCCCGATGCTGGCCGACTCGAAGCACGAGCTCATGCGCGACCTCGGCATCGAGGGCGAGGACGGCTTCGCGCAGCGCGCCGTCTTCATCGTCGACCCGAACAACGAGATCCAGTTCACCATGGTGACCGCCGGTTCCGTCGGCCGTAACCCCAAGGAGGTCCTGCGGGTGCTGGACGCCCTGCAGACCGACGAGCTGTGCCCCTGCAACTGGACCAAGGGCGAGAACACCCTCGACCCGGTCGCGCTGCTGTCGGGCGAGTGATCTGACATGTCACTCGACGCACTCAAGTCCGCCATTCCGGACTTCGCCAAGGACCTGAAGCTGAACCTCGGCTCGGTCATCGGCAACAGCGACCTCCCCCAGCAGCAGCTCTGGGGCACCGTGCTGGCCTGCGCTATCGCCTCGCGTTCGCCGAAGGTCCTCGCGGAGCTGGAGCCGGAGGCGAAGGCCAACCTCTCCCCCGAGGCGTACACGGCCGCCAAGTCGGCTGCGGCGATAATGGCGATGAACAACGTCTTCTACCGGACCCGGCATCTGCTGTCGGACCCCGAGTACGGGACGCTGCGTGCCGGTCTGCGGATGAACGTCATCGGCAACCCGGGCGTGGAGAAGGTCGACTTCGAGCTGTGGTCGCTCGCTGTCTCCGCCATCAACGGCTGCGGCCAGTGTCTCGACTCCCACGAGCAGGTGCTCCGCAAGGCCGGCGTGGACCGCGAGACGGTCCAGGAGGCCGTCAAGATCGCCTCGGTGATCCAGGCCGTGGGCACGACGCTGGACGCGGAAGCCGTCCTGGCTCAGTAGTTTCCCGGACAGCCGAAGGCCCCGCCGACTCCGGTCGGCGGGGCCCTTCGGCGTGTGCGTCAGCTCTTTTTGAGCGTGGCCATCAGGGCCAACATGTCCTCGACCAGCAGGGGTTCGAGCTCGGCGAGATCCGTCACGGTCTCGCCGGTCTCCGGATCCCAGTCCGATGAGACGGTGATGCGGAGCACGGCCTGGCCGTCCAGCACCTCCAGGGCCAGGGTGCCCTGGTCACTTCCGCTGACGAGGTAGGCGCGTTCCCCCACGCCCTCGATCCGCCGCGCGGTGCCGTCCGTGCTCCAGGCCCAGTGGCGGGTGGGGATCGTGGCGTCGTACTCGGGCCCCGGGTCGGTCTTCTTGTGCAGGAGGTAGGAGATATCGGCGGAGGGCATGGCGGAAATCTCGTTCCCGTCCTCGTCCACCGAGGGTTCGTATCCGATCGGCTTCATGGTCGCGAAGCAGGCCGCCCGGTCCAGGCTCGTGTGCTCGGCGCCCCAGGGGGAGCCCTGCCCCTCCCGTTTGCCGAGCGCCGACGACACCGCCTTCAACTCGGCGTCCAGGCACAGGTTCCGGCTGGTCCGGTAGCCCCCGAGGTCGATCTCCTGCTGTCCGTACGCGTAGAGTCCGCCGGCCCACAGGGCCGATGCGGTGGCCGCGCCGCCTAGGGCCCACAGCCACGCCGTGCGCGGTCGCCGGGGAGCGGACGGCAGGTCGGTGTCCGTGGCCGTCTCGGAAACGGCGCGCTCGGGTGCGGGCCGCTGGCCGGGGAGGAGTTCGGCGGTGCCGAAGGACTGCTCGCCCTCCAGCTCCGGCTCGGAGATCATTCCTTCTCCTGGTCTGCGGCCGGCGGTACTGGCGGGGCGGCCGGTGACGCGGTGGGCGGTACGGGCGGGGCGGCCGGCACGGGGGTGGGTGCCGCGTCGAGCGAGGTTGCGCCGTGCGGCGGCGGCGAGTGGCGCAGCGCCTGTTCCCTGCCGTACGCCCGCAGGTAGCCGACGACCGTGTTGGTGACGGCCACCAGCGGCACGGCGACCACGGCGCCTCCGATGCCGGCGGTCAGGCCGCCGGCGGCGACGGAGAGCACGACTGCGAGCGGGTGCACCCGCACCGCCCGGCCGAGGATGAAGGGCTGCAGAACATGGCCCTCTATCTGCTGCACGGCGAGGACGACGACGAGCACCATCAGCGCCGTGAACACGCCCTGGGTGACCAGCGCGACGACGACGGCGAGGGCACCGGACACCACCGCGCCGACGAGCGGGATGAAGGCGAAGAGGAAGATGAACACGGCGAGCGGCACGGCCATCGGGACGTCGAGGAAGTAGAGCCCCAGACCGATGAAGATCGCGTCGATCAGTGCCACGAGCACGGTGCCGCGCACGTACGCGGTGAGTGTGCGCCAGGCGCGGGGTCCGGCGCCGGCGACTCCTGCCCGGGCCTGGGAGGGTACGAGCTTGAGGGTCCACTGCCAGATGCGCTTCCCGTCGTAGAGCAGGAAGAGCGTGGAGAACATCGCCAGCAGTATTCCGGTCAGCACCTCCACCATGACGGTGACGCCCTGCAGTCCGGCGGAGGTGATCTCCTCGGTGTTGGTGCCGATGGTGTCGCTGAGGTTCTTGGCTATGTCGTTGATCTGGCTCTCGGTGACGTGGAACGGGCTGTCCAGCAGCCAGCGCTTGAGCTCCTCGATACCGTCCCTGACCCGGTCGGAGAGGTTGTCGAGGTTGTCCATGACCTGCCAGACCACGAACCAGCCGACGAGTCCCATGATGACGAAGCCGAGGATCGCCGTCACGGCGGTGGCGAGTCCGCGCGGCAGCCCCAGCCTTCGCAGCCGGGCGACGGTGGGCTGGAGCATGGCGGTGACGAGCAGCGCTGCGACGAAGGCGAGGACGACGAGCTGCACGGCGCTGATGACCCGCATCAACACCCAGAGCGTGCCGGCGAGTACGAGCAGCCGCCAGCCCGCCTCGGCCGCGACGCGGATCCCCCAGGGGATTGCGGAGACCGGATCGGGTGCCGCAGCGACGGCCGGGGCGTACGAGGGCGGTGGTGGGACGCTCTCCGCGGCCGGCCGTTCCACGGGCGGATCGTCGTCCGCCACTGCCTCGTTGCGGCGCTCGTCCCAGCGCTCTCCTATCCGGGTCAGCTCGGCGCCCATGCGCCCGAGCCACCCTGGAACCTTCGACATGACGCTCCCTTTTGTCCCCACCACTCCCCCTGCGCCGTGAAGGGCGCGGGCGGTGCCCCACCCGGGAGTAACGGCCCCCGACGGTACACGCACGAAGCCCCTCACCGTAGGACGGCAAGGGGCTCCGGGAAGTTGAGCGCAGGCTGCAGGCCTAGTACCAGTTGTTGGCCTGCCAGAACGACCAGGCGCCGCAGGGGCTGCCGTAGCGGCTGTCCATGTAGTTCAGGCCCCACTTGATCTGGGTGGCCGGGTTCGTCTGCCAGTCGGCGCCGGCCGACGACATCTTGGAGCCCGGGAGAGCCTGGACGAGACCGTACGCGCCGGAGGACGGGTTCTGCGCCTTGTAGTTCCAGCTGGACTCGTGGTCCACGATGTTGCTGAAGCACTGGAACTGGTCGGCGGGGACCATCTGGCGGGCGATCGCCTGGACTTCGGAGATCGAGTACGAGCTCTGGGAGGCGAAGCTGGATGCCGAGCGGACGGAGTCGCGGTTGGCGCGTGCCTCCGCCTCCTCGCGCTCACGCTTCTCCGCTTCCGCCTTCTCCTCGGCGGCCGCCTTCTTCTCCTTGGCGGTCTTCGCGGCCTGGATGCGGGCCGACTCCTCGGCGGACTTCTTCGCAGCCGCGTCCGCGGCAGCGGCCTGTGCTTCGGCCTGCTGCGTCAGGGACGAGACCTGAATCTGGGCCTGCTCGCCCATGGGAATGTCCGCGAGGAGCGTCGCGTCGGCTGCCGCAGCCTCGAGGTTGTCCCCCGCAGGCTGGGTGTTGCCCGACGCAACGCCGACGACGGCGCCGACGGTGGTGACTGCAGTAGCCGAGGCGACTGCGAATCCCCGGACCGAGATCCGGCTCACACGGTGTCCTTCCAGCATCGCCCACTTAGGTGACCTCGCGGGCGCAATCGTGCCCCTGCCACTGGCCTCCCCATTGCTTGGTGGTCACGGGAGACACGGGCCCGGTGGGCAACTCCCCTGGGGGAGGTGCCGCGTGGTACTCGCGGGCGGCATGCGGCGCCAAGTCTTGAGTTGTGTGTTGCTGTGCACCACTGGGGGTGCGGTTGTGCCGCATGCGGGGCCTGACGGAAGCAAGACTCTGCCGGAAGCCGATGCCGCAAGGCAATTCTTCGTTGCGTGTGAAAGCTCACACCCCGTTTACGCCAGGGGTCTTGGAGGAAACGGCGGACAGCGCGACGCCGCCCGGCTACGCTCTTGCGCTTCGCCGGGCGGCGTCAACTGAGTTGCCCTATTTGCCGGATAGACCCCTCGGGGCAGATCCGGTTAAATGTGTCCGTCCTCCAGCATTTCGGTCACCAGTGCCGCAATCTGTGAACGCTCGGAGCGGTTGAGGGTGACATGCGCGAAGAGCGGATGCCCCTTCAGCTTCTCCACGACGGCGACGACTCCGTCGTACCGGCCGACGCGCAGATTGTCCCGTTGTGCCACGTCATGTGTGAGAACGACCCGGGAATTGGCCCCGACACGGGACAGAACGGTCAGCAGGACATTCCGCTCCAGCGACTGGGCCTCGTCGACGATGACGAACGCGTCGTGCAGCGAACGGCCCCGGATGTGCGTCAGCGGCAGCACTTCCAGCATGCCGCGGCCCAGCACCTCCTCGATCACTTCACGGCCCGCCACGGCGGACAGCGTGTCGAAGACCGCCTGCGCCCAGGGACTCATCTTCTCGGCCTCGGTGCCCGGCAGATAGCCGAGCTCCTGCCCGCCCACTGCGTACAGCGGACGGAAGACCATCACCTTCTGGTGCTGCCTGCGCTCCAGCACGGCCTCCAGGCCCGCGCACAGCGCGAGCGCCGACTTGCCGGTGCCGGCACGACCGCCGAGCGAGACGATGCCGACCTCCTGGTCCAGAAGGAGGTCGAGCGCGATGCGCTGCTCGGCGCTGCGGCCGTGGATACCGAACGCCTCCCGGTCTCCGCGCACCAGCCGGACATTGCCCTCGGCCGTGATCCGGCCGAGCGCCTTGCCGCGCTCGGACTGAAGGACGAGACCGGTGTGCACGGGCAGCTCGGCCGCCTCGGGCACGTACAGCGTGTCCTCTCCGTACAGCAGGTCCACCTGCTCGGCGGAGAGCGGCAGTTCCCGCATCCCGGTCCAGCCGGTGTCGGTGATGGCCAGTTCCGCGCGGTACTCCTCCGCAAGCAGGCCGACAGAGGAGGCCTTGATACGGAGCGGCAGATCCTTGGAGACGACGGTGACGTCGTACCCCTCGGCCTGCAGATTGCGCGCCACCGCGAGAATGCGCGAGTCGTTGTCCCCCGATCGGAAGCCGGCCGGGAGCACGCCGGGGTCGGAGTGGTTGAGCTCGACACGGAGCGAACCGCCGAGGTCGCCGATCGGGAGGGGTGCGTCGAGGCGGCCGTACCGGACCCGGAAGTCGTCCAGCAGGCGCAGTGCCTGCCGGGCGAAGTAGCCGAGTTCCGGATGGTGCCTCTTGGCCTCCAGCTCCGTGATCACCACGATCGGGAGCACGACTTCGTGCTCGTCGAACCGGCTCATGGCGTGCGGGTCTGCCAGCAGGACGCTGGTGTCGAGAACGTAGGTGCGCCGGTCGGGCATGCGGCGCTTTGAGCTGTTCACCACGGAAGGACGTACCCCCTCGGACGAGGTCGGGGTGCGACGGCGTCGCGGACCATGAATCCATCCGCCGAAGCGGAGGACGGACCGGGTTCGGGCCCCGATGCACGGGCCGAACACCGGCCCTCGACGCGGTCCGCACCAAAGGTGCAGTCCTTCGTGTGCAAAGGGCCTCCCGGGTGAGCGGTGTCGGCCGCTCACTGAGATACGACGTTCGTGGATCGGACGTCGACCTGGAAGTGGTATGCCCTCGAACAAGTGCGACCATGCGTTGGCATATGACGTCGCGAGGATGAACACGCGGTGGCCGGCCTCTCCACACCCCGTCCCGACTCCCGCGGGGCGGTTCAGCAGGGTGCGCGAACGGCCCGTCCGGCGAGGGAGGACACCGCCCGAAAGGCGGTGCGGAGCCGGGCTTCAGGTCAGGAGGCGGCCCGAGTCGCGGCCTCGGCCCACTGGGTCACGGGGCGCAGCCGATGCGGGGGATACCGGGCCCGGGCCGACGGATCCGAAAGGTCAGGAGCCGTAGCGGCGATGCCGCGCCGCGTAGTCGCGGAGCGCTCGCAGGAAGTCCACCTTGCGGAACGCCGGCCAGAAGACCTCGCAGAAGTAGTACTCCGAGTGGGCGCTCTGCCAGAGCATGAACCCCGACAGCCGCTGCTCCCCGCTCGTACGGATCACCAGGTCCGGGTCCGGCTGGCCCCGCGTGTACAGGTGCTCGGAGATGTGTTCGACGTCGACGATCTCGGCGAGCTCCTCGAAGCTCGTGCCCTTCTCCGCATGCTCCAGAAGAAGGGAGCGGACCGCGTCGGCGATCTCCTGGCGGCCGCCGTAGCCGACGGCGACGTTGACCAGTATTCCGTCGTTGCCGACCGTCGACTGCTCGGCTTCCTTCAGTACGGACTGGGTGTGCCCGGGCAGCAGGTCCAGCGTGCCCACGTGGTGCACGCGCCAGCGCCCGTCCGCGGCCAGGTTGCGGACCGTGTTCTCGATGATGCCGAGAAGAGGGGTGAGCTCCTCCGCGGGGCGGTCGAAGTTGTCCGTGGAGAGCAGCCAGAGCGTGACGACCTCGACATCGGTCTCGGCGCACCAGCCGAGCAGCTCGGAGATCTTGTCGGCGCCTGCCTGGTGCCCCTGTGCGGCCGTGCCGCCGGACGCCTTGGCCCAGCGTCGGTTGCCGTCGAGGATCACGCCGATGTGCTTGGGCACCTGGTCGTGGTCGAGGCGGCCCTCCACCCGGCGTGCGTAGAGCCCGTACACCAGGTCGCGCAGGTTCACTGTTCTTACACCCCTCCATACGGCAGTCCCCGAAGGCGCCACAGTACTGCGGACGGGCCACGGCGGCCCAACCCGGTGTGTCACAAGTCCGTGATAAGGAGGGTTGCGTGACTGAATCGAACTTCTACCGAGCTGCCGCGGACCGTTACGAGTCCATGGAGTACCGGCGCAGCGGGCACTCGGGGCTCAAGCTCCCGGCGGTCTCGCTGGGCCTGTGGCACAACTTCGGCGACGACCGCTCCCTCGACTCGCAGCGTGCGATCCTGCGCCGCGCCTTCGATCTGGGTGTGACCCATTTCGACCTGGCGAACAACTACGGTCCGCCGCCCGGCTCCGCCGAGCTGAACTTCCGCAAGCTCTTCGCGCAGGATTTCGCCCCGTACCGTGACGAACTGGTCATTTCGACCAAGGCGGGGTATCTGATGCACCCCGGGCCGTACGGCGAGTGGGGTTCGCGCAAGTACCTGCTGTCGTCGCTCGACGCGTCACTGAAGCGGATGGGTGTCGACTACGTCGACATCTTCTATTCGCACCGCTTCGACAAGGACACCCCGCTCGAGGAGACGATGGGCGCCCTCGCCTCCGCCGTGCAGCAGGGCAAGGCGCTGTACGTCGGCGTGTCCTCGTACACCGCCGAGCAGACCGCGGAGGCGGCCCGGCTGCTGAAGGAGATGGGTGTCCCGGCGCTCATCCACCAGCCGTCGTACTCGATGATCAACCGCTGGATCGAGGACGACGGCCTCCTCGACACGCTGGAGAGCGCCGGCATGGGCTGCATCTCCTTCGTGCCGCTCGCACAGGGTCTGCTCACCGGCAAGTACCTGAAGGGCATCCCGGAGGGTTCGCGTGCCACGCAGGGCAAGTCGCTCGACCCGGACCTGCTGTCCGGCGAGGTCGTGCGCCGGCTGAACGGACTGAACGACATCGCCGCCCGCCGCGGCCAGTCGCTGGCCCAGCTGGCGCTGGCCTGGGTGTTGCGCGATCCGCGGATGACGTCGGCGCTGATCGGCGCCTCCAGCGTGAAGCAGTTGGAGGAGAACGTGGCCGCGCTGGCCGCACCGCCGCTGAGCGATGCGGAGCTGAAGGACATCGACATGTTCGCCGTCGACACCGCAGGTACGAACATCTGGGCCGCGCGGGGCTGACCGGCGCGCGGGCAGAAAAAACGGGCCGGTCCGTGGGGGGGGATACGGACCGGCCCGAGGGGGGGTTTCCACCATAACCCTTCGTAAGGGGTGGTGGGTGCCACGCCGTGCCACATCGACGCGCCGAATCCGGCAGGTGCGGGCGGAGGGGCCGGGCGGGCCCGTAAACATGCGGCTCAGCGGCCTTGCCGCGCCCCGGCTCCGTAGCTCCCACGGGGGACCCGTCGCCACGGGCGCCGCATTGACGAACACATGACGTGACATCAAGTGCCCGACTCTGCCGGGCGGTTGGTGACAACTCTGTGTCATAGCGGACAGTTTCCGACCCATATGGCCCATAGGGTCGGCCGCATGACGACGAGCGACGTGACCTGGCAGCAGGCGAACACCCGGCGGCTTGCCCGCCAGTCCCTGACCACCACCGCGCCCGGCACCACCGTCCCCGGGATCGTCGGCGCGATGCTCGGCGCCCATGCGCAGGTGCTGTCCGCCGCCGAACTGTCGGTCGGGCTGCGTCTCGGCGGGGGCGTGACGCGTGCGGAGGTACGCAAGGCCCTGTGGGAGGACCGCACGCTGGTGAAGACGTACGGCCCGCGCGGCACGGTCCATCTCCTGCCGACGGCCGACCTGCCGCTGTGGACCGGCGCGCTGTCGGCCGTGCCGGCCGCCGCGGCCGCGCAGCCCGACGACGTGAGGATGACGGACGCGCAGACGGACGAGGTCGTCGCGGCGATCGCCGACGCGCTCACGGACGAGGCGCTGACCGTGGACGAACTCACGGAGGCGATCGTGGCCCGCACCGGCCCGTGGGCCGGCGACCGGGTCATGGAGGCATTCCAGGACAAGTGGCCGCGCTGGCGCCAGGCGACCCACACCGCGGCCCACCGCGGCGCGCTCGCCTTCGGCCCCAACCGCGGCCGCAAGGTCACCTACACGAGCCCCGAAGTCACGCCACTGCCCGGCGCGGAGGCGGTGGCGGAGCTGGCGGTGCGGTATCTGCATGCGTACGGTCCGGCGACACCGCAGCAGTTCGCGAAGTGGCTCGCGACGCGGAACGCATGGGCGGTGGAGCTCTTCGGCCGGCTGGCGGACGGGGGCCGCATCGAGGAAGTGCGCTTCGAGGGCGAACCGGCCTGGGTGGCGGCGGGCGACACCGCGTTCCCGGACGACACCCGCCCGCTGGGCGTACGCCTTCTGCCGTACTTCGACGCGTTCGCGATCGCGTCCCAGCCTCGTGCGCGGCTCTTCCCGGGTGCAGCCTTCCAGCGCGCCCTGGCCGGCGGCCAGGCCGGGAACTACCCGGTCGTGCTCGTGGACGGCGTGGTCGCCGGTGTGTGGCACCAGCGCCGCTCCGGACGGCGCATCACGGTGACGGTCGAGCCGATCGGCACGGCACTGGACACGGCGACGGCACGCAAGGAACTGGCGGCGCAGGTGGAAGGGGTGGGCGAAGTAATGGAAGGACGAGCCGAGTTGGTGGTCGGGGAGGTCACCGTGGGGCCGCATGCGTAGGCCCGGTCCGGGCGATCTTCTCGGGCTCGACGTCGGCTACGGCACTCCCCCGGCCCCGTCGGCCGGGCGGGGTCCCCGGCGGAGCCGACAGGAGTGGCCCCACCGCCTTGTCATGCGTCCCTCGGCCCTCGCGGCCGGGGGGAGGCCCATGCATCTGACGCCGCGGCGGATCCTCAACGATCGCCCGGGACAGGACACCCAGGGCCTCTCGTTCGGATCAGGCGGACCGCACCGGACGCGGAGTCCGGTGCGGTCCACCTGACTGCCGCGGCCACGTGCGCCGGTAGGCTCCTGTGGCGTTGCCGCAATCGGGGGGTTCGCAGATGGGACACGCAGACCGCATCAGGGTGCACGTGAGGACACCGCGCACGGACAGCGGTCCGCACGGGCGGATGCCGGCGGTCATCGCCGCGCTCCCCCGTGTTGCCCGATAACCCTCGCCCCTTTCACGCCCCTCAGCACTCCAGGACCTGATCCGATGCTCTCCCCGCTGCTCCACGACGACCCCGTCGCCATAGGCGGCCACCGCCTTGTCGCCCGCCTCGGGCACGGAGGAATGGGGACCGTGTATCTGGCCCGCACCGACGCGGGCCGCACCGTGGCGCTCAAGACCGTGCACGCCGACATCGCGGCAGACGCTGCCGCCCGGACCCGGTTCCGCCTCGAGATCGACGCCGCCCGCATCATCGGCGGCCACCACGGCGCGGACGTCGTCGACGCCGACCCCTTCGCCCCGACGCCCTGGCTGACCACCGCGTACGTGCTCGGGCCGCCGCTCGACGACGCCGTCTCCCTGTGCGGGCCACTCCCGGAGGCGACGGTCCGTGCCCTGGGCGCGGCCCTCGCCGGGGCGCTCGGCCAGCTCCACGCCTCCGACGTGGTCCACCGCGATCTCAAGCCGTCCAATGTGATGGTCACGGCCTACGGCCCCAAGATCATCGACTTCGGGATCGCCCGCGCCGCCGGGGACGACCGGCTCACCCGCACCGGTTCCGCCGCCGGCACCCCCGCGTTCATGTCTCCGGAACAGGCAACCGGTCAGGAACACACACCCGCGGGCGACGTCTTCGCCCTCGCCGGTGTGCTGCTCTTCGCCGCCACGGGCCACGGCCCCTTCGGAACAGGCCAGGCGGCCGACCTCCTCTACCGCGTGCGGTACTCCGATCCGGACCTCACGGGCCTCCCCGAAGGACTCGTCCCCCTCCTCCTGCAGTGCCTCGACAAGGACCCGGGGAACCGTCCGACCACTCATCAGCTCGGCACCCGACTCCACGCCGGAGAAGGACAGTTCGCCGACCACCTGCCTGATCCGCTCCTCTCCGACATCGCCCGCAGAGCGACCGAGGTGTGGCAGCACCAGCCCGTCCGGCTCCCCGCCCCGGCGGACCACGCCGTAGCCGACACCGTCCTCGCCACGGGCCATGTCTCCCGCCGCAGAGTGCTGTCGTGGTCGGGGGGTTCTGTGCTGGCCGCGGCAGGCGTGGGACTCGGTGCCTGGTCGTGGGCGTCGAGGAGTTCCCGGGACACGGATGGCGGTTCGAGCACTCCCCCACCGGTGACCGGCAACCCGTCGGCCGTACCCCTGCCGACAACGGCCGCCGACAAGCGCCGGACGTGGCGCAAGCCCGTGGCACGAGGCACGCTCACCCGCACGCCGGCCCTGGTCGGCGACAACGTCGTGATCGCGACGGGCGACGGGCTGCTCGCTCTCGGCGCACTGAGCGGTGAGCGTCGCTGGCTCGCGACCGACATCCGGCACGCCCGGCATGTCCGCTCGGACGGCAGGAAGATCCACGCGCTGCTCCCCGGCGGTACGAACGGACACCGGCTGTCCCTGCACACCGTGGACCCGGCCAACGGGCGAACCAGCCTCGCCGTCTCGTTCGCCCGGTTCGACAGCCCCGTCCAGGAGGCGGCGCTGCTGCAGGTGACGGACGGTCTCCTCTATCTGGCGGCGAGGGCGGGCCGGCCGGGCGACGATGCGGGCAAGCGCGCAAAGAGCTGGAGCGTGACAGCCGTCGACCTCCGCACCGGAGGGCAGCGGTGGAGTGCGCCCGTCCCGGCGTACGACATCGACAGCCCCGACGACTCGATCGCCTCCGTCGTGGTGGGAAACCACCTCATCCTCTGCCGGCCGGCGAAGAAGGGCGGGGACCTCGCCGTCAGGGCGTGGGACAGGCGTACGGGCAAGAGCGCGTGGGAGACGACCGTCTCCCGGCCCCGCCCGGCGGGCGGCGCTTCCTCGGCATCAGACCTTCTGGCCGCCGACAGCACGCATGTGTATGTCGGCGGCAGCCGTGTCCAGGCCCTCCGGGTCACCGACGGCGGCGTCGGCTGGTCGTTCGGCGCGGGGCGCAGCTCGGGCGCGTACAGCATGCCCGCCGTGGGAGGCGGCGTGGTCTACGCCGCGGAGCAGGGCGAAGGCGTGGTGGCCCTGTCCGCCGGGGACGGGAAACTCCGCTGGGCGGCGAAGACCGGCGACGTCCCCGATCTCCGGGTGCCTCCCGTCCTGGACAGCGGTCATGTGTACGTGATGTCGGGCAGCGGCATCCGCGCCGTCGGCCTGGACGACCACAAGGAGGACTGGTCCTCGAAGCCCGGCTCGCCGACGCTCGCCGTCCACGCGGACACCGAGCGCCTCATCCAGTTCGACGGCAGCCAGATCTTCGCCATGCGCTACGACTACTCGTACTGAGCGCCACGCACCACGGAACTCCCGAAAGAAGGACACGCATGACCCCCCTCGGCCCCGGCGACCCACTGCGGCTCGGCCCGTACCGACTTGCCGGAGTGCTCGGCGCCGGTGGCATGGGCAAGGTCTACTTCGGCCACGACAACCAGGGCCGTCCCGCGGCGATCAAGGTCCTGCTGCCCCAGTTCGCCCACGACCAGCAACTCGTGCAGCGTTTCCTGCGTGAGGCCGAGGCCGCGCGTACGGTCACCGGCCGGGGCGTCGCCCGTGTCCTCGCCGCCCAGACGGAGGGCGGCCGCCCCTGGATAGCCTCCGAGTACCTGGCCGGGCCGACCCTGGAGCAGGCGGTCGCCTCGTACGGGCAGTTCCCGGACGACGCGGTGCGCGCCCTCGCCGCCTCGCTCGCCGAGGCCCTCCAGCACATCCATGCCGCGGGTCTGGTGCACCGGGACCTCAAGCCCGCGAACATCGTGCTCACGTCGCGCGGACCGTGCGTCATCGACTTCGGTATCGCCCGCCCCGAGCACGGACTCACGCTCACCACCACCGGGCAGGCGCCGGTGACACCCGGCTACGGTTCCCCCGAACAGGTCCTGGGCCACCGCGTGGGACCCGCCGCCGACGTCTTCTCGCTCGGGGCGGTCCTTGCCTTCGCGGCCGGTGGCCGGCGTGTCTACGACGGCCCGCACGTGGCTGCCGTGCAGTACACGGTGGTGCACGGCGAACCGGATCTGTCGCACGTACCCGGCCACCTGCGCACTCTCATCGGGCCGTGCCTGTCCAAGGATCCCGCCTTCCGGCCGTCCCCGGAACAGATCCGTACGGCGTTCGCTCCCCCACCGCGTGCGGAACGGGTCTGGCGGCAGGGCCCGTGGGCTGCGGACATCCGCCAACGCGAGGCCAGTGCACAGCAGTTGTCCACGCTGCCCGGCACCCAGGTGACTCCGGCTCCCGGCCGTCGCCGGTTCCTGACGGGTATCGGTGTGGGAGCCGCTGTCCTCGCCGCGGGAGGCGGGACAGCCGCCTGGCTCATCGGTGGCGGCGGCACCGATGATGGCGGGGAGAAGAACGAGGCGAAGAACGGCTCGGCCCAGCCTCCGGGCACCGCCCTGTGGGGCCCCCTCGCCGTCGCCGAGCCGTGGAGTCCGCCTGCACTGGCCGTGGACGACGTGGTGGTGTTCGGCGGCAAGGAAGGCGGCCTCGTCGCGTACGGCGTGGCAGATGGCAAGAAGCGGTGGGAGTCCCCGAGCATCACTCCGTCCGCCGAATACCTGGTGCTGGACGGCACGTTGGTCATTGCCGCGGACGCCGGCGGTACGGTCCACGCCATCGACCCGTCCACCGGCCGGTCGGAATGGACCGCGGACGTGGACGCCACCGCGATCATGGCCGCCAACACGTCGGCCGTGTACGTCCTGACACGCGACAAGAAGATCTGCGCCGTCGGCACCAAGGACCACAAGAGCCTGTGGACCACTGCCACGTCCTTCGACTTCGTCGGCGCCGCGGCGTCGAAGAACCGCCTGGTCGTCAACGGCGCCGGCAAGGACGCCACCGGCAAGGCCGAGGTGCTGGCGCTCGACACGGCCTCGGGGACCAAGGTCTGGGGCTGGGAGACGAAGAACGCCATCATCACCATGCCGACCGTTCACGGCGACACGGTCCTGCTCGGCGGCGAAAAGCTTCGGCGGACGAATCTGCAGGACGGCCGGGAGCTGTGGTCGGTCCCGAGCACTTCGGCCCTCGGCATCTCGTGGGGTGCTCCCGCCGTGGACGGGAAAGCCGTGTACGCGTTCGACGACTCGGTGCTGCACTGCCGTGACCTGCGCACCGGGGCGAAGATCTGGTCCCGCGACGTGAAGTCGTCCGCGACCGTCTACTACCCTCCCCGGGTCGACGGGGCCTTCGCCTACGCCAGCAGCGGCGCGGACCCCAAGTCGTTCGATGCCGTGGCACTGGACAAGAAGACGGGCAAACGGGCGTGGGGCTACTCGCAGAAGAGCCTCAAGTCACTGAAACTGACGGCGAACGGCACCCACCTGATCCTGCTGCAGAACGACAGCGTGACGGCCCTGTCCGCCGGCGGGGCGTAGCGGGGGCTGTCAGTCCAGCAGGATCGTGTACGGGAAGTCCGGTGCAGCCGGACTTCCCGTACACGTTCTTCCCGGGCGGGCTTCCGTTCTGCGGAGGGGCACATGGCCTCCTGTGCCTCAGGATGCCGCGAGTGCCCCCAGCAGCAGCCCCGCCAGCGCGCCCCCGATCATGAACGGGCCGAACGGGATCGCCGACTTACGCCCCGCGCGGCGCAGCAGGACCATCGTCAGGCCGTACACCGCGCCCAGGAGGAAGCCACCGAAGGCGCCGGCGAAAAGAACCTCCCAGCCGTACCAGCCGAGGGCCGCCCCGAGCGAGAGCGCCAGCTTGACGTCACCGAATCCCATGCCGTGGGGATTGATGAGGAACAGCACGAAGTAGGCCGCGCCGAGAACGAGTGCGCCGAGGGCCGCGGTCGGCCAGGATCCGGCGGCACCCGGAAGCAGCGCGGCGATGCCGAGCAGCGACACGGACGCGGCGGCCAGGGACAGCGTGAGCTGGTCGGGGAGCCGGTGGACGCGGAAGTCGACCGTGGCGAGCAGTACGGCGAAGGGCGCGAGCAGCAGCCAGACAGCGAGTTCGGGTCGTGGTCCGGTGGCTGCGGCGAGCACGACGCAGGCGACGCCTGCGATGAACGGCGCCGCGGAAGAGGGGACTGCCTGTGGCTTGCCGGTGTCGGCGGGGACACCGATCGGCACCGCCACCGCCACCGCGCATGCCGCGCACCGCGCCGTACCGAGCCAGCCACCGGCCGGACCGGCAAAGGCGTGACCCGACGGACAGGCCGGGCGCCAGGACTCCTCGGGCTCAACGGCCAGGCGGTACGCGGCCCGTGGCACGAGCAGCCCGGTGGCGGCGCCCCACAGGGCGGCTACGGCGATCAGCGTGGCGTACACGAAGGCGACCCTAGAGCGACGAGGCCCCGCCGGTCATGGGCCCTGGGGCCCACAGTGCGCGATACGAGCCCATCGCGGCACACGGGCCTGTACGGTCGTCGCCCATGGCGACATGGCGCAACGGGACCGCGCGGCTGACCGTCCCCGGCCGGAACGAGGCGATACCCGTGGAGGTCGCGGCCTCGTACGGCACGCGCCGGCGCGGTCTGCTGGGTCGCGACGGGATCGAGGGCGCGATCATGCTCACGCCGTGCAACAGCGTTCACACGTTCCGGATGCGGTTCACGATCGATGTGGCCTATCTGGACCGGGAGTTGACGGTGGTGGATGTGCGCACGATGAGGCCGGGACGACTCGGGATGCTCCGGTTGCGGGGGCGGCACGTACTGGAGGCGGAGGCCGGGGCCATGGCGGAGTGGGGCCTTCGGCCGGGCGTGCGGGTGGCCATCGAGCACGCACCGCCGGCGGGTTAGGGCAGTTTCGCCGACTGCTTCCGGATGAGTCCGGCCGGCACCTCGGGTGTGACGGCAGCGACGAAGTTCGCGGTGTAGAAGGTGGCGAGGCTCGCTCCGCGGCGTACGACATGGAAAACGAGCGGCACCTCGGCGCCGGCGAGGGCGCCCGTCACCTGGTACGCGAACGACTCGTCGCCCGCGTGCACGGCGGGCAGCTCCTTCACCCCGGCGTACGTGGAGACACCGTCGCCGCCGTGGGTGGTGAAGCCGTCGGCACACGCCTTCACCGAGGTGCGCAGGGAGGCCAGGGCCTGCTGTGCGCCGCCGTTCGCGTGGGAGGTGAGGATCAGGGTGACCACGGTCTGGGTCTCTTCCCCCGCCTCTGCCGAATCGACGGCCGTGCGGTAGACGGTCGCGACTCGTTTCGGTGACGGCTTGCCGTTGATCATGTCGGCCAGGGGTGCGCACGCCTCCTTCTCGGCGCGCTCGGTGCCGGGTTCCTCAGCACCCTGCAGCGGCGACACCTCGAAGCCGGGCACTTCCCCGCTCGTCAGCGCCGCCTTCGTCAACTCGTCCTCGGTCAGGGTCTTTCCGCTGCTCGGCTGCTGTTCGGCAGGCGGCACGGTGGAGGGGGAGGACGTGCGGGCGGGTGCCCGCGGGCTCGATTCGGCCGGGGACGCGGAGGACCGTGCGGGCTTGCCCTCGGCCTTGTCGTCTCCCTCGCAGGCGGTGGCCGTTGCGATCGTGAGCGCGGCCGCGGCCACGGCCGTCACGATGCGACGGGACCTGCGTGCCGCGCGTGCGGTTCGTGCCGTGCGCCGAGAGCCTGTGCTCATCCCGTCCCCACCCCGTCCACCGAATGTGCGACGCACGCTAACAAGGCGCCGAGGCACGACGCATGGGCCCACGGACCCCTTTCCGGTCTCCCGATCCGCTGCGGTCCCTAGGGTCTGTCCGGCGTGGCCGGGCGGAGGGAACGCAGCGACCGGTCGCCGCCGTACCTCTCCACCCAGTCCGCCTCACCCGCCGCGTCGCCCATGCGGATGCCGAACGTCCAGGCAGGGTCCAGGAAGAGGGTGTGGCCTCCCTCGAAGTCCAGGGCCAGGACGCTGGTGGTCCCGTCGGTCCTCTCGTACCCGCGCAAGGCAAGGCACTCCAGCTCGGCGCGGCCGTCCCCGAACAACTGCTCGCCGTACGAGGCGAGGACGACCTCGTCCTCCGCATCCGCCAGGAGTCCGATGTCGGACCAGTCGGCGACCGTGTCGTGGCGGGCGGAGAGGTGGTCGTGCTGTCCTTCGGACGCCAGGCGCACCAGGCCACCCCGGTCCAGCCGCAGCCACAGGACCAGGGGCTGCGGGCGGAACTCGGCGATGTCGTCGTCCCTGTCGATCCATCCCGGGAGGAGGACATCACGGACCCGGCGTCCGTCGAGGAACTCGGCGACCTGCCGGGCCACGCTGCTCATCCCGTCATCCCTACTTCTTGGGAACCTTCTTGGTGATCTGGATCGCCTTGTCGAGGCCCTCGCCGGAGGTGAGTGCGGTCCAGAACTCGCCGTTCTCCCGCAGGACGACCGTCACGCCCTTGCCACGATAGATCAGGCCCTCAGGTTCGTTCGGCTTCAGCGTGCCCTTGCCGACCAGTTCGAACGTGCCGTCCTTGATCGCCTTCGCAATGTCCTCGCGGAAGCGCGGCCCGTCCTCCTTGAGCTTCTTGTACTTGGTGCCGAGCGCGTCCTCGATGAGCTTCTTGTGCCGCAGGAAGTGGTCCTTGAACTTCTTCGGATCGCCTTCACCGACGTCCGGCTTCCGCGCCGCGTCGACCTCGTCGTCCGACATGTCGCAGTCGTTGTTGTGCACGAGGGCGGTGGCGTGCCCCACGCCGACGAAGTAGGTGTGCATCCCCTCGACCGCGAGGTCGTGCGTCGTCTGCCGCTGAACGTAGTGGCGGACCCCCAGGACCTCCAGGGCGGTGCCGTGTTGCGTACGAAGCAGGTGGCCGGCCCGGATGTCACCCGCATCCGCCCAGCGCTGCTCGTCGGCGAGCCAGAACGGGTGGGTGTCGGTGGCAGTGACGGCCGCCGTTCCTGACTGCGTGCGTACGGTCAGCCTGGCGAACGCCTTGTCGTCGTACGTGGTGAACGTCTGCGTGACGTCGCGCCCACCGGCCACCCCGGTGACGGGGTCGGCCGCGGCAACCCGCGTCCCGACCCGCACGCTCTCGATGGGCACCCGGCGGCCGTCGGCAATGAGCACGGGTGTGCCGGGCAGGAAGCTGTGCCGGGCGGGACAGGTCGTCGGTCTGTCGTCGGGCTTCTCGTCGTCGGGCTTCTTGTCGCCCGGTTTCTTCTGGTGGGGGTCGTACTTCTTCTTCGCTTCGTCGAGCGCCTTCTCGGCGTCCTTGACGCGCTTGCGGTTCTTGATGAGCCCGGTGAGGCCGTCATAGAGGTCACCGCCGTGCTTCCTGAGCTTCTGGACGAGCTCGTACGCCTTCTTCCACTTCCACGGTGCCCCGTACTTCGCGGCCAGCTTCCCGACCGCGCCCCCGACGAGACTCAGCAGCACATTGACGAGCGTTTCGGTGCACGCGCCCATGTCGCCCTTGGTGACGCAGTCGAGGGCGTCGGTGATGCCGAGTTCGTCGGCGAGAATCTTCGCCAGCTCCTTGGCCGCCTGGATCGCCTTGTCCTGGTCGGCCTTCTCGGCTGCTTGCGCGTCCTGAAGATCCTTGAGGGCCTTCTCGTAGAGCTCCTGTTCCGGGGTCCTGGCGGCGCCGGTGCTGTCGTTGACGGGCTGGTCGCCACCGGACGCCGCCTGGTCCTCCTGCGCCCCGCCCTGCCCGCCAACTCCTCCGCATTCGCCGCCGCCGGTGATGCGGCAGACCTGCGTCTTGAGTCCCTCCGCCAGCGTCGGCCCCACTCCTGTGGCGACGAACGCCCCGATGATCGCCGCGACAACGACCACCAGTCCGACGTACTCCAAGGCCGTCTGGCCGCGGTCGTTCCTGCGCCGCTTGCGCAGGCCGAGCAGCCGCGCGTCGGTGCGCGGCATGACACGCCGCAACAACCGGCGGCAGTTCCGGCGCAGTTCCCCCAAAGCAGGCATGACCGTCAAGCTACGGACGCGCACTGTGCCCGTCATGGGCCCACGGACCCATGAGCGGGCTCAACAGGCCGCTGGAGCGAGGGGCCTGCCGACACGCTCACAAAAGGCCGGGCCGCATCCCATTGATGCGACCCGGCCCGTTGCCGTCCGAGGGGCGTCAGCCCGTGGAGCCACCGCGCGGGAAGGAGATCTCCACCCGGCGGTTCTTCTTCCGGCCTTCCTCGCTGCTGTTGTCGGCGATCGGGAAA